>CAYWFS010000098.1:0-1841 GCA_964457685.1 uncultured Ruminococcus sp. | reverse complement strand
CACGACTGAACAAATTGGGACTGATCAGTGATGAAAAATACAAGCGACTGACCAGGAAAACGCACTTTACCGAGGATGAAAGGTTTGAATTCATTAACCGTCAGCTTGTAGAAACCAGACAGTCTACCAAGGCTGTCGCAGCCTTACTGAAAGAGCTGTATCCCGAAACTGAGGTTGTTTATGTGAAAGCAGGGCTGGTTTCCGAATTCAGACAGCAGTTCGGTTTACTGAAATCTCGTTCAGTTAACGATTTGCACCACGCAAAGGATGCATATTTGAACATTGTTGCGGGAAATGTATGGCACTGTAGGTTCAGCAGATCATTCTGGCGTGCTGAGGAGCAGAATAATGCAAAAACCGAAATTGTTTTCACTCGTCCCGTAATATGCAACAACAAAACGGTGTGGAACGGTGCGGCGGATAAAGATCGTGTTGTCAAAATCGCAAGAAAGAACACGGCGCATATAACAAAGTATGCTTTTTGCAGAAAAGGCGGATATTTTGATCAAATGCCTGTTTCTGCCGCAAAAGGATTGGTGCCTCTCAAAAAAGATCGTCCAACGGAAATATACGGCGGTTATAACAAATCTACGGCAACATTCTTTGTTTTGGTAAAATATAAAGTTGCCAAAAAACAGGATATTATGGTCATGCCGGTTGAATTGCTGTATGCCGATAAATTTATGAAAGATGAATGTTTCGCTTTGGAATATGCGAAGCAGACGGTTGAAAATATAACGGGCAAGCCTGTCGAAGCCGTGGAATTCTTGCTGAGCAAGCGAATCATCAAGGTCAATACCGTGCTCTCATTGAATGGTTTCAGAGTGTGCATTACCGGAAAATCCAATGGTGGTAAAGTAATAGGGGTTTCATGTCTGACTGCGTTCAAAACTTCTCCCGAAAACGAAATGTATGTCAAACACCTTGAATCTTTTGAAAAGAAGCGCAAGAAAAACGGCAATATTGTATTTAATGAAAAATATGACGGTATTTCGGCGGAGGGAAATTCGGCTTTGTACGACTGTTATATTGATAAACTGCAAAATGCACCGTATAAATTCCGCCCCGCCGGTCCGTATGATACGCTGGTAAAAGGCAGAGAAAAATTTATAGCACTTCCCGTCGAACAGCAGGTTAACGTACTGTTGTCGATTCAGGGCTTGTTCGGAAGGGCTGGTAAAGCAGACCTTTCGGCAATCGGAGGTGCGCCTTCGGCAGGAGTAGCTGCACTATCTTCCTCCATTTCCAACTGGAAAAAGAATTACACCGATGTTCGTATTATCGACCAATCCGCATCGGGACTTTTTGAAAAAGTTTCCGAAAACCTTCTTGATCTTTTATGAGTTGGCGCACGGTTGTAATTACATCCCGTTGTAAATTGGATTATAAGATGGGCTTTATGGTGATTCGTGCCGAGGAAACGAAAAAGATCTTTCTTGACGAAATTGCCGTATTGCTCATCGAAAATCCCGCAGTTGCCATGACGGGGTGCTTGCTGGAAACTTTGGCGGAAAAGAAAATACGGGTGATTTTCTGTGATGCCAAACGAACTCCGAATGCCGAGCTTGTTCCGTATTACAATTCCTACGATTGCTCCCGTAAAATCAAAGCACAAATTGCATGGACAGATGATGTCAGAGGAGCGGTCTGGTCGGATATCGTTGCGGAAAAGATACGTAAACAAGCAGATTTTCTGAGTGAATTGCAGAAAGACAGCGAGGCGGCTCTATTGCGTTCGTATCTTTCTCAAATCGAACCGCACGATGCTACAAACCGAGAGGGTCATGCCGCAAAGGTTTATTTCAATGCGTTGTTTGGAATGGATTTCACCAGAAGCGAAG
>CAYWFS010000097.1:0-2084 GCA_964457685.1 uncultured Ruminococcus sp. | reverse complement strand
CCGAACGCACTTATCCTCATGTATCCCTCTCCGCCGAAGCCTGCCCCCGGTGTAAGTGCGACCTGCTTCTCCTCCAGAAGATACCGAAAATATTCCCACGAATCCGTGGCACACGAAGGAATTTTCATCCATATGTACGGAGAGTCTGTACCTCCGACGTACTCCCTGCCGAGTGAGGTGAGGTTTTCCCTTATCTTCTTCGCCGCGGAGATGTAGAGAAACGTCCTCTCATGCAGCTTGTTCTCGCATTTTTCGGATAAAGCCGCCTCCGCTCCTCTTGCCGTGACGTAGGACAGTCCGTTGAACCTCGTGCTTTGCCGCCGTGACCACATCCGTGAAATCTCACCTCCGTCAAGCTCACACGGAATCACGCTCCAACCACACCGAAGTCCCGTAAAGCCTGCGTATTTCGACAGCGTGCCTATCTCTATCGCACACTTCCTTGCCCCATCTATCTCGAAAATACTCCTCGGACTCCCCGACGTGATAAAGCACGAATAAGCCGAGTCGAATATTATAAGAGAGCCGCTTGACAGTGCAAAATCCACCCACGCCTCAAGCACTTCCCTCGAATACGCTACCCCGGTCGGATTGTTCGGGGAGCATAAAATCACAACGCACGGTGCATATTTTTCGGCTTGACTCGGTGACGGGACGTAGTCGTTGTACTCTCCTGCTTGCATAAAAATACAGTCAAGTCCACGCATCAGTATGTCATCGAGATATGCCGGATAGTACGGAGTCTGTATCGCAACCCGAACAGAGCCGAATATGTCGAAAATATTTCCGATGTCGCTTTTTGCACCGTCGCTGACAAAAATTTCCTCGTCGGAAAGAAGAACTCCGTGCCGTCCGTAGTAGTCTCGTATGCTCTTCCGCAGAAAATCCTGCCCCACATCAGGCTGATAACCGCAGTTTTTTTGCGATATTTCCTCGATTGCCGCCGTCATTGCGTCACATATCTCCCCGAGAATCGGCAGTGACGTGTCTCCTATCCCAAGCCGAAGAATATTTTTTCCGGGGTGCGTCCGTTCGTATTTCCTTGTCAACTCCCCTGTGCGTTTAAACAGATAGGTCTCCGAAAGAGAGGATAAATTACGGTTTTTCTCAATAAGAAGCATAGCTTACCTCATTGCAATAATATACATAAAACAGAATAGTTATACCTTTCCCGCCACGCCCGACTCCCGATTTTTGTCGTAAAGCAGCTCACGGTAAAATCATCTCGCAAACAAGAGAAGCCTCCCCCGTAAGAATGAGTCCGTCAGCCTCTCGCCTTACCGTAAGCTCGCCCCCACGCTGACGTATCACACAGCTGTCCTTTACCATGCCGAGACTCTCCGCCGCCGCAAATATCGCACACCCTCCCGTTCCGCAGGATAAAGTCTCCCCCACTCCCCTCTCTTGCGTCCTCGATGTAATGTACCCCTCGTGCAAAGCAGCCACATGAAGGTTCGCACCGTCTTTGAAGCCGCCACAGTCACATATTTCGGAGGTGCTTGCGAAAATCTCCGTTGTATTCGTGAGGTCTTCCGTGAATATGACCGCATGAGGATTGCCTATGTCCACGGGAATTACACAAAGCCTTTTTCCGCTGCTCAGAACGGTTTCGTAGCTCTCCCCGACCTCCGCTTCCCCCATATAAGCCGAAAATATCCCGTCCCCCACCCGTTCGACTTGCCTCCTCCCCACCGCCGTCTCAAACGAAAATACGCTAAAATCCGACTTTTCGCAAGGTTCAACCCCGAAATAAGAGCCAAAATACGATAAGCAAAGAGCGGCACAACGAATCCCGTTACCGCACATCTCACTCTCGCTCCCGTCGGCATTGAATATCCGAAATGAAGCGTCCGCTGACTCAGAGGGAGATAAAACGATAAAGCCGTCACCGCCAATCGAGTAATGCCGTCTGCAAAGCCTTTTCGCAAGAGAGGATAAATCGAGCTTTTCGCTGTCCTTGAATAAAATAACGTAGTCGTTGCCGCAAGAGTGAGCCTTGAAAAATCGCAAGAAAAGCACCTCCGTGAGAATGTCTTTTGAGAAAATATATGCGGAAAAAATAAAAAAAGACTAAGCCTAAAGCT
>CAYWFS010000096.1:0-2120 GCA_964457685.1 uncultured Ruminococcus sp. | reverse complement strand
TCCGTGAAGATCAGGCCGAAGCAATTCTGAAAATGAAATATCCGAATGCCGCTTTAGAACGGACAATAAATCCGCTTATAATCGGCAGGAAAATTAAGAGAAGCAACGGATATTTGTTTTCTCGCAGCGGAAATTTAGACGAAAAAATTATTGAGGCTATCGACATAATGCTATTGCTCGGTCCGGACATTACGCAACCTTTTCAAAGAACAAATAACCTCTTCGCCTTGACCTTTTACAAAAATCGCGAGAACAAACTCTGGCGTTATGATATTTGCCCTGTGGCTTACGGAACCGAGGCGGTTGTATCCGGTCAACTTGAAGGAGAAAACGCAAAATACCGTATGTTTGTTTTTATGCCCGAAAAAGAAGAACAAATGCAAGGCATCAGAGTCCACTGCGAACACTGTTATGTTTTAAAAAATAACGGTGAATATGAATTTTATATTTATTCGAAAGAAGGAAAATAAAAATGGATTTTAAAGATCTTAACCTAACTGAACTTGATAAGGATTTATCCGAAGAACAACAAAAGGAATGGAATGCTATATATGCATCATACCGTGCGGGTTCCGTCCTTTCAGGAAAAGTTGTAGGTATGGATACTACTGCGATAACCTTAAAAAACAAAGAAACAGGAGAACCCGAACGGGTTGCAATCAATTGCCTTGTTGTCATAAGTTACCGTGTAAAAGTGCTTATTCCCGAACAAGAGGTATGGTTTGATGAAAAAACAACCCGTCCCGAACATGTACTCCGTTCGATGACCGGTGCTATGATTGATTATGTTATAACCGGTATTGACCGAGAGAATGATTGTTGTACCGCATCACGACGAACCGCAATGCATGTCAGACGAAAAGCCTTTACAAAGCTTGCACCGAAGGTCGGTAAAAAAGTGCCTGTAAATATAATGGCTGTCGGAGCGACCCACCTTCTTGCAACCTGCGGCGGTTACGATATGACACTTTCACAAAGAGATTTGTCCTACGGTATGCTCGGTGATCTTCGTAACAAATATCATCCCGGCGAAACGCTTACTGCAATTCTCAAGGCTTATGACCGAGAAAACCAAGTAATGCAAGTGTCTGTTAAAGAGGTCGAACCGCATCCGTTTGACGGTGTGGAAATGAGGCACCCTCTTAATTGTCGTCGTGCATCCGTTATATCCGGTAAATATAAAGGCGGCGTGTTCTGCAAATTAGAAGAAAACCTTGACTGTCTATGTATCTATTCGATGTATCAAAACGATGAGGATTTTAATATCGGAGACCAAGTTATTGTGGTAATTACGAAATACGATTACGGGCGCAAGCTCGTGTACGGAAAAATAGTGGCAAAGTGGTGATAAGTAACTATGATTTTAGAAATTCGTCGTGAAATTAAACGATAAATATGTTGACATTTTTTGAATCGCAGCGTATAATAATATTGAAAATAGGAAATGATATTTTTGAAAGGAGTTTTTTCAATGAATCAGATGTCTGTTGTAGATATGATGAACGCTATGGTTCCTATTACCCGATTTAATAAGGGTGAAGCAGCAAAAATATTTGATGAAGTGGAAACAACCGGCACGAAAATTGTTGTCAAGAATAACCGCCCAGCTTGCGTACTTGTTTCACCTAGTCAGTATGAATCGCTGATGGAAATTCTGTCTGATTACGCATTGATGGCCGAGGCTCAAAAGCGTCTGGCTGATAACAATGATTCCGAAAATATTACTCATGAAGAAATGATGAAAGAACTCGGTATCACAGATGCGGATTTGAATGATGTTGAAGTGGATATAGAATAAGGAGTCTTGGCGATGAAATGGAAGATAGAGTACATCAAGGAGGCTCAGCGAGATTTAAAGCGTTTAGATCCGTATAATCGTAAGTTTATATTAAAAGCGATTGAGAAAACATCCGAACGCCCTTTGCCACCACCTGATGGAATCGGAAAACCTTTGGGAAATCATGCGACATCAAAACTTAGCGGATTTTATAAAATTAAACTTCGAGGCCTCGGATATCGTGTTGTGTATTCTTTAGTTAAAGAAAAGGAAACAATGAAGGTAATCGTAATTTCGATTCGTGATGATGAAGCCGTTTATAAAGAGGCTGAACGAAGAATAA
>CAYWFS010000095.1:0-2186 GCA_964457685.1 uncultured Ruminococcus sp. | reverse complement strand
GCTCCTGCTCCGTGCCGCTGGTGCGCACATAGGCGGTGTCCTCAAAGATCTTCATCATGTCCAATGCGTTCATGTGGTTTCCCTCCGTTTTTGATTTTCTCCATCATAGCAGATATTCAGATAAATTGCAAATGTTTCTGTTCTGAGGATAAAAAATTCCCGGATGGTTTTCATCCGGGAATTGCTGTTATAGTGCGTAACCCAGCCATTCCAGCTGACCGCCAAGGCAGCCGTAATGTCCGAAACGGAAACGATTTTTCGACAGTGCCATGCCCACCTCGTAGGCTTTCGTTACGCTGTTGACGCAGACGAAGCTCAAGGGCGTTGCATCCTCCACGCAGTAGACCTGCGAAACGATGGAGGCAATATCCGAAACATCGCAGTCGATCTCGATGCTCTCATAGGTGTTGGTGTCGTAAATGGACAGTTTATAGTCCTCGTGGGGGTATTGGTCCAGAAACGCCGTCATCAGCGATCTTCCCCCGTCGGTCATGGCCAGATCCCGATCCTGGATCCGCCATACCGGATCTCCCCGCAGCGGCCCGATTGCGGCCTCGTAAGTGGTTTTCATTCTCTCATCTCTCCCAAAAAGTCGTGCCCCAAGATAGTACCACGAAATGGGCTGTTGGTCAATTTGGGATTTCGACGAAACTCGACGGCTTTTTTCGGCAATTTTCGCCATAAAAAATAAAGCGACTTTCAACGGGGGATATTCTACAATAAAATGCAAGGAACAGGTATAAAAAAACGACGACTCTCTTGCGAAAGTCGTCGTTCTGTGGCGGAGCATAACGCACTACGTACGAACACTTTGCCTATTGTGTTAGCAGTTGTATCAGAAGCGTTTTCAGCCTCGAACAGTTCTTCCATATCGGAGAATTTGACGGTTTGACTATCAGAACTGAAGTTAAAGTTGATAATCAAATAATCATCATAGACGAATACGGAATTTACAAAAGTGTCTACAAGCTGTTTGCGACATTCCGGATCGTTGTAATTTTTATTTCGGAACTGACGGAAAAAGAAGCCGACATATTCTTTCGTGATGTGGAGGCTCTTTGCGATCTCACGGTCAGCAATAGAAGCGGCAAGTTCTTTTTGTTGAGCCTCAAGCTCGGACATTCGCTTCTTTGTAGCCTCGTTTATGATACCTGCCTCGATAGCCCTTATAAGATTTTCAATAGCTCTCTCGGTTTGTTCCAATTGCCTTTGCAGAGCCTCAAGCTCATCCTTTGTTTCGTCCTGAGCGTTATAAAACTGCCACGTGTTCTCTATGAGAAAATCTAACAGCTCATCGTCCGTTAAGAGTTGCAAAGCGGTTTTAACCACCAATTCTTCGATAACTGCCTGCCGTACAGCTTTTTTGTCGCAGGCTTTTTCTTTTTTGCGTTTTCCGCATATATAATAATTATGCTTAGCACCGGTTTTGCTTGTTCCCGATTCTCCAACCATACCCGTACCGCATTTACCGCAGAATATTTTTCCGGTAAGAATATAGTCTGCCTTGCTCCACTTGTGATAGGGTGCACGCCTGTTTGTTTTCATAAGATGCTGTACTTTCCAAAACGTGTCATCGTCAATAATGCGTGGCATACCTCCGGGGGTGCGGACGTCTTTATAGATAAATATGCCGGTGTACTTTTCATTGGTGAGGATGGAATACAAACTGTTTTTGGTGAACTTTTTGCCTTTGCGGTTTGTAAGTCCCATATCATTCAAGTGGTTTATAATCTCGGTTACAGTCTGACCGGAAGCGTACATATCGAAAATCATTTTTACGGTAGATGCCGCTTTCGGATCAATGACATACTTTTTGTTTTCACCGACCATATACCCCAAAGGTGCTACACCTCCGGTGCATTGGCATTTGTCGGCACTTTCGGCTAAACCTCTCTTGACATTCTGTGAAAGCTGTAAGCTGTAGTATTCAGCAAAGCCCTCAAGCACACTTTCCAGAATAACGCCTTCAGGTGTATTCGGTATGGTTTCTGCTATGTATTCAACACGCACACCGTTCTTACGGCATTTCATTTTGTTTATGGCAATCTCTTCACGGTTTCGTCCAAAACGGTCAACTTTCCACAAAATGATTACATTGAACTGCTTTTTGGCGGTATCTCTCAGCATCCGTTGAAATTCATCACGGTTATCAGTTCTGCCGCTCTTCGCACGGTCCACATACTCGT
>CAYWFS010000094.1:0-2374 GCA_964457685.1 uncultured Ruminococcus sp. | reverse complement strand
GCGGAAGTACAAAAGGGTAATGCTCCCGAAGAAAGAAAGCTCCAGAGACTTTTCCGTAATCCCGATGCTTCAACTCTTATAAAGCGTTGTAACGACTTCGGTGCAGGCGGTGTCTCCGTTGCTATCGGTGAGCTTGCAGATGGTCTTAAAATCAATCTCGACCGTGTTCCCAAAAAGTATGACGGTCTTGACGGAACAGAGCTTGCAATCAGTGAATCCCAAGAAAGAATGGCAGTTGTGGTTGCAAAAGAGGATGCGGAAAAGTTCATCGCTCTTGCAAACCGTGAAAACCTTGAGGCCACAATCGTTGCTGAGGTAACAGAGGAAGCTCGTCTTACAATGTCATGGAGAGGAAAGACTATCGTTGACCTTTCCAGAGAATTCCTTAACTCAAACGGTGCGGAAAAGCATATAGATATTGCTCCCGTCCATACCGAAAGCTACGAAAAGGCTATTCCCGAAAGCTTCAAGGACGGTTATAAGGCTCTTGCCGCCGACCTTAACGTATGCTCACAGAGAGGACTTTCCGAAAGATTCGACTCCACTATCGGTGCAGGAACAGTTATGATGCCGTTCGGTGGCGTAAATCAGGAAACTCCCTCCCAGGCAATGGTCAACAAGATTTCCATAGAAAATCACGATACAACCACAGTTTCTCTCATGGCATGGGGTTACAACCCGTTCATCGCCGAAAAGAGTCCCTACCATTCGGCATATCTCGCTGTAGTTGAGTCTGTATCAAAGCTTATCGCAACAGGTGCAAAATTCGAGGATGTTTACCTTACATTCCAGGAATATTTTGAAAAGCCGAAGAATTCTCCCGAAAGATGGGGTAAGCCTCTCTCCGCACTTCTCGGTGCTTTAAATGCACAGCTTGAACTCGGTATCGGCTCCATAGGCGGTAAGGACTCCATGAGCGGTTCTTTTGAATCTCTCGATGTTCCTCCGACACTTGTTTCCTTTGCCGTAACCACCGACAATATCAAAAATATAATCTCTCCCGAATTTAAGAATGCCGGTCACAAGGTAGTTCTTGTTCGCCCCGAATATGACGAAAACGGACTTCCCGTTACCGCTTCCCTTCTCGCTAACTTCGACAAGGTTCACTCTCTTGTTGAAAGCGGCAAGATTTATGCGGCATACACTCCCACATACGGTGGTATCGCAGAAGCAGTTATGAAGATGACTCTCGGTAACGGTATCGGTTTCCACTATGACAGCTCCGTTTCACTTGAGGATATTTTCGGCTACACCTACGGTTCATTCATCATCGAATGTGATGCTGATACAGAAATCGGCACACTTCTCGGTAACACCACCAACGACGGCTATATTACTCGTGGCGGTGAGGCTCTCGAAATCGCAGAACTCAAGAAAATATATGATTCCGTACTCGAGGGTGTATATCCCGTAAATGCAAAGACTCAGAACAATGCGGAAAAAGTCGAGAATATAAGTGCAAAGTCATATGCAAGAGCTTATTCCTCGGAAAAGTTCGCACGTCCTAAGGTACTCATTCCCGTATTCCCCGGCACAAACTGCGAATATGACACGGCAAAGGTCCTCACAAGAGCAGGATTTGACGCTGAAACGGTTATTATCCGTAACATCACATCCTCCGCTGTATCCGAAAGTGTCGAGTACTTTGCAAATGCCGTTGAACAAGCTCAGACCATATTCATCCCCGGTGGCTTCTCGGGTGGCGACGAGCCTGACGGAAGCGGTAAGTTCATCACGGCATTCTTCCGCAACGGTGCGGTTAAAGAGGCTACAAACAAGCTTCTGAAGGTTCGTGAAGGTCTTATGTGCGGTATCTGTAACGGATTCCAGGCGATAGTTAAGCTCGGTCTCGTTCCCTACGGTGAAATCATAGATACCGATGAGAACTGCCCCACACTTACTTTCAACAAGATAGGTCGTCACCAGTCCCGTATAGTTCGTACAAGAATAGCTTCAAACAAGTCTCCTTGGCTCGCTAACACCTCTGTAGGCGATGTATACAACGTAGCTATATCTCACGGTGAGGGTAGATTTATCGCAAACGACGATGTTCTCGCATCTCTTATCGCAAACGGTCAGGTAGCTACACAGTATGTAGACCTCAACGGAAATGCAACAATGAACATAAACTTCAACCCCAACGGTTCTTCCCTTGCTATCGAAGGTATCACCTCTCCCGACGGACGTGTATTCGGTAAGATGGGACACACCGAAAGATTCAATCCCGGACTTTATGTGAATGTTCCCGGTCAGTATGACATGAAGCTCTTTGAATCCGCCGCTGAATATTTCAGATAAGTTATAGTCAAAATCAAAATTAAATAAGAACAAGCCGTTTATGCATGAGTAAAATCAGCATGACGGCTTGTTTTTT
>CAYWFS010000093.1:0-2396 GCA_964457685.1 uncultured Ruminococcus sp. | reverse complement strand
TCGGAAAACAGCTTTTCTCCGGCTTGATAGGCAGCTCCGGCAACCGCAGAGTTACATTGCTTTTGTATTGTTAAAAAAATAGGGAAAACCCCTTGACAAAATAAGATGCCTGTGCTATAATATAAAAGCTGTCAGATAATATTTGACAGATGCCCCATTAGCTCAGTAGGTAGAGCACTTGACTTTTAATCAAGGTGTCCGGAGTTCGACTCTCCGATGGAGCATATCTCCTGTATTAACCGTGCAGGAGATTTTTTATTGCAAAAATATACCGCAGATACGATTTTTTTATATGCACCCCAAAAATTAGACACTTATGGAGGTGTATATCATCGTACCTGCGGTTTTTTACTGCTTATTTGTAGTCATATCCGCCGATAAGGTCGTTGATTCCGGCAAGAACAAGCAATATTCCACGGTATTTACATGGAACTATGGAATAAAGACTTTTTTGAACTTCCACAACAATTCCGTCGTAAATAAGCGGTTTCAAATGATGGTAAGTCTTTCCTGTTGTCTCGAAATTCAGTTCTTTGGTCATTTCCGCAACAGTCATGGGCTTTTTTAAAAGAGCGGTTACTATCTTGAACCTTTCACCGCTTCCGAGCGTCAACATAATTCCCGTTGCGGCACTATTATTTACAAGATTCAGAAATTCGTCTATGCTTTTGTCTTTTTCTGCCCAGTTTGTTTGATTGTCTCCCGAAGAAAATACACCGAGGTATGTCATGCATCCCGATAAATTTTCTTCAAGGCACTTTTTTTCGCAGTCTTCCATCAGCTTCATGAGATTTTTGTCAGAGTTGATGCTTTCCGCGTTTTCAATTTGATTGCAGTCGTTTGGTGTGGATGGTGCAACCTCGGAGTTTGTTGATTTTAAATCCGAAAGAAGCATTTTGATTTCGCTTAACTGCTTACGAAGCTCGTCAATTTCAGTACCGTAATTTCTTTCCATAATCTTTTACTCCTTTTTTGAAATACGTAATTACGTTCAAACATATTATATACCAACTTTAATTGAATGTCAATACGTAAAAACGTAATTACGTAGAAAAATTTAAGTTGCAAAAGATATTCCCATGTGATATAATTGACGTGTTACGATAAACATTTATGAAAGGATAAAAAATGAAATATCTTTCTTTCCCCGGACTCGGTATAGAGCAGTTTCATATTGATAAAATAGCCTTTACCGTATTCGGTCACGGTATTGCGTGGTACGGCATTCTTATCACGTTCGGAATGGTACTTGCCATACTGCTTGCACTCCATATATGCAAAAAAGAGGGAATTACTTCGGATGATATAATAGACCTTGCGTTTACCGTTATAGTTTTCGGAATTATCGGTGCAAGAACCTATTATGTCGCTTTCTCATGGGGAGACATCAACTACGTCGTCTCGGATGGCGGATTGCTTCATAATATATTCGGTACGCTCTACAACTGTATTGCGGTATGGGAGGGCGGACTTGCAATATACGGCGGAGTTCTCGGAGGACTTATATCCGCATTCGTTTTCTCGAAAATCAAAAAAATCAACTATTTGAAGCTCACCGATATTTTGGCTCCCTGCGTCCTTGTCGGTCAGATAATCGGAAGATGGGGCAACTTCATAAATATCGAAGCATACGGAGCTGAAACCACACTTCCGTGGAGAATGGGAATCACATATATCATAAACGATACCGTAATAAGCGAAAAATTCGTACATCCCACGTTCCTTTATGAATCGCTTTGGAATGTGTGTGTAATAACCGTCATTCTTATCCTTTACAGAAAGAAGAAATTCGACGGTCAGATGAGTGCTACCTACTTCATAGGATACGGAATCGGAAGAATGCTTATCGAGGGACTTCGTACAGACAGCTTGATGCTCGGAAATCTCAGAGTGTCACAGGGTCTCAGCTTCCTGCTTGTCGTAATCGGTGTTATGATGTATATTGTTCTCGGTGATAAAGCAAGAAAGAAGCACGAAGAAGCCCGTGAATATGTTTCGGTGTATGCCGAAGTCGAAGAAAATAAGAATGGTGAAGAAAATGGCGAAAATAATTGACGGAAAAATAATATCCGCTTCTGTCAAAGAAGAAATCAAGGCGGAATCCGAAAAATTCTTTGAAGAATATGGCAAAAGACCCGGACTTGCGGTAATAATAGTCGGAGATAATTCGGCATCGCAGGTGTATGTGAGAAACAAGAAGCGTGCGTGCGAGGAAGTCGGAATTAATTCCCAAATCTATGCTCTCCCGAAAGAATCCACAACAGAAGAGCTTGAAAAAATCATCGCTATGCTCTCCGCAGACGAAAATATCCACGGAATCCTCGTCCAGCTCCCACTCCCGGCACATATAAGCGAAAAAAGAATCCTGAAAATGATACCGCCCGAAAAAGACGTTG
>CAYWFS010000092.1:0-2515 GCA_964457685.1 uncultured Ruminococcus sp. | reverse complement strand
CATAGAATCCTCTTCGGTGAGTGTTCGGATAACACGACAGGGATTTCCGGCCGCAAAGCTGTTTGCAGGGATTGAGCGAGTAACCACACTTCCTGCACCGATAACACATCCGTCACCGATTGTTACCCCGGGAAGTATCGTAACGTTTGCACATATCCAACAGCGGTTACCAATATGAACAGGCTTGCCGTAGCATAAGCGTCTGCTTACACCGTCGGGACACATGAGAGCCTTTCGTTCATCGGGAAGCATGGGATGAATCGGGGTCGTAATTGTCACGTTCGGTCCGAAGTCACAGTTTTCGCCGATGGTTACTTCACAGTCATCCTGGCAAGTGAAGTTGAAATTGATGAATGTGTTTTTGCCTATCTTTGTGTGGATTCCGTAGTGGAATGTGATAGGACCCTGGAGCGTTACATTTTCGTTAAGCTCACCGAGGATCTGGCGAAGAATTTCACGGCGTGCCTCGGGTTGATACTCAGTCAGTGAATTGTACTTCTGATTGAGCATATGGGTACGCTTTTTCGTTTCAACTCTCCATTCCTCGGAGGGGTAAAACATCATTCCGTTTCCGTTTTCGAGCATATTTTGCCTCCTATATATGATTATTCATCAAGTGATGTCTTTGCATGAACTACGATTGTTTTGTCATAGCAGGAGAAAATATCGTCAAGCTGTTTTTTGTCCTGCTTCTTTGTGAATAGACTTACAACGGGAACAACAATGAGTCCGCAAACCATAGCAAGAACACCGGCGTTTATCGGGGAAGAGAAGAATGATGAGATAAACGTAACACCTGCGAATGTGCATATCATGTTTGCAAGCATGATTCCGACTCCGCATATAAAGCTTACCCAAACGGACGCTCTTGTAACCCACTTGAAGTAGAGACTGTAGAGGAACGGTGCAAGAAAAGCTCCCGCAAGAGCACCCCAAGAAATTCCCATGAGCTGTGCTATAAACGTAATGTTGGATTTTGTCTGAATTATCGCTATTATTGCCGATATTGCCACGAAGAACACGATGAGTATTCTGATGAGCTTCATTTGTGTTTTTTGTTCGAGCTTTTTGCCCTTGCTTTCACTTATCGGAACTATCATGTCGAGGGTGAGGGTTGACGATGACGTAAGAACGAGTGAAGAAAGAGTGGACATGGATGCTGACAGCACGAGCATAACTACAATCGCCACTATTACATCGGGGAGGGATTCAAGCATTGTCGGGATTATGCTGTCGTAAACGGGCTTGCCTGATTCGGAGAAAGAAATGCTGTCTGCGTAGAGTCTGCCGAAGCCACCCATGAAGTAGCAACCGCCCGCAACAATGAGAGCGAATATGGTAGAAATAAGAGTACCCTTTGAAACAGCGGACTCACTCTTGATTGCATAGAATTTTCCGACCATCTGAGGGAGACCCCATGTGCCGAGAGATGTGAGAATAACTACTCCGAAAAGTGCGAGAGGTTCTGGACCTAAGAATGACGTAAACGCACCGTTCAGCTCGGGATTTGTTTCGGCTGTAATTTGAGAAAGAGTGTTGACAGCTGCCGTAAAACCGCCGTTTTGATTGAGTACAGCCGCAATTACAACAACGATACCTACGAGCATTATAATTCCCTGAATGAAATCGTTGATTGCAGTAGCCATGTAACCGCCTGCAATAACGTAGATTCCAGTGAAAATACTCATTATTATTACGCACCACATATAGTCGATGTGGAAAGCGGATTCAAAGAGACGGGAGAGACCGTTGTAAAGCGATGCGGTGTAGGGAATAAGGAAAACGAAAACTATAGCCGAAGCAACGAGCTTCATTTTCGGTGAAGAAAAACGAGATGAGAAAAATTCGGGCATGGTTGACGATGACAAATGCTGTGTCATAAGTCTTGTACGTCTGCCGAGGATAGCCCACGCAAGGAGAGAACCGATAAGAGCGTTTCCGATACCTATCCAAGTGGAAGCAATACCGTATTTCCAACCGAACTGACCTGCGTAACCGATGAAGATTACGGCGGAGAAGTAGGAGGTACCGTAAGCAAATGCGGTGAGCCACGGTCCTACATTACGACCGCCGAGAACAAAGCCGTTAACACTGTCATTTTTCTTTTTGCAAATGAAACCGACTGTTAGCATGATTGCGAAGAAGACAACTAAGAATAAAATTTTGATTAGCATAAATACATCCTGTCTGCTGAGTTGATCCAGCGTTAATATAGTGTAGATTTAAATTACAATAAAGATAGTCTATCGGTATTCACCTGCCCTCGGAAAACAAAAACCGCACAGAAGTGATTTTCCGTGCGGTATGTAACACCTAAATATTCGCATCACAAATCACTACTACCGCTTACGAGAGGTAATAGTAATAATAATAGTATGTGAAAGCGAAACTAAGCATAATAAGTCTTCCTTTGTTAAATTTAAGAAAATTATAACATCACAAAAGGGATTTGTCAAGGGCTTTCGTGAATATTATTTTAACAAATATCATTCATGCTCCGATACCCAGATGTTTA
>CAYWFS010000091.1:0-2599 GCA_964457685.1 uncultured Ruminococcus sp. | reverse complement strand
TTCAAGTGGTTAACGATTTAACTTAATTATGCAAACTGCAAAAATAGCTTGTTGGAATTTTGGTATAAAATACGTCTTGAAAAAACGGTAAATAAATGGTATTATTTATAAAAAATACACTACAGCGAGGGCTGGATGATGAAAAACTTAACCAAAAGGACTATGCTTGTGATTTTGGCGGCACTGATTACGGTGTCCTCATTTGTATCATGCTCAGATAATACAGTTGAAGATAAGAAGACGGAAAGCGTTGAAAATAAAGCTACGGATGCGGATGGAATTGTTGAATCCGAAGCCGAATCGGAGGAGGAAGACTCTGCGGATAAGCTTGATGTTCCGTTTACCGATTACGAGGGCTATACCTTTACCGCTTTGACAGGGGACAATGTCACATATAACTGGAGAGAGTTTACGGTTGAGGAAATAACAGGTGAGGCTATAAATGACGCTTTTTACAATCGTAACCTTTGGGTAGAAGACGCTCTTAACATAACGGTAAGCTCGGTAGTAAATGCTTCGGTAGGTAACGCTACTGCCTTTAAAAACTCGGTAAACTCGGGTGACGGTGCGTATGACGTTGCTTTTATGACTTTCTACGATTCATCGAATACCGCAACTGGCGGCTATTGTCTCGACATAAACACCATGCCGTATGTAGATCTCGATAAGCCGTGGTGGAATCAGGACTCGATAGACCAGCTGAAAATTCTCGGCACAAACTATCTTGTAGCGTCCGATATTACCATAGGCGACAAGGACGTAATGTGGGTACTGTATTTCGATAAGCAGTATTTCGAGGATCTCGGTCTCGATAATCCTTATGAGCTTGTTGATGAGGGTAAGTGGACCTTCGATGTGTTCTACGATATGCTCAAGCAGGGACTTCTCGACCTTGACGGTAACGGAACATATAACGAAAACGACCGTTACGGACTTATCACACACAGCGAAAACTACGCAGGTATGTGGATGAGTGCAGGTGAATCGCTTATCAAGCTTGATTCAGAATATAATCCTCAGATTTCATGGGGTTCCGAAAAGTTCAACTCCGTATGGGAAAAGATTACTCAGATAATGAGTGACCCCGCAGTTTACGGAAGCAGCATAGACTTTATTTCCTCCGGTCTCAAGGAAGGCAAGGCTCTCTTTGCTACGGAAGTCGTTGCGTTCATAAGATCATATCGTGAAAACGACCGTGAATTCGGTATACTTCCCATGCCCAAATACGATGAGTCACAGGATAGATACTACACATATGTTGCGGAAAACTCCGACCTTATGGTTGTAAGCAAAGGCATAGAGGATGCTTCCCGTACAGGTGAAATTCTCGAGGTTCTTGCGGCAAAGGGCAGAGAAATGATACTCCCCGAATATTATGACGTTTCGCTCAAGAGTAAGGGTGCAAGAGACGAGGAAAGTGCGGCTTCACTCGATATTATCTTCACAAACCGTATGTATGACCTCGGAGTTGTATTCGGCTGGGGTGGAGTTGTATCGGCTCTTAAATCCACCGAGGTAAACCTTGCTTCTCTTTACAAGAGATACGAAAATATAACAAACAAGGCTATGAACAAAGCCATAAACGATATGCTTGGCGATTAAATATCCGTGCCGCTTTTGTATGTGCTTTTTTTGCAATTTCACTTGTAATTCCTGAATGAATGTGATATAATTTTTTATCATAATAAAATCCGATTTGAAAGGAATATAAAATGAAACTTTGCGTTCTTGCTAACCTTTATGCAAGTAAGCCTCTTGACGAAGCTCTTGCAATATTAAAGGGCCACGGTGTTGAAGCTGTCGAGATCGGTTGCGGCGGCTACCCCGGAAAGGATCATGCAGACCCCGATGTTCTGCTCAACGATGATAAGGCTTTTGAAGAATGGATGAATACCTTCAAAAAGTACGGCATCGAAATTGCGGCTCTTTCAGCTCACGGAAACCCCGTACACCCCGACAAGGCTACTGCCGAAATGTACGACCGTGACCTCAGAAACGCTATTCTTCTCGCAGAAAAAGCGGGAGTTGATACCGTTGTTACATTCTCAGGCTGTCCCGGCGACCATCCCGGTGCAAAATATCCGAACTGGGTAACTTGCCCGTGGCCGGAGGATTTCCTTGCGGTTCTCGATTACCAGTGGAATGAAGTTCTTATCCCCTACTGGAAGAATCTCGTAAAGTTTGCCGAGGAGCATAATGTTCATAAGATTGCACTCGAACTTCACCCCGGATTCTGCTGCTACAACACAGAAACACTTCTGAAGCTCAGAGCCGCTGTAGGTAATGTTATCGGTGCAAACTTCGACCCCTCTCACCTTGTATGGCAGGGAATGGAGCCGGCTGCCGCTATTCGTATGCTCGGTGACGCAATTTATCATGTTCACGCTAAGGATACAAAGATTGACGAGATAAACACCGCTCGCATAGGTGTACTCGATACAAAGCATTACGGTGACGAAATCAACCGTGCATGGGTATTCAGAGCCCTCGGATACGGTCACGATGTTGCATGGTGGAGAGATCTTATCAGCAACCTCAGACTTGTAGGCTACGACGGAGCTATTTCCATTGAACATGAAGATAGCCTTATGTCTATAGA
>CAYWFS010000090.1:0-2902 GCA_964457685.1 uncultured Ruminococcus sp. | reverse complement strand
TAAAGGACATACACACGGCAGAGGAGCTTATGATAGACGCTTTCTCCCTCGTATTCGCAAAGGAGAGGCACATCGTCGGTGAGGGAGGCTTCAAGGCATATCTTTTCAAGGTGGGAAGAAACCTCGCAATAAGATACTGCACGAAGAAAAGCAATAACATATTTGTAAGACTCGACGACCTTCCGTTTGAGCCGCAGAGTAATGCCCTTGCCGACACGGAGCTTTTGCAGACCGAACGAAATTTACAGCTTTACTCGGCGATGAACGAGCTGAATGAAGAATACAGAGAAGCTCTCTACCTCGTGTATTTTGAAGAAATGAGCTACCGTTCTGCCGCCGCGGTAATGAAAAAATCCGAGAAGCAAATAACAAAGCTTGTATATCACGGAAAGAAAAGACTGAAAGCACTTCTCGAAAAGGAGGGATTTTCGTATGATGAAGCATTATGAACGCTGCCGTAAAATAAAGCTCAGAATCCGTGCCATTCGTGCGGAAAGACAAAGAAAACGTCTCGCTCTCACCTCACTCCTAAGCACCTCCCTGTGCCTGATTTCGATAATCTGTCTCGGAATTTTTATGCCGGATATGGTGTCAACGGGCAAATCCGAAACATTCACGACCTACGGTGCGGCAAGTCTTATCGGAGGACACGCAGAGCTTGGATACGTCATAATGGGTATTCTTTCGTTTACTCTCGGTGTATGCCTGACAATTCTTATATATCGTTCGAGAAACAGGTATGGGCAAAAGGACTATCGAGAGGAGAGTGAAAATGACCGCAAGCTTTGAAGTACTGGACAATATTTTCCAAATCGTAATTCTCATGTGCATGGTGATACTCTCGTTCAGAACCGCACTAAAGCTCAGGAGCAATCTCTTTTTCACTCTTGCCTGTGCATACTCCTGCTTCATGATGGGTACGCTTTACTGGGTGCTGTATATTGCGATAACGTCTGATATTCCGCATACGTTTTATGTGTCGGAAATATCATGGATAGCGTCTTACATCTTTTTCCTTTCGGTGCAGATAATCAAAAGCGAGGGGATAAAACCGGGCTTCTCTCCTGTCTCACTGATATGTGCGTGTCTCCTCGGAATGCACACCGCACTTTACAGAATGATGGGACCGTCATACGTTTTCTCCACTATTTTCGCACTAACCGTATTCGTTCTCGCCTATGCCACGGTATATCGCCTGACTCATTCGGCTAAGGGAAGAAAGAGTGATATATGGATTATCGTATGCATAGTGTTACAGCTTGCACTGTACACCTCCTCCGCATATATATCCGACTACACAAGCTTTAATCTTTATTTCGCCATAGACATCGCATTTACCCTCTCCCTTGCCGCTTTATATCCCATATTGAAACACGAGGCAGAACAAAATTGATATACATAGAAAACATCTTCATCTGTCTTGCATTGCCGCTTATCATCTCGATATTCTTCACATCAAAGGAGACAAAACGCTCCAGAATATTCATCGTAACGGGTATGCTTGCTTGTCTGCTTTCCGCTTATGTAAGCAGCTTTTTCATGGAATGCACCGCTTGCTCGCCAACAATCGCAACGATTGAAATTTCTCCCGTATGCGAAGAAATAATGAAGCTGCTTCCTTTACTGTTCTATTATTTTGTGTTTGAGCCTAAACCCTCATCCATGCCCGAAGCCGCTATTGCTATCGCCGTTGGATTTGCCACACTTGAAAACGTATGCTGTCTCGCCGAAAACGGATCGGAGGATTTCACGTTTCTGCTCATTCGTGGTCTGTCTGCCGGTGCAATTCACATTCTGTGCGGTATTCTCAGCGGATTCGGAATATCGTATATCTTCCGTCATCGCTTTCTAATGCTTACCGGAACTGTCGGTATCCTCGGATTCTGCACCGGATTTCATGCGATATATAATCTTCTTGTCACATCATGGGGTATATGGAAAATAATAGGCTATGTTTTCCCGTCCGTTATGATAGCCATATTGTATATTCTCGGAGTGAGACTGCAACGGCTGTACCGCATTCATATTTAAAATCATGCGTCTTTCGTTTTATTTCGGCGATGGACGCATTTTTTCTGTTTTCGGGTGGAAGTTTTTCCGATTTTTTGCATTATAGATATTACATAGAGAAAGGGGGAGAAAATATGTCGGACAAAACAAAACAAAGAACGCTGTCGATACTCGAAAAAACCGCCGCTATTCGGAAAAAATACGAAAAGCGAAACAATACGCTCCTGAGCCTGTTTTCCGCAGTCCTTATTGCCAATCTGTTCGTTCTGCTTGACGAGGTAGCCTCTCCCGGAATAGCCGTTGTTTCATCTTACGGAGGTTCGGTTCTTCTTCACAACGATGCGGGAGCGTATGTTATAGTCGGAATCCTGTCGTTCATCCTCGGCACCGTATTCACCCTTGTGTGCATACGACTGAAAAATCACCGCTCGAAAAAGCACGGGGAATGAGCTTTGCCGTGACACAAAAACAGTCCTTTAATCCTTGCATTCGCTTTTCACATATGATATAATTAAAGAAACTGCCGATTATGGTTGAAAGCTCACCGAAAAGTCCATATATTCAAGCCTTTTGGTTCCTTTTATTCCTTTATCGGCATTAGCTTAAGCAAAAAAATAAAGCAAGGTCGGTATTTATAATATGGAAAAAATTGCAAGCTTTACTGTCGATCACCGCAAGCTCGATCCCGGAATTTACGTTTCACGCAGAGACGGTGACGTTACTACCTATGACCTCCGCACACGCAAGCCGAACAACGGTGACTACATGGACAACGTGACCATGCATACGGTTGAGCATCTTTTCGCAACCTTCGTACGCAACAGCGATATTAAGGATAACGTAATTTACTTCGGACCCATGGGATGTCGCACGGGATTTTACCTCCTTGTAA
>CAYWFS010000089.1:0-2903 GCA_964457685.1 uncultured Ruminococcus sp. | reverse complement strand
TAAAGGACATACACACGGCAGAGGAGCTTATGATAGACGCTTTCTCCCTCGTATTTGCAAAGGAACGGCACATCGTCGGTGAGGGTGCCTTCAAGGCTTATCTTTTCAAGGTGGGAAGAAACCTTGCCATAAGATACTGCACAAAGAAAAGCAATAATATATTTGTAAGACTCGACGACCTTCCGTTTGAGCCTCAGAGTAATGCCCTTGCCGATACGGAGCTTTTGCAGACCGAACGAAATTTACAGCTTTACTCGGCGATGAATGAGCTGAATGAAGAATACAGAGAGGCTCTCTACCTCGTATATTTGGAAGAAATGAGCTACCGTGATGCAGCTGCGGTAATGAAAAAATCCGAGAAGCAAATAACAAAGCTTGTGTATCACGGAAAGAAAAGACTGAAAGCACTTCTCGAAAAGGAGGGATTTTCGTATGATGAAGCATTATGAACGCTGCCGTAAAATAAAGCTCAGAATCCGTGCCATTCGTGCGGAAAGACAAAGAAAACGTCTCGCTCTCACCTCACTCCTAAGCACCTCCCTGTGCCTGATTTCGATAATCTGTCTCGGAATTTTTATGCCGGATATGGTGTCAACGGGCAAATCCGAAACATTCACGACCTACGGTGCGGCAAGTCTTATCGGAGGACACGCAGAGCTTGGATACGTCATAATGGGTATTCTTTCGTTTACTCTCGGTGTATGCCTGACAATTCTTATATATCGTTCGAGAAACAGGTATGGGCAAAAGGACTATCGAGAGGAGAGTGAAAATGACCGCAAGCTTTGAAGTACTGGACAATATTTTCCAAATCGTAATTCTCATGTGCATGGTGATACTCTCGTTCAGAACCGCACTAAAGCTCAGGAGCAATCTCTTTTTCACTCTTGCCTGTGCATACTCCTGCTTCATGATGGGTACGCTTTACTGGGTGCTGTATATTGCGATAACGTCTGATATTCCGCATACGTTTTATGTGTCGGAAATATCATGGATAGCGTCTTACATCTTTTTCCTTTCGGTGCAGATAATCAAAAGCGAGGGGATAAAACCGGGCTTCTCTCCTGTCTCACTGATATGTGCGTGTCTCCTCGGAATGCACACCGCACTTTACAGAATGATGGGACCGTCATACGTTTTCTCCACTATTTTCGCACTAACCGTATTCGTTCTCGCCTATGCCACGGTATATCGCCTGACTCATTCGGCTAAGGGAAGAAAGAGTGATATATGGATTATCGTATGCATAGTGTTACAGCTTGCACTGTACACCTCCTCCGCATATATATCCGACTACACAAGCTTTAATCTTTATTTCGCCATAGACATCGCATTTACCCTCTCCCTTGCCGCTTTATATCCCATATTGAAACACGAGGCAGAACAAAATTGATATACATAGAAAACATCTTCATCTGTCTTGCATTGCCGCTTATCATCTCGATATTCTTCACATCAAAGGAGACAAAACGCTCCAGAATATTCATCGTAACGGGTATGCTTGCTTGTCTGCTTTCCGCTTATGTAAGCAGCTTTTTCATGGAATGCACCGCTTGCTCGCCAACAATCGCAACGATTGAAATTTCTCCCGTATGCGAAGAAATAATGAAGCTGCTTCCTTTACTGTTCTATTATTTTGTGTTTGAGCCTAAACCCTCATCCATGCCCGAAGCCGCTATTGCTATCGCCGTTGGATTTGCCACACTTGAAAACGTATGCTGTCTCGCCGAAAACGGATCGGAGGATTTCACGTTTCTGCTCATTCGTGGTCTGTCTGCCGGTGCAATTCACATTCTGTGCGGTATTCTCAGCGGATTCGGAATATCGTATATCTTCCGTCATCGCTTTCTAATGCTTACCGGAACTGTCGGTATCCTCGGATTCTGCACCGGATTTCATGCGATATATAATCTTCTTGTCACATCATGGGGTATATGGAAAATAATAGGCTATGTTTTCCCGTCCGTTATGATAGCCATATTGTATATTCTCGGAGTGAGACTGCAACGGCTGTACCGCATTCATATTTAAAATCATGCGTCTTTCGTTTTATTTCGGCGATGGACGCATTTTTTCTGTTTTCGGGTGGAAGTTTTTCCGATTTTTTGCATTATAGATATTACATAGAGAAAGGGGGAGAAAATATGTCGGACAAAACAAAACAAAGAACGCTGTCGATACTCGAAAAAACCGCCGCTATTCGGAAAAAGCACGAAAAACGAAGCAATACGCTCCTGAGTCTGTTTTCCGCAGTGCTTATTGTCAATCTGTTCGTTCTGCTTGACGAGGTATCATCTCCCGGAATAGCCGTTATTTCATCTTACGGAGGTTCGGTTCTTCTGCACAACGATGCGGTAGCGTATGTTACAGTCGGAATCCTTTCGTTCATTCTCGGTACCGTATTCACCCTTGTATGCATAAAGCTGAAAAATCACCGCACGAAAAAGCACCGAGAATGAGCAGTGTCGTGAGGCAAAAATCATCCTTATAATCCTTGCAATCGTTTTTCGCATATGATATAATTAAAGCAAATGCCGATTATGGTTGAAAACGCACCAAAAAGTCCATATATTCAAGCCTTTTGACTCATTTTCTCCGTTTATCGGCATTATCTTAAGCAAAAAAATCAAGCAAGGTCGGTATTTATAATATGGAAAAAATTGCAAGCTTTACAGTCGATCACCGCAAGCTCGACCCCGGAATTTACGTTTCACGCAGAGACGGTGACGTTACCACCTATGACCTCCGCACACGCAAGCCGAACAACGGTGAATACATGGACAATGTGACAATGCACACGGTTGAGCATCTTTTCGCAACCTTCGTCCGCAACAGCGATATCAAGGACAACGTAATTTACTTCGGACCCATGGGATGTCGCACGGGATTTTACCTCCTTGTAA
>CAYWFS010000088.1:0-2940 GCA_964457685.1 uncultured Ruminococcus sp. | reverse complement strand
TTTAACAATGCTGAAGATAAAGATTATCGCTATGGGCAAGCTCACCGAGGCTGCTTTCCGTGCTGCGGCGGACGAATACTCCTCCCGAATCGGCAGGCACTTCTCTCTCTCCGTCGTTGAGCCGAGACCCGAAAACCTACCCCAGAACCCATCACCGACGGAGATAAAAAACGCTCTCGACAAGGAGAGTGCCAAAATCAAAGCCGAAATCTCACCTCGATCCGCCGTTGTTGCCATGTGCGTTGAGGGCAAAATGCTTTCCTCGGAGGAGCTTGCCGCACGGATAGATTCCTATGCCGTCTCCGGTTACTCCGAGGTCACGTTCATCATCGGCTCCTCTCACGGACTTTCGGACGAGATAAAGGCTATGGCTGACCTGCGGCTTTCCGCTTCAAAAATGACGTTTCCGCATGAGCTTTTCAGAGTTATGCTTCTCGAGCAGATATACCGTGCAGGCGAAATATCGGTCGGCTCGAAATACCATAAATAGGAGATACCGCTCATGCACGCCCTAAAATCAAAGCTGAAGACCGCACTTGCATTCGTCCTTGTCTTCGGTATTGCCGCCCTTGTGCTGCTTTACTTCCTCGGCTACTACGACTTCTCATTCCTCGACAGGTACAAGCTTCTCGGGAACACGGGAGGAGTGCAGGACGTGGGAGGTACGGTTGACGATGTATTTTCATCTCTTGCCGTAATAAAGCCGGATTCCGCTGTCGATTATGCAGAGGCGGATGAAGACGAAGCTGTGGTGGCAGGCAAGGAATACAAGACAAACACAAAAAACGTATACTACACCTCTGAGCTTGAGGACGCACTGTGGAGCATTGCAAAGCTTGACGGCGGCATGGAAACGGTGGAGACGTTCGGAGAGGGGTCAAGGCTTGTCAAGATGACGTTTGACTACCGACTCCCCGAAAGGATAGCTCTGAGTATCAGAAGTGCGACAAGGGAGACTGTTATTTTTCCCGAGGACGACTCCGAGCCGTATGTCAAGACCTCGAAGATAAAGGAAGCACGTTACGCAGTCGAGCTATACATGGGGTACATTCTCATGGACAGCGGAGAGGATATTATTCTGATAGACGGTGACGGAGTACCGCTTTCACGCTTCCCGTATGACAAATATTCCCCGGCATACATGAGGGACAAGGACGGAAAGCCTGTTTTCGAGCGTGTAGACGGTGGTGAGAGCTACTACTACACGTTAGCCGAGGACGGAAAGAGCTTTATTTCGTGTGCGGTTGAGGACTTGGCGAATGTGCCGCTGAATTTCGACTATTCCGCCGACTACGGTATGGGGGATTCCACCTCCGTATATGCGGAAAAGGGAGAGAGCGGACTTTACTCCTACTCGGTGAAGGATGCCGACGGGAAAAAGGTGGGTTCTCTTACCGGGGAAAGATACACCTCCGCATATGCCTACACCGAAAACCGTGCTACGGTAACGGAAAAGGGAGCGGAAAGGGGAGCTGTCTCCGTGATAAACGAAAACGGAAGCAAGGCATTTGACAGTATTCGGGTGTATGTTAACAAATACGACCGATATGTAAAAGATTTTTACCTGCCTCCTCTCACAAGTGGTATCGAAAGTGTGGGCTACTACTATTTCGACAACGGTTTAACGAGGTTACGCAAGCAGACGGTAGACTACTACAACTATGCTGTAAGAGGTGTGGTGAGGGTAGTTGAGGACAAGAGCATTCTGGTAAATGCGGATGGTGAAGAATACGACATTCCATACGGCTTCACGCTTGAGGGATATTCGGACGGTGTACTGCTTCTCGAAAAGGACGGCAAGTACGGCTTTTACAGCACGGTATACGGTTGGATAGCACAGCCGATATACAGAGACGCACAGCCTTTTTCCTCCGGACTTGCGACGCTTACGACCGAGAACGGCAAGATGGGAATGATAACAACGGACGGAGAAATTATTCTGCCGTTCACCTACGACTACATCTCGCAGAACTCAAGCGGCTCCGTAGCGGCATACAGGTCGAAAAACGGCTGGACTGTATTCAAGATAGTAAACGAAAACGAAGCATGAGGGGAGACGCAAGGGACTTTGTCCCCTTGACCCCTACAAACTTTTGAAAAAGTTTGATCAAAACTTTGAATGGGACGGGCATGGAGTTGGATTGCTTATTTAGAGTTAATCTGAATTTATGCTATGTGACAGAGTTTGGGTGGCTTATTTTTAGTTCGGCTTAACTTATTCTGCTTACAAAGTTTGAGTTTGGGTTTCGATTAGTTTACTTATAAAGCAAAAAGCGAATAAAAATTAATATAAAGACTATTTAACGAAAGGTGCAAAAACCAATGGCTATATTCGGAAAGAAAAACAATCCCAAGGATAACGAAAACAAGAACGAAAACGTAAACACACCCGAGGTAGAGGCTACTGAGGAAGAGAACGCAGAGGCAGAGGTAGTTGAAAACGCTACAATGACCTCCGCAGACCGCTACCACACACCCGAGGGCTTTGATTTCAACAGATACTTCCTCGCTGAGAGAAGAATCGTCCTCGACAACGTAAGCTACGAAACAACACGCCCCACACAGGGAACACAGCAGTTCAAGCTCGGCGTAAAGGACACAATCGTAGCACAGATCGTCGGTGAAGCGGGAGTAAAGGCAACATATAACCGTACACTCCGCTTTGACCCCGAAGGACCGTTCGTGCTTTCCGTATCCTTTGCGGTAATGCTCGTATTCAACCCCGGCACAAAGGGAGAGATAGACTGGCATACAATCGACATTGCGTCCGAGTTCAAGAAGAATTGTCCCGCCCTTGTTCAGCAGATGAGTGCGAAAGCAGCCCTCATAGTTGCAGAGCTTACAGCGGCAAACGGCGGCGTGCCGATCATCCCCGTAAAGTAATAAAAGAAGGAGCCGAAAAGCTCCTTTTTGGATTTTCGGAAAAAAGCCTAAGCAAAA
>CAYWFS010000087.1:0-2999 GCA_964457685.1 uncultured Ruminococcus sp. | reverse complement strand
TATCGGATAAACATAGCATCACCGAAGCTGAAGAAGCGGTAGTTCTGCTCGACTGCGGTCTTATATGCATTCATGATTATTTCACGGCTTGAAAGTGCGGATACAAGCATAAGGAGCGTACTTTCTGGCAGGTGGAAGTTTGTTATAAGTGCGTCAACCGCCTTGAATTTATATCCCGGATAGATGAATATTCCCGTATCCGTATCCACTTCTCTGATAATTCCGTTTTCATCGGCTGAGGATTCGAGAACACGGCACGAGGTAGTTCCTACGGCGATTATTCTTCCGCCCTTTGCCTTTCTTTCGTTGATTATGTCGGCACTTTCCTTTGTAACTCTTATGTACTCGGAATGCATCTCATGCTCTGCGATTTTGTCCTCCTTAACGGGTCTGAATGTTCCGAGACCCACATGAAGAAGCACAGGCACTACCGCACAGCCCTTTGCCTTTATTTTCTCGAGAAGCTCGGGAGTAAAGTGAAGTCCTGCTGTAGGTGCTGCGGCAGAACCGGGAGTTCTCGAATAAACCGTTTGGTATCTTTCGGCATTTTCAAGCTTTTCCGTTATATAAGGAGGAAGCGGCATTGTTCCGAGAAGGTCTAGTGCGGCGAAAACGCTGTCCGCATCCTTTTTTACGTTCATCTTCACAAGACGACAGCCACCCTCGATAACGTCAAGCACCTCCGCCTCCATGATTCCATCACCGAAATCAATGATGTCTCCGGGTTTTGCACGTTTACCGGGACCCGCAAGTGTCTCCCAAACATCGTTTTCTCTCTGTTTAAGGAGAAGCAGTTCAACGGGAGCCGACGAATCGGTCTCAACGGCACGTTTTAAATCCTTATCAAAGCGGTATTTTCTGTGACCGATTATTCTTGCGGGGATAACTCTTGTATCGTTTATAACAAGCACGTCCTCGGGGTTTATATAGTCGGCGATATCTCTGAAAATTTTGTGTTCAATATCCCCGTTATTTTTATCAAGCACCATAAGTCTCGATGAGTCTCTGGGTTCAACGGGAGTCTGAGCTATTCTTTCCTGCGGAAGGTCATAATAGAAATCTGAAAGTCTCAGCTCTGTTTTCGGAAGTTCGTTTTTTATCACTTTATATCACCGTCTCCTATTTCTTCGTTGTCTGAAAAATCAGCATACGTTATCATTATATAACATACCGTCCGAAATTTCAACCGTTTTTACGACATCGGCTCAATTTTTACAATTCATGCGACTTGCACATAAGTTTTACCATGCTTGACAAGCAGCATATTACATGATATAATCCATACAAAGACGTGGCTTTTCAGTCGTTTTGTGCATAAACTGCTTTTAGACGAGAAAATCAAGGAGAGTAATATATGAACAAAAGGACTGTATTCAAGGGTTGTGCCACTGCTCTTATAACCCCTTTCGACAAATACGGAGAGGTAAATTACCCTGCCCTTGCAAAGCTTATCGAATATCAGGCAGAAAACGGTAGCGATGCTGTCGTTATATGCGGAACAACGGGCGAAAGCTCCACTCTAAGCGACACGGAAAAACGCCGCTGTATAGTATTTTCGATTGAAAAAGCAAACGGCAGACTCCCCGTAATCATAGGAAGCGGCTCAAATAACGGAAATTATGCCGTTGAGCTGTCACGTTTTGCTTCAACCGAAGGCGCGGACGGACTTCTTGTTGTCACGCCTTACTACAACAAAGCGACGGACAGCGGACTTATTCGATATTACCTCGACATAGCGGACGCTTCTCTTGCACCTGTCATTCTGTACAACGTACCGTCTCGAACGGGGTGTCATATCACCATGCCGATATATAAAACTCTCGCAAAGCATGAAAACATCGTGGGAGTCAAGGAAGCCTCGGGAGACGTCTCTCTTGCCGCTGAACTTCTCTCCGAGCTGTCTGACTCATTCACGCTTTATTCGGGCTGTGATGAGCTTACGCTTCCTATCCTGTCTCTCGGTGGCGGAGGAGTTATATCCGTACTGTCAAACATCGTTCCTTATGATGTACACATGATGTGCCGAAAATATTTTGACGGAGACTCAGACGGTGCAAGAGAGCTTCAACTCAGGCTTCTTCCTCTGACGAAGGCATTATTCAGCGAAGTAAATCCGATACCGATAAAGACAGCCTGTGAGAAGCTCGGAATGTGCGAAGGATATATACGTTCTCCGCTGTGTGAAATGAGTGAAGAAAACAAAAACAAGCTATTCTCCGAAATGAGAGAATACGGACTTATAAAATAAAGGAGTAAAAAAATGCTTATACCCGGTCTTGTATCAGTGACCTTTCGCAACCTTTCTCAAAACGAGATTGGAGCGGTCATGCAAAAGTCAGCTCTCGAAGCGATAGAATGGGGCGGAGATGTTCATATTCCCCTTGACAGCACCGAAGAAGAAGTGGAAGAAGCTCTGACAAACGCCTGCTGTCTTTCGGAAAGGGGACAGTTTTACATTGCTTCATTCGGCTCATACTACCGATGTGAGGGTTATCCCGAGGCTGTAATATACGCTTCCGAGGCACTGAACGCTCCTAACATACGGGTATGGGCAGGTACACGTCCGTCTGCAAATGCTGATGAACGCTACAGAAAGCTCATTGTAGACGAAATCAGAGAGCTGTGCGACAACGTAAAGCAATCTGGAATGACAGTATCAACGGAATTTCACGGAGGTACGCTCACGGACGAGGTCGAAAGTGCATTGAAGCTTATTTCGGATGTTGACAGAGATAATTTCTACACCTATTGGCAGCCTAACCAATACCGTGACGAAGAGTATAACATAAAAGCGTTAAAGGCAACTCTTCCATATGTTTCCAATGTTCACGTTTTCACATGGGATGCACATAATCGTTATCCCCTCTCACACGGTGAAAGCAGTTGGAGAAAATATATCGACATACTCGCAGGAAGTCAAAGCACGCATCATATGCTTCTCGAATTTGTGAAGGATGACTCCGTAGAACAGTTTTACGAGGATGCGGAAACGCTGAAAA
>CAYWFS010000086.1:0-3118 GCA_964457685.1 uncultured Ruminococcus sp. | reverse complement strand
TCGAAAACAACACCCTCGCCTGGATTAACCTTTATTGAGAGGACGGTTTTAAATGAAAACATGGCGATATGAACTAAAAAAATATTTTTCCAAATTCAATCTTATTTTTCTCTGCGTTCTTTTACTTCTGAACATCGCTCTTACGTTTCTCGAACACAGATCCTATTTCACCGCCGATCAAAAGGTGATAATGGAGACACAGGACGAATTTATAGCTCTCTATCAATCAGATCCAGATAAATACGATGAGATATATTCCGCCAACACAAAGAAAACGGAGGCGTATTTCGAGGAGCTGTTTTCCGACTACGACCACTTTCCTATCTATGAAAACACCTACATAGACCTTGACAGCTACGGTGACAGACAGCTTTTCAACGATGTTGACACGGCAATATCACGACAGAAAAATTACCAAACAAAGCTGAATCTGCTTCTGCGTGACACGGTAACGAGACTTCGTGAGGTTGATGAAAATAGCTACTATTACAACTACTACGTTGAGCTTTGCAGATACTATACTCCTCTTGTCGAGGAGGAGCTTGGAAGCGGTATGATACGGGGATGGAACGACTTTTTCTCACAGGAAATCACCACCATTCTTATCGCTGTTGCAATCGCCTCAACACTTTGCACGGTCTTTACTCAGGAAAAAGATGTCGGCATGAGCAAGATACTTCGTGTAACAAAATACGGCAAACGACACCTGCGACGTGATAAACTTGCTCTGGTAATAACGGTATCTGCAACGATAACTCTTGTGTTCACTCTGACTCCGCTTATCGTGCTTGCAATTTCGTGCGGTCTTTCTTCACTTTCGGAACCCGTGCAATCAATCGACGCTCTCGTTCTCTGTCCGTTTGAGCTTACAACGGGTGAATTTCTTGCGATATATCTTATTCTGAGAGTTCTTTTCTTCGTTTTGTTCGGAATGATATGTGCTGTTACCGCTCAATTATTCGAGGGATACAAGCCGTCTCTTGTTATTGCAGCCGCTCTTGCTGTTGTCGGCATTCTCATTGCGAATATCGACTCCGGGTCTAAATTCTACTTCCTCGCAAAATTTTCACCCAGCTCTCTCGCAGACGTGCTTATGCTGTTTGAAAGGTATCGTGGACTCAATTTCTTCGGTATCTGTCTGAACTACTCGATTGTCGCACCGATAGCGTCGCTTGTCATTATTGCTGTGCTGTATATCGTTTCACTTAACCGAGAAAGCAAAAAAATACAGGTATTCAGAAAAAAGGCAAGAGAAGAAACGGTTATAAAAAACGCTCGCCCGATGCCACTTGTCACAGCGGAATACAAGAAACACATAATCTGCGGAAAATGCTACATTATCATACTTGCCGCAATTATACTGAATGTATGCGTTTCGTTTATCACCTTTACACCGACAACAAACTATGTCGAAAGACAGTACATAAAGTACATCTCCAATGTCCGCGGAAAGGTGTCCGAGGAGAAATACGACTATGTCGATGAGGAATACGCATATATCCTGCGTTCGATTGCCGAATACCCCACTGCTTCCTCGGAATACAGACTCGGAAACATAACCGAAGAGGAATTTAACGGCTACGAAAAACGTAAGAACTACGCAAACTATTGCAACAACTCCTGCAAAATGCTTCTCGAAAGAGCAAATTACCTTAAATCCGCCGAAAAGAAACACCCCGATGTGGAATTTATTTATGACGAAGGACTCACTCGTTACTTCAAAATCGACTCCGATATAGCGGCGGTTGGTGCAATCATTCTTATATTCTCCTCCGTTTTTGCCGTGGAATATGAATCGGGTTTCCACATGATTATGCGAACGGCAAAAAAAGGCAGAAAAAAGGTATGGCTCTCGAAGCTGATATACACTCTCAGTCTTGCAACGCTCATTTTCATCTTACTGCATGGCTATACCTTTGCCGTAATGCTTAATTCATACGAAATAGACTACCTTGACGCACCCGTGCAAAGTATGCCCATATTCTCCGGAATAAGCGAAAACATATCCGTAGGCACTTACCTGCTTCTGCATGAGCTGATAAGCTATCTCGGATACCTGCTTACCGCACTTGTTGTGTCATCCCTGTCCGTTATGCTGAAAAAACAGCTCAGTGCCGCAGTATGCTCGTTTATGATAATCGGAATCCCGCATTTTATTCGTATGCTCGGCATAGTCAGCGTAAATATCTTCGACTACTTTGAAATGCTTACCCCTCAAAACGCAATGGGTGATATATTATCCCGAATATTATGTACGGCATTTGCTCTCCTGCTAACGGTAATATCCTACAGAAAGTGGACGGTAAAATAATATGAAGCTTATTATTGATAAAATAACAAAATCATACGGCACAAACAAAGCTCTCGACAGCTTTTCGGCAGAGCTTGACACCGGAGTATATGCTCTACTTGGTCCGAACGGCTCGGGAAAATCCACACTCATGAACATTTTAACCGACAATCTCGACTCGGATAGCGGAGATATATTCTGCGAATACGACGGAAAACGTGAAAATGCCCGTGAAATGGGTGTAAAATTCTGCGAAAAAATCGGATTCATGCCACAGTATCCCGGACTTTACAAGAACTTCACCGTTGAAAAATTCATGTGCTACATGGCTTCTCTCAAGGGCATGAACAAAAACGACGCAAAAAAGCAAATAAACGAAATCCTCACCGAGGTTGAGCTTAGTGATGTTGCCAAGCGTAAGATAGGTGCGTTGTCCGGTGGTATGAAGCAACGTCTTGCACTGGCTCAAGCTGTTCTCGGCGATCCCGAGATACTTATTCTCGATGAACCGACCGCAGGACTTGACCCGAAACAACGTATATCCATACGAAATTACATCTCAAAAATAGCGTTCAACAAAATTGTAATTATCGCAACACACGTTGTACCCGACATAGAATTTATCGCACGAAATGTCATAATGCTGAAAAAAGGAGTTATCGTTGACAATGCTCCTCCGCATGAGCTTACGCAAAAGATAGACGGACGTGTATGGAACGTAAATTGCGATGAATCCGATGTGCGTAATATGCAAAACAAATTCTGCGTCACGAACATTTCCCATGACGAAAACGGCGTTCTGCTAAGAGTTCTTTCCGATGAACGTCC
>CAYWFS010000085.1:0-3124 GCA_964457685.1 uncultured Ruminococcus sp. | reverse complement strand
AACGTAATTTACTTCGGACCCATGGGATGTCGCACGGGATTTTACCTCCTTGTAAGAGGCGAAAGCGACGAAAAAGTACTCTCCGTGGTTTTTGACGTTCTCGAAAAGATATGTGCATACGAGGGAGAGGTGTTCGGTGCTTCCGAGATAGAATGCGGAAACTACCGTGAGCTTGAACTGTCATGCGGAAAGCGTGAATGCAGCAGATACCTCGATATTCTCAGAAGTCGCACAAACGATTTCAAGTACAACGCATAAAAAAAACACTCCGTTTGAATCGCCCCATTTCGTTAGATTTTTGTCTAACTTTGTGGACGATTCACGATTCGGAGTGATTTTTTTGTTTTTAATATATTCTGTATTCGTAATCGACAGCTCTGCCGTTTCCGATTCCGACACTTTCGTTTGCAGCCGTTATCTTATCAAAATCGTATGTGAACAGAGACGCTGTCGGGTATTCTGCTTCCATATTCGCTCTTACTTCATCGTATATTTCGGAAAGTCTTTCCTTTGATATACCGAAGTCGCGAACAATATCGCTTATCGCCCAATCGGACACGCTTTTTATACCGTTCTTCAAAAGATAGCGAGTATATTTTGAGCTTCCTATTTCGCTTATAAGTGCGGTTTTGAACTTGTATTCAAAATAGTTTTCTACCATTTTGTCGTATTCACCGCCGTTTTCGTAATACTCGGCAATTTTATCCCATTCTCCGTTTTCAAACAGCTCGACTGCGGGAATATCACAGTAGTATGCTCCGTCTCCCTCGGCAAAGCTTCTGAAGTTTACGGCAAAGTCTTCGTCCGTCTGTGAGAAGTGGCGGTAGAATGTAACCATGTTCACTTCTCCTCTGCCCTCCTCGACCGTCTCAAACGCCCATGAGTTAAATTCCTCATTTCCGACGGCGGACACAAGATTTTTCGGAATATCGTGGTATGAATTACGGAACACCGATGAATGCTCACAGTTTTTCACGGGAATATATCTGTAGAATATTGCCCCTGTTCCGCTTTCCGTGGCTGCCTCCTCTGCGGGTGATTCCTCTATTGCGGCTTCGCAGTCCTCGGCTGACTCAGTGATAGCGGCTCTTTCGGAGAAAAACGTCGGAACATACGTTGCACAGTCATCCGACACCAAACACTCCTCGGGTATATCGTCTCCGTCACAGTCATCGTATGCGTCAAGCTCATCGTCTTCAAGCAACGCACTTCCGTAAACGGGAGACGCAAACAGGCTCGTTTTATAGTTCTTTACAACTGCCGAACCGCTTCTTTCCACAGAGCTTTCATCGCCATCCGCAAAGAACGCTTCCGTTTCGGTATCGTATACCTGTGCCTCGCTTGTATCTTCGTTTACAATGTATTTCGGCAAGGTTTTCACACCTACAAGTGTAATTATCGCCATACAAGCGACAAGGCTTCCGTATCTAACAAGAAGCCTTCTTCGTCTTTGAATCTTACTTATTTTCTTTACGCTGCTTTCGGCTTGAATTTGTGCCATAACCGAACTTCTGATATCCGTTTTGGGTCCGGGGTACGCTTCCTTCAGAAGTGTGGCAAGTCTTTCGTTTTCATTATGACCCGAACAATCATCCATACCGTCGCAGCTTTTGCTATGGTCGTAGTTTTCTCTCATATCCAAATCAGCACCTTCTTATGAAAATTAAAGCTCATCATAAAAGCATTGGTAAGCGGTGCATTTCTAATCAAATTTTAATAAAATCCACCTTGATTTTAATCTTTCTGAGCTTTAGACGCTGATTTTTCAAATAAAGTTCCCGTTTTTTAAAATTGTTTTGAGATTTGCACGTCCTCTGTTGAGTCTTGACTTCACCGTTCCAAGCTCAACCCCGAGAGTATCCGCTATGGTTTTATACGGAAGCTCGTGTATATCCCTCATTACGACAACTGCACGCTGATCCTCGGGTAGCTGCTCGATTGCACGTCTCACCCCTGCGATAAGCTCCTTTTTTTCAAGAGAAGCCTCGGGAACGTCATCACCCGATGTCACCGGAATATCCCATTCTTTGTCCTCATCGTCCTCGTCAGAGGCAGTGAGAGAAACGGTGCTGTGTCTGCTTTTATGTCTTATGTAGTCTCTTGCGGAATTGGCGGTAATGCGAAAAAGCCACGTCGAAAAAAGGCACTCTCCACGGAAAGAAGAAAGCGACCTCCATGCCTTGATAAACGAATTCTGGGCAATGTCATCGGCAGCCTCCGTAGTCTGAGCGGCAGCAGACAAGTACCTTACCGCCGTATTATATACAAATTTTTCAAATATTCCGACAAGAGCCGAAAAAGCCTCATCGTCTCCGTTTTTTGCTTTTTTTACAAGCTCATCAACATCGCTTTCGTCGTCGATATTGCAAAGAGTCTCATTTTCTTCCGCCTTTTCTCCCGAAGCTTCATCCTCGAAAGCAAGCAGAGCCACCATCCAAAAAAACATTGCAAGCGTACCTTATCCGTCAAAACGGCTGTATTACCGTAATCGAACATCTTCATGTGGAAATACGCACAAAATTCATAAGTGTATCGTACCCCACTTTACATTTAATTATATCACATATGAGCATTCACGTCAACTTAAAAGAGGAATTTTTGTTTTCGTCATTATTTCAAGGACGGATAGTGACGCAAAAAGTAAATTTTTCGTTAATCCTCTGATTAATGTGGAAATATCGGATAAAAAGTGGTATAATAATGTGTGCAGAAGACGTGTCTGCGTTTCTTTTGTCACGTCAATTTATTTTGTCAGCAAACAATTATATATCAATTTATTGCGGAGGTACATTTTAATATGTCCAAGAAGTATGTTTACCTTTTCTCCGAGGGTAACGCTAACATGCGTGAACTCCTCGGCGGTAAGGGTGCTAACCTCGCTGAAATGACCAACATCGGTCTTCCCGTTCCCCAGGGCTTCACCATCACAACAGAAGCCTGCACACAGTATTACGAAGACGGCCGTCAGATCAACGACGAAATCATGGCTCAGATCATGGAATACATCGGAAAGATGGAAGTTATCGTTGGTAAGAAGTTCGGCGACCATGAAAATCCCCTTCTCGTTTCCGTTCGTTCCGGTGCAAGAGCTTCCATGCCCGGTATGATGGACACCATTCTCAAC
>CAYWFS010000084.1:0-3228 GCA_964457685.1 uncultured Ruminococcus sp. | reverse complement strand
AAAAATTTTTAAAAAACAATATTTGCAAATCATAAAAGGAGAAATTCTATGTCAATTGTAAAACGCTCTGACAGACAGCATTACCTCAATACGGGAAATACTTCTTACCCCACTTGGTCACTCATCGGCGAAGGCTTTACCGAGTTTTCCGAATCAAAAAATGCCGTCAGCTACCAAAGACGCTATATCCACGAAAATACCAAACGTACCGACGTTACAGGCTATGCTCCCGTTATAGACTACGAGTTCGAGGTCTATAAAAATAACCCCGTCATCGAAAAAATCCGCCATATCACCGACCTCGAGCTTACCGGTGACGACGCTAAGGTTGACGTGATCTGCGTTGACCTCTTCGATGAAGCCGACTCAGGCTCATACTCCGCCGTCAGAAGAAGCTACTCCGTTATCCCCGATGAATGCGGCAGCGGTAACGACTCCCTCATATATACGGGTACAATGAAAGCCGTCGGAGATATTGTAAAAGGCTCTTTTAACCCCACAACCCATATCTTTACAGAAAACTAAAGGAGAACAAAAATCATGCATCACTGGATATTTATGGATAAAGAAACCCATTGCGACGTGTTCGACCCCGGGGTGTTCGCTAAAATAGACTCCGCTCTCCGTAACCTCTCCTCCTCCCTCTCGGGAATTGAATATAAAAAGGAGGACGGAGAGAACAAAACCGATGTCGCGGAAAAGCTGGAGAGAAACTGTCGGGTCATTGAAGCCTTCTTCGATGAAATATTCGGCTCCGACGAAAGAAAGAGAATCCTTGACGGAGACAGAAATATCATGATCCTCTCCGGTGCCCTCGCTTCCTTCCTCTGCTACATAGACGAGGAAATATGCTCCATGGCGGATGAGGGTGAGAAAATCAGGGAAACCCTCGAAGCAAGACTCCTTGCCCTGTGATACCGCTTATATGTGACCCGCTTCCCACATCGTTCACCGTAAACGGATATAAGTACAGCCTTAATACAGACTTCAGACGCTGGCTCATCTGTGCGGAAATAATGGACTCCCCATACCCCACACAGCTGAAATGTGAGCTTTGTGCCTTGACAGTGCTTGAAAAACGAGAGAACATCCCCGCGGAGCATTCTCTCGCTTTTCTTCTCTCATGTGCCTCCTTCCTCCTACGCAAAAACATAAGCGAACAATGCCTCTCCTCGCCGAATACACCGAAAGAGTCATTACTCGACTTCTCGGCAGACGCAGAGCTTATCTTCGCTTCATTCATGGCGGCATATCATATAGACCTATCGATGGAGAAAATGCACTGGTTTAAATTTATGGCTCTCCTTACCTCCCTCCCCGATAATTCCCCTCTCATGCGAACTATCGCTCTGAGACAAACAGACCCCTCAAATATAGAGGACGACAGACTGCGTAAGGAAATAAGGCGGGCTAAAAACGCAGTCAGATTAAAACCTAAAGAAAGGATCAAACAACAATGGACGGAAACGTAAGTATAGGCGTAACCCTCGATACCTCCGCAGTCATTAACACAGTCTCTTCTCTTGAAGCAAGACTGAATACCTTCGGCACGGGAATAGCGGACGCTCTTTCATCCCCCGTAATCTCACTCGGACTTGCCACAGCCGTGAACAGCAAGATAAACGAAATGACCGCCGCCGTAAATTCAGGCTCCCAGAGAGTCCGACAAGCTATGACAAGCCTTGCAAATACCGCTCTAGGCTCTTTCACATCAGCCGCATGGTCGGGAGCAGGCTCGAGTGCGGTAGGAAGTATAGCGGGCGGCATAACCTCATCGGGAAACGCTGTTACCTCCGCATTCAAACGTATATCGGATAATGCAATAAGCTCCCTACGCTCATCTTCATGGAGAGCAGTCGGAGAATACATGACGGACGGAATCGCCGACGGTATCATCTCCTCGGGCGGTGAAGTCGTTCGTGCGATAGAGCAGGTGTCAAAATCAGCTGAACGTGCGGTTAAAGCCTACTACAAAATAAGCTCCCCATCCGCTCTCATGCGTGACGAGGTCGGAGTTATGATTTCACGAGGTATTGCGGAGGGTATCACGGGCGGCTCCTCCTATATCTCCTCGGCAATGGAAAAGGTGTACCCCGTGTCAAAGCTGAGTAGCGGCGTAAGCACCTCAAGCTCAAACGTAACACAAAATATCTACCTCCGTGAGAGCGAATCCTCACCATACCTCACGGCAAAGCAAATCAGAAAGGAAAGCGAGGCAGTATTCAGAAAATGAACGAAATCACAATAACAAACGGCAAAAAAAGCTTCACCATATCAAAGGACTCATCCGCTCACCTCATCTCCCACGACGGCTTTTATTCCCCCTCATACGATATAAAGCTACAGTCATATGCCGCTTGTACAGGCTCATATCCCACAAAACGGAGCTTCGGAGAGCGTATTCTCACCCTCTGCTTCGAGATAGTCGGCAAAAGCATGAAAGCGGACAGAAGACTTCTTGTTTCCCTGCTCGACCCCTCAAACGACCTCACCTTAATCATAAACGACGGCGAATGCGAGAGAAAAATAAGCGTCATTCCCTACGGTGAAGCTAAGCTCTCGTGTGAAGTCGGTGCTTCAATCTGCGAGTGCGAAATAAGCTTCGTCTCCCCATCCGTTTTCTTCGAGGCTGCAACGGAAAAAGCCTATTCCTCAACTGCGGGAGAATCACTGAATGTAAACAATACCGGAGAGGTGAAATGCGGCTTTGTAATTACCCTTACGGCAAGCGGAGGAGAAGTCAAAACCCCGAAAATTCAGCTTGGCTCCTCCTACGTCAAATGCCCCATCACCATGTCGGACGGAGACACCCTCGTCATCGACACAAGAGAACGCCGGAAAAAGGTACTGTACAACGGTGCGAAATACTACGGCTTTAACTCGGGAAGCACGTTCTTCTCCCTCCCATGCGGAGAATCGACAATATCACAAAGTGCGTCCTCGGGCAGTGAATACCTCTCCGCCGAGATAAAATTCACACAGCTCTACTACGGAATATGAGGTAAAACATGGAACTTTATTTTCTTAACAGAAGCTTCACCCCAATCTCCTGCCCGATAGACGACTTCACCTCCGCAGTCTGGAGTGAAAAATACTACGAGGTCGGAGACTTCACCGTGCATATGCCGAAATCACACTTTTCCGTTGCCAAGGATGCAGTATACCTCCGCACGGACTTTGACGAAAACGGAGAATGCAAATGCGGACGAATCCACAACCTCACCGTAA
>CAYWFS010000083.1:0-3303 GCA_964457685.1 uncultured Ruminococcus sp. | reverse complement strand
TCTGAATTACAAGGCACAGCGATATGTCCATAAATCAAACGTCATTTTTCCTACATTGGGTTCGGTTTTTGTCGTTTGTGTGGCGGCAGCAAGCCACCGCCCTACGGAAATCGTGTCGAACCGTTCTACATTTGGTTTGTCAAAAATCATACAAAATAGAAAATCTCGGATTTAGGCTATCTTTCCGTTATAGGCAATCGTTTTGATTTGTCGTAGGGCGGGTGGCTTGCTCCCGCCGTCTGAATTACAAGGCACAGCGATATGTCCATAAATCAAACGTCATTTTTCCTACAATGAAGAATGAAAAATTAATTTATACGGCAAAACAAAATCCGCACAAAAATTAATTTACACTGAAAACCAAAAACAACAAAAAATTTAATTCACGAAAAAACAAAAAAACAGAAAAAATTTAATTTTCAAAAACGAAAGGAAACAAAAACATGGCAAAATTTGACATTTCAGTAAAGCAGATAGCAAGAGAAGCTCTCCCCCGTCTCATCGACAACCTCGTATTCCCGAACCTCGTCTATAAGGAGTCCATAAGCGGTCAGAGTGCAAAGCAGGGAGATACCGTCTCCGTAAGATGCCCCGTAATGCTCACCGCCACCGAGTTCGATGAGGATGTCGGCACTACCCCCGAGTCCATGCAGAACAATACAATAGACGTAAAGCTTGACCACCTCGCTACAGTCGATATGCAGGTCGGTGCAATAGAGTCCGCGTGCGACTTCGATTCCGTTGTCCGTATGTTCATCGAACCTGCCGCAGCCGCACTCGCCGAAAAGATAAATACAGAGGGTCTTGAGCTTTACAAGGATATTCCCTACTACACCGGTCAGGCAGGAGTTACCCCCTCGGGACTCGATGACCTCGCTTCCGCCTCCCTTGCCCTCGATAATCAGAGAGTACCCGCCGGTATGAGATGTGCGGTATGGAGTCCCGAAGCCGCCGCAAAGCTCAAGCAGATTCCCGCAGTCGTAAACGCAGAAAAATGCGGTACCACCACAGCACTCAGAACAGGCTCAATCGGTCAGGTATTCGGCGTGAACCACTATATGTCTCAGGCAGTCTGCAACCATACCGCAGGCACTACCGCCACCCTCACTCCCCAGGAAAACTCCCTCGGCACAGGTGTTATCAAGTTCAAGCGTACAAACAGCGAAACTCTCTATAAGGGTGACATAATCGTGATAGGCGGCAGAAGCTATACAGTTACAGAGGACGCGGAGGAATCCGACACCTACTTCACCGCACGAGTAAACGGTAACCCCTACGTCCGTACAAGCGACAGCGTCTCCGTTGTGCCTAGCCACACTGCAAACCTCATCTTCCATCCCGATGCGTTCGCCTTCATCACCCGTCCCCTCCAGACTCCCGCAGGTGTTGAATCCTACGTCACAAGCTATAACGGTATCTCCCTCAGAGTAGTACGTGGCTACGATATGAAGTATAAGCGTGACATCCTCTCCATGGACGTGCTTTACGCCTTCAAAACCATCTACCCCTCCCTCGCAGTACGTTACCTCGGCTAAAGGAGAATAACATGACAAGCGATACCGCATATGAAACCATCCTCGCCCTGATCTACCCGAGAAAAGCGGAGGAGCTTTCGGAAAAGGATACGGAAAACCTCATGACGGCGGCACAGTATCAGCGTGAGTTTGAAAAAAGCGTCATCACAGGCATAAAAAGCGAAACCGTGGGAGACGTAAGCATAAGCTACGATACCTCAAAAACTCAAACCGTCTGCGGAAAAGCCGTCTCCCCCGATGCATATTCCCTCCTCCTCTCCTGCGGTCTCCTTACGAGGTGGGTATGATAAAGGATAAAATCCTCACAGATACCGCAGTGTATAAAAAATACCTCTCCGATAACGAAAACGGAGAAGCTATGTATAAAAGCTATACTCTATCCTCCGTCCTTGTAAGACAGCACCTCGAAGAAAAGGCAGATAGCGTCTCAGTATCCCTCACATACCTCTACTTCTTCCCAATGCTCAGTAAATGTACGTCAGACGGAGTTGAGTGCGACTTCCCGATAATAGGCGAAAACGACCTCTGCTACATAAACGGAGAAGAAAAACCCCTGAAAGCCGCAGGAATGTATATCCCGATAAGCTCTGCCTCAAGTGCAAAAATGAACAGCAGACACATAAAGCTTACCCTGAGGTGAAACGTGAGCGTAAAGGTAACACTCGACGGAATCATAAAAGAGGTCGAGAAAAAACAAAAGGCGGCAAACCCGAAACTGTGCGAAATCGTGCTGTCATCGTGCGAGGAATATGTGCCGTATAAAACAGGTAAGCTATGTTCCTCGGGAAAGGCAGGTGAAGATAGCGTAAAATGGACAGCGGAATACGCACGGAAATGCTACTACGGCTGCGGAGAGTTCTCGAAAAAAACTCATCCGAAGGCTACATCAAAATGGTTTGAAGCCGCCAAAAGCTCAAGCCTCGACCTCTGGATAAAGGAGACGGAAAAGAATATAAAATAACCTCCGCTCGGGTGGGTGGGCAGTGGAAAGGCGGAGGAGAAAGGACGAAATGAATAAAACAATACTGAAAAAGCTTGCGGACTACTTCACGGAAAAAGGAGTAAAGCTGTCCCCCGAAACATGGCGAGACCCGTGCATGACGGAAAGCGTAAACTCCGCAATACTACAGCTCGACGGCACAAAAAGCACGGTCAAAAAATACGTGGACGGCACATCGGTCGTCGAATACGGCTTCGAGATACGGCTGAGAACACATAGTATCTCCCCAAAAGAGAAGCTGGAGATAGCGGAATTTTTCGGAGAGATAGAAAAAATCGCCCTCACCTCCCCCGAGGACTTTAAAATAAGCGAAATCTCGGGAATGACAAAAGCCGCAACCTACGAGGGAGGAGACGAGGAGTTCCGCACGGGATATAAGGTGAGAATGAAGAATGAAGAATGAAGAATCTTAGACCAAACTTTGTCTCAAAAAGTTTTGATCAAACTTTTTCAAAAGTTTGTAGGGTCAAGGGAGAATCCCTTGTCGAGTTCCGCAGAACTCGAAACATCCCTATCGCTCACAGGGAGTTCCTTTTTTCGGTTCCTTTTTCCTCGATAAAGGAAAAAAGGAACAAATAAACGATTTAATCTATCCTAAATTGGTTTAGGGATTCTCCCAACCGAAGTTGGATTAAATCAAATCTGAAAGACGGAGTCTTTCTTCCATAAATCCCTAACGTCTTAGGAAAAACCAAATGTCCTAATCAAAAAGGAAAAATTTTTAAAAAACAATATTTGCAAATCATAAAAGGAGAAATTCTATGTCAA
>CAYWFS010000082.1:0-3452 GCA_964457685.1 uncultured Ruminococcus sp. | reverse complement strand
AAATCTTACTTCCCGCTTGCCTCCTTACTTAGATTTTCCGATAGCCTTGTGAACACATAATTGTATTCGGTATACTCAGAATCAGTCTGATGCGTTACCTTCTCTCCTGCTTCGGTATTTTCGAGAACAAGTTCATTTACAAACAGAGCGTTTTGATAACGCTGCTGAGAGTATATTCCCATAAGGTTATAAGTACTTGCGTTATAGTTCATATTGGTGTAATTGATATTTGCAAGTTCCTTATACATCAAAAACTTATCTTCAAAGCAATCCTCTCGGTAGTAAATATCAAAGCCCTTGATATATTCGCATAAGACGAAATACTTTGACAAATACGTATTCAGTAAAACGCATTTATCAAGCAGTTCAGAAGTGTCATTTTTCAATGGCATATCGTAATTATGCGCAACAATGATTAAATCATCACCGTGCATAGACGAGCTTTCCGTCTTGAATGACAGGCTCTCTGCTTCCATCACATTTTCGATGAAATCAACCACAGCTGTATTATTTAAGCCGTACAGTTTAATAAATACAGTTCCTACGAACCTTTTTTTGTTCTGAATGCCTTTTAACTTTTTGAAAAATCTAACACCCGCAGCCGAATCAAAAAAATCTATCGATTCCTGTACGACTTGGGGTTGTTTCGGTTCTTTAGATTTTTGGCGAATTTCATAGTGGTTTTGCACTTTAACGATCTCAAAAGCGATTTCGTTAGCCTTAAAGCATGGGAATGTATCCGCCTTTTCGTCATTCGTTTTAATATGGCAACAGATCAAATTATAATCTGCCGTTGCGCCACCTTTGCTTTGCGGAAGGATATGATCCACATTCCATCCGAATTCGCTATTGCGGTCATTGTAAGCACCTTTGGCTATCGTTCTTCCGGCGAAATCAACCGCTTTCGTATCCTTGCCAAAGGACTTGTTCCAAAGCCGCATAGCAGTCTCCCTGTTCAAGTCCATAAATTGTTGTTTGATCTTTCCCATCATATTTGCGGAAAGATTGCTTTTGCCTCCTGAGATGAAGTCAATTCAACAAAAGCATGTAACCGACCATAGGGCGACCTATCGCTATAAACCTCAAAGGGCGATCCTCATAATAGCATTCCAGAAGATCAGCCGGTTAGTTTTCAGAATTTCCGAAAAGGTTCAGTTTCGCTGAATTGCATTATAATTATATCATAAATGTTTGTGTTTTTCAAGATTTCACATTTTTCAAAAAGCGACGGCTGTAACACAACAGCCGTCGCCTTTTTTTATCACATATAATTCGAATCACGTGTTACCTATTACAATTCGCTTCCCGTTCGTTTCGAAACACAAGCGGAAGAACAAAAATCTCCGGACATACACATATATCCGCCGTCTACACATCTCAAGTGCGCGACCGGTTCTCCGCGATACTCGCAAAAATGTTCCGCCAACACGGGCAGCCTGTCAGCGTTTATTTCGACGGAATTATACGCCGTTGAAAATTCGCGACGTTTATCCGTATAACTTTTATCAGCTTTCAAGTTGTTTTGCAAGGAACGACGCCGCTGTTTCTATTAATTTCACTTCAACATCATCGTTGATCGGCGTTGCCTTTGCCCCCTCTGCCGCAACTGAAAGCACGCAACCGACAACATCGCCCTCCGCAATTATCGGCATTGCACAGCGTACATAATGCGCTCCTCCGTCTGTAACGTATACCTTTCCACCGCCGGAAGTAAAATTGTTATATTTGTACAATTGACGAGTCTCCGTTACTTCTTCAAGCTCATGCGATATTTTTCTGTCAAGATAGTCTTTTTTTGAAATTCCAGACACGCAAATCACCGCATCTCTGTCCGTTATTGCGATGTCGAGCCCGCAGGTTCGGTGCAAAGTTTCCGCGTATTGCGCCGCAAAGGAATTTAATTCTCCGATAGGCGAATATTTTTTGAAAATAACTTCACCGTCGCGGTCTGTATATATCTCCAACGGGTCGCCTTCACGAATACGCATAGTTCTTCTTATTTCCTTCGGAATCACAACACGTCCGAGGTCGTCTATTCGACGCACGATTCCTGTTGCTTTCATATATTTATTTCTCCTTATATTTCAAATTGTTTTATTATTATCTGTATTTTAAGGAGATTTATACTTGCAATGTATATTTTCAAAATGTATAATTATATGAACAGTTTTTTGAAAGGCAGACATTGCAATGAAAAACAACACCATTATTTTCGGAGACAGCTATTCCACATTTAAGGATTACATCCCCGCAGGATATGACGTATATTACGCAGATCAGGAATGGGCTGATACCGACGTAAGAAAAGTAACCGAAACATGGTGGCATCAAGTCATTAAAGAAAAGAACTTAAATCTTATTTTGAACAACAGTTGGTCCGGTTCGACGATCTGTTACACGAGCTATAACAATACGGATTGCTCAAAATCATCTTCTTTTATATACAGATTAAAGCAGCTTATTGAGAACGATTTTTTCAATAAAAACAGAATTGATACGGTTTTTGTTTTCGGAGGAACAAATGACAGCTGGTCAAACGCTCCTCTCGGAGAGATCAAATACGACAATTGGGAAAATGACGATTTGTATTACGTATTGCCTGCAATCTGTTGCTTTTTGAAGCTTTTGAAGGACACATTACCGAACGCGGATATTTACTGTCTCATCAACACGGAAATCAAACCCGAAATAATATCATGCTTAAAAAATGCGTGCGAGAGATATAGCATAACATCGGTAACTTTCGAAAGCATCGACAAAACCTGCGGTCATCCAACGATTCAAGGCATGAAAGACATAAAAGACAGCGTTTTGAACGCTATGAACAAATAATTACGAACCTCAAAACAACAAAAAACGGTGTAACCGATACAGGTTTCACCGTTTTTTAATTATCTTTCTTTATTAAAGAATGTAACCTTTAAGCACCTTAAGCGTATTCCAAACTCCGTCAATATGGCTGCGTTCATAGCCATGGCTTGCATAAACTCCGGCACCGATAAGCCCGTGGCGAATATCGTAACCGGCGCGAAGTGTTGATTCAACGTCAGAGCCGTAATAAGGATAGACATCAACGGCATAATCAGCCTGTTCACGCTTTGCCGCGTCGATAAGCTTACCTACTACCTGATAGCTGTACGGTCCGCCGGAATCCTTTGCACATATAGAAACCTTTTTTTCCGTGCATGAAAGTCCGTCACCGACACATCCCATATCAACAGATATAGATTCAGTAACTCCGTCCGGAACCGAGCAAGATCCGCCGTGACCTACCTCCTCATACACTGTAACATGAACATATACGCGTCTTTTGGAAGTTATATTTTTGTCATGCAGGTACTTTGCAAATCCCAAAATAATGCCGACAGACAGCTTATCATCAAGAAAACGGCTCTTTATGTACCCGCTTTCCGTAACTCTTGTACGGGGGTCAAAGCAAACGATGTCACCTA
>CAYWFS010000081.1:0-3458 GCA_964457685.1 uncultured Ruminococcus sp. | reverse complement strand
AGCAAAGCGTGGACTTTATCGCAAGGAATACACTGCCCTTGCCGAGTACGTAAAAATATCGCAATAACGAAAAAACGACCCCCGCGGAAATCGGTTTACGATGTCTCGGAGGTCTTTTTATTTTATATCACGTTGATTGCAAGTCTGTCTTCGGGGATGCTTCTTTCGGTGTAGCTTTCGCTTGTTTTACCTACAGCAACCGCACAGGCAGGGGTAAATCCGTCGGGAATACCTAGCTTTGCGACAAGCTCATTATTTTTTGTAAGAGCCATAATACAGCCCCATATATGGCATACTCCCACGCCCTCGTCAACAGCGGCAAGTGCCATATTATGTGCGATTATAGCGGCATTCGAATATCCCACGTTATCGGTAGCGGAGGTGGACACTATGATAAGCTCGGGTGCATTGTAGAGGAAGCTTCTCTCTGCGTTGAACACAGCGGAAGTATTCTTTTCAAGCTCATCAAGCATATCACGGCTCTTTACGACGGTCAGGTGCAGAGTCTCGTACTTTGCAAGACCGACGGGAGATGAATTTGCGGCGTGCAGCAGCTTCTTCATTGTCTCCTCGGAAACAGCCTCACCCGTGAACGAACGGATAGATCTTCTTTTGTTTAAAACCTCTGTAAGCTCCATATTTTTTCTCCTTTTTGTGTTGTTTCTTAAGGTATATTTATCACAGCACATCTGCCGAATAAATCAAGTGTGGGGAAATGACGGTACTCAGTCGGTGTAAATCCGAAAAATTTACGGAAAGTCTCTGTAAAGTAGCTTGCACCCGAAAAACCGACTGCATAGCTTATCTCAAGTACCGTCATATCCGTATTTTTAAGTAATTCCATGGCTTTACGAAGTCGAAGCTCTGTAAGGTATTCGTTCGGGGTCTTGTTTATGTAGCGTCTGAAAATATTACAACACCCCGTTTTACTTACCTTGCCCGACTCCGCAATCATATCAAGGCTGACTTTTTCCGTATAGCTGTCGTTTATAAACGCTATCATATCTTTTAGCACCGACAAATGATGATTTCCCGAAAGCTTTGTCTTTTGACACGGCACAACATTTTCAAACAGCGATATCCAAATATCGAAAAACGCTCTTTGAATTTTCATCTCCGAGGCAGTATCGTTTCTGACATTATAGATATATCTGACCGCCGAAAGAACCGTTTTTTCCCATTCACTTCTTCCGCTCAAATGACAAAACGGAATATTTTCATTAAAAATCAGCGAACTCACATATTTTTCTTCAACCGAACGTGAAGAGCAAAGCAATATCGGGTGCAGGAGAACGCAAATAAATTCGCAATCGCATTTGTTATCCGAATAACCGAAATGCAACTGTCTTGCGTTTACAAAAACTCCTTCGCCCTCTTTAAGCAGAATGATCTCGCCGTTTATGTTATACTGCATTTCTCCCGAAATTATAGTTATAAACTCAACATCATCGTGCCAGTGACTTTCCGCGGTAAAGTTCGGATACCAAGACAGTCTTGCCTTCCTTATACATGCGGGATAATCCGCTCTGTCGTAGGTGACCTTTTCCGAGCTGTCAAGTTTTATTCGAAGAAACGCCATGTAACACCTTTTTCTGAAATATTGTTATAGTATTATGGTATATTTTTATTGACACAGTCAGATTATATGCACTATAATTATATCACATTATTTATATACAGTCAACAGAAAAAGGAGGATATTTCAAATGACAATGCGTGAGAGAATTGCAGAGGGCAAGCTTTTTACCGACTACTGTGAGGGTCTGCCCGAGGATAAACTTCGCTGCAAAAAGACAATAGCAGCATTCAATATAAGCGATCCCGATGACATGAAAGAGCGTATTCGTCTTATGCATGAGCTTTTCGGCAGGGAGACAAAGGCATGGATAGAGCCGCCGTTTTACTGCTGTTACGGAACAAACATACAGCTCGGCGATGGTGTTTACATCAACGTGAATTGCAGCTTTATAGACGATGGAAAAATAATTATCGGAAATCGTGTAATGTTCGGTCCCGGAGTTGCCATTGCCACGGTAGGACACCCGATAAAGCCCGATATGCGTGGATATATGTACACAGACCCCGTGACAATCGGCGACAACTGTTGGATAGGAGCAAACGTAACCATATGCCCCGGAGTGACTATAGGAGAAAACACTGTTATCGGTGCGGGAAGCGTAGTAACAAAGGATATTCCGGCAAATGTTGTGGCTGTCGGAAACCCGTGCAGAGTAATGCGTGAAATAAGCGAGCGTGACGACGTATATTACTACAAGGACAGAAAATTCGCCGACAGCGGTATCGAAGAAGACAAATAAAGCCGTATTTTTCACTTTATCCCTGTGTTTTCCCGAAAAATTAACACTCCATTTTTACGGATGTTATATTTCGGTGATATAATTCAGTAAAATACAGAAAGGGATGATCAAATGGCTTATTGTCAAAACTGTGGTGCAGAACTTAATGCTAATGCCAATTTCTGTCAGAACTGCGGTTATGCCGTAAACGGAAACACGACACAGCAGGAAAGCACCGACGAATCAGACGCAACAAAAACGATACTTACTGCTGCCGGAGCCGCGGCCGCACTTTCAACACTCAGCAACGCACTCAGAAGAAGACACAGACATCATATGCCCCCTCCGCCTCCTCCGCGTGGTGGAATGATGGGCAGAGGTCATGCTCCTCGTGGTGGCGGATTCGGCGGTGGTCCTCACGGTGGTCCCCATGGAGGCTTCGGCGGAGGTAAAGGTCCCGGCGGAAGAGGTCCCGGAAGATAAGCATCCAAAAAACATTTTTGACATCTTGTTTCAACTGACAAAACAAAAACCATACAGAAATCTTTTCCGTATGGTTTTTTTATTTTATTCGTCAACCCATGTCATTTGAGCTTCAACCGTACAAAACGGTCACATTTTTCTCGACATCATAAATGGTTTTACCCATAAAAACAGCAGCTTCTTCAAATCTCAGCATTCTTTCTTCGGGGGAGTCACATTCGATTTCAAAAAGATAATCGTGCTTCGGTTCGGTTCCGTCCGTTTTATTCCAATAGTCAACTGTAAGCACATATTTATTTCCTTTCATATATCCCTGAAGAAAATATGTTGTTCCGTTAAAAATGAACTCTATTTCATCACCATAATAAACCTTATCCATAAAGCTACCTATCGACATTCCGTTCACAGAACCACCCCCTTAAAATACTTTTTGTATTTGTTGTATTCCTCTTTTGTCAATGGGCGAGCTTTTCTATTTGAAAAATCATTTGCTTTATACTCATGCACATGCAACACCGGTTTACGAGATAAATCTATATCTTTTTCCGGATGATACGCTATCTCAAATGTCAAGTAATGATTTTCGTCATACTCTCTGTACATTCTGAAATCGCCGTTTTTATTCAACATGATATAAGCCGAAGACAAATGTGCTTCTTCCGGCAATCCCCCGCTTGC
>CAYWFS010000080.1:1920-3507 GCA_964457685.1 uncultured Ruminococcus sp. | reverse complement strand
TCTACAGGCTTATTTTGAACAGGCTTATGTTCAGCGGTCTTTTCGGACTTCTGCTGAGCAGGCTTCTGTTCTACAGGTTTTTCCGCATTCGGCTTATTCTGCTTCTGAACAGCTTTCTGCTGAGCGGATTTCTTTGGGGAATTGTTGCGGTCGGTGAGCTTTTTCATACCTCTGATGTCGTCTACGAGGGAGCCAAGCTCAACCTTTTGAATTTTTGAAACGGTTATTTTGATTTTCGCAGGTTTTGCACCGATACCGAAAAAGCCTTTCTTCGGCATATCGATTATCTCGTATGCGACTTCATGCTCGGCATCTGCGTATTCACGGTTTGCGATGGCGATAGCTTCATCCACCGTTTTTGCCGTGACAATATATGTTTCACTCATACTAAATTATTTTTCCTCCGAGGGATTTAGCCTTGTTTGTCGGATTTTTTTGCCGCATAGGATTCATGCTCGTCGTTCTTTATGGGAGCGGGGGCATTTTTTGCGGCGGAGGTTTCGCCTATCTGGGATTTCGGAACGCTTTTACCCTTTTTTTCTTCTTCGAGGGCTTCAAGCTCGTCTTTATGACGTTCTATATATTCCTCGTCGTCGATGTGATGGAGGCTGCGGACAAACTGCTTGTTATCCTTAGCTTCCTTTTTCTTTTTGCGTTCGCTGAGTCCCGCCTGTCTTTCGGCTTCCTTGAAGTCTTCCTCGGTGAACTGCGGAATGGGATAGATCTTGGAGATAATAACTCTTTCTGCAAGCTGGAGGAGGTTACGGAAAATCCAGTACACACCGATAGCGGCAGAGAGCTGGAATTCAAGGTAAACGGAAAGGAGGGGCATAGTCCACATCATGATCTTCATGGACGCATTGTTCTGAGCTTCGGCGGTCTCGGGAGACTGATATGAGAACTTCTGCATGATTTTCTGAGAGAGAATCATTACGGCAAAGGTAATCACGGGGATAAGCATCAGCCAGTTAAAGGGGGAGAAGCTTATTTCGGGAGTCTGAGAGAGGTCGAAGGGACCAACGGTGAACTCGGGGATGATGGCATTCTCGAGTGCGGGTGCGACAGAGACGTAATTGGATACGCTGTTTCTGATGTGGTTGATGATTTCTATCTGAGTATTTCTTACGCCAAGCTCAATCCCTGCACCGGTGAGTGCGTTTTTGAGGGCTTCGATCTGAGCGGTAGGAACATTACAGATATATCTGAGGGGGTTTGTGACTACGTTATAGAGGCAGATAATAACGGGGAACTGGATGAGCATAGGACCGCATCCGCCGGCGGGGTTAAAGTTTTCCGCCTGATACATTTCCATTATTTCGTTCTGCATTTTCTGCTGAGTAGCCTGGTCTGTACGGCCTGCGTATTTTTTACGGATAGCCGCTGTTTTGGGAGCAAGGGATGCCTGCTTTATCTGGTTCTTCTGCTGTTTTATTGCGATAGGGCAGAGAAGAATTTCCATAACGAGGGTAAAGAGGAATATTGCTCCGAGGTAGTTGTTCGTCAGGGAGTATGCAAATCTCAGTATATATCCCATCGGTATATACAGGATGTCGAAAATACTTTCCATTGAATCAGCCTAACCGATAA
>CAYWFS010000080.1:0-1820 GCA_964457685.1 uncultured Ruminococcus sp. | reverse complement strand
GGAACGGGGTCATATCCGCCCGACGAGAAAGGGTTACAGCGGATGATTCTTGCGATTGCAAGTAAGGAGCCTGCTACGATTCCCCATTCCCGCACGGCATCTATAGCGTACTGAGAGCATGATGGGGTAAAGCGGCAGGTGGGTGTGCCTTTCATCGGCGACACGAATTTTCGATAGAGCTTTACGGGGAGAAGGAAGATTTCCCTTATCGCACGCAAAGACTCAGTTATTATTCTCATCCGAGTCTATCCCGTCGCAGTCGGCAGTGTTTTCCTCGATATTCAGCATTGAGAGGTTCTCAAGGCAATAGGTGAGGTCACGTTTTACCTTCTGCATGGAGCATACGGTACATTTTTCACGGGGAACGATGACGATGATGTGGCCTTTTTTGATACCGATCTCTTTGTCTATCAGGCGATAGGCTTCTCTTATCACACGTTTCGCACGATTTCTCTGCACCGCGCCTCCGACTTTTTTTGAGGCTGAAATTCCGACACGGTTGAGCTTTTCTTTCATTGGGTTTTGTTTTTTCAGAAGGGAAGCGGCCTTATCACGCATGACGTAAACGACTACGGTGTCAGAGCCTTTTTTTCTTCCCGTTCTATAGGACTTTCTGTAAAGGTGATTTTCTTTTAAACTGTACAGCTTCACCGAGATACTCCTAAAATTATGACCCCCGACAAACCAGGCACGTTTTAAAGCGAGCCGAGTAACGCGGAGGTCAGATGATTTTGCCGCTTTGGGCTTATACTTAACTTAGTGAGTAAGTCTTGCACGACCCTTAGCGCGTCTTCTTTTGAGGACTTTTCTTCCGTCTGCGGTAGCCATTCTCTTTCTGAAGCCATGTTCTTTGCTTCTCTGTCTCTTCTTAGGCTGATATGTTCTGAGCATATTTACACCCCTTTCTGATATTTAAAAAATCAATTGATCGGCGGTCTACGGGGGTACACTGGCAAAAAAAGACCCACCCCGTTTATCGCACAGATAGACAACATTCATTATATATCAAGCGTAGCGGTTTTGTCAAGAGGATTTTAAAATTTCGGGAAATTTTTAAAATCAGAGAAGATAATTCGGTTGGAACAGATTCCCACATTACCGTATGGGCGTTGGCTTGCTGCCGCCACACAAACGGAATAGGCGAACCTAACGTAGGAAAAAATGACGTTTGATTTACAGACATATTGTTTGTCATATAATCCAGACGGCGGGAGCAAGCCACCCGCCCTACGGTAGATTCAACAACGCCTCTCCGTCCGTCGGCAAAACTGAATCGTCGCTCATTTTTCATTCTTCATTCTTCATTTTTCATTCAAGCGACTCTATCAGCATTGTTTTCACTACTGCTTCTCCGTCGTAGATGATTACGAGATAGCGGTTTTCGATTCCGTCGGTGTCGTTGTACGCTCCGTTTACGGTGTGGAGTATTACGTCGTACTCATTTCCGTCATAGCCGAACAGCGAAAGGTATCGTTCTTTATCGTCCTCGCCTATATTTTTACCGTTTTTCAGGCAGTCCTCGATTTCAGACAGCGGCGTTCCGACAGAGACATGGTTTTCGAGAACATCGCAGACGATATTTTCCCGTTTGCCCTCATACCACTTTGTTTCGGAGAAGGTGTGTGTGCTTTCGTGTGCAAAGAATGACACTGCGAACAGAGCTAGGATGAGGATGTAGTTTATCGTGTGCTTTACGTCTTTTTTCATGGCAGGTTACCTCATGTGATAAGTCATAAAACGGACTCTCTTATAAAATTCAGTGTAGCACACCGTTAGCATAGCTGTCAAGGGGTAAGGGGAAGAATGAAGAATGAAGAATG
>CAYWFS010000079.1:0-4127 GCA_964457685.1 uncultured Ruminococcus sp. | reverse complement strand
TTTTCATTCCCTTGAGAGCTGCCATGTACCACATGAATCGTTCTACGGTGAAGTTAGGATACAGTCCCGGATACTGCGGCATGAATCCGAGCTTTTCACGGAAGCGGACACCCATATGCAAGACGTTTTCTGTGTTCCCCGAATCGTCGGTGTATGTGATTTCACCCGAATCAGCCTTTAGATTATCGGTAAGAATATTCATAAGCGTTGATTTACCGGAACCATTAGGACCGAGCAAGGCGTAGATACCGGGTTCCAATGTGGCTGTGAAATTATTTAATGCGAGATTGGAACCGTAGGATTTTGATATATCATTAACAATCAGTTTCATTATTTCTCCCAGCAATACGTTGATTTTATTATGACGAGCGATGTAATAATTCCGTATACAGTCATTGTGACACCGGTATCGTTCATTGACACCGGGCATAATATATTTTCAAGATTGAACGAGTGTAAAAAATCTAAACCGATGGATGAAAGTATAATCGGGAGTAAAACGACAGTAATGCAAATTAAGGCACTGTGATATGTTTTTTTACATACACCCGAAATTCCACTGCAAAGAATTGCAATAAGTATACTTGCAATAAGACTTACTGCTTTTGTCAATAAATAGTATTTTAGAATTGATAAATCCAAGCCTGTGTCTTGAAATTCGCAAATGCTTAAAATGCTTGAATTGAAATTTATCGGTTTAAATCTTGAAAAGCAGAATGCTAAATCAATTAAAGTGAAAAGAATATGCAGTAATGCGGCAAACAGAGCGGTACATGCTGTTTTGGAAACCAAAGTGTGGCGACGACCTTTTCGGCAGGTTCGCTGTAGAGAAGAAAATCCGGACTGATATTCACTCGCAAAAATCGGCGGTATTATGATAAGAATACACAGCAAATACATAAAGTCAATATCAGGCAGGAGTAAATCCAAAAATCCTTCGCTGTTTACGTAATGAAGATTTGTGTGATTTTCGCTCATGTATTTCAGATATACCTGATTTTCGTTAAGCTCCAACCACGCAGTCATTGCGGTAACGGCATAATTATATCGTTCTCTGTATTCTTGCAGTTCGTTATTGGATACTTCTCCGTTATAATATGCTTGCATTACGTCTGAATATCGTGTTGTGCAATCGTTTATATATTGAATTTCGTTTTCAATGTAGCTGTCTGTTTCTTCACCGGGAAGTCCGCCTAAATTTTCAATGTCGGAATAATAAGTGCGTAAAATCTTGTCTTTTGCTGCGGCAGACGGTTGAAAGGTTGTGTGTGCCGTTACACATCTTATTGCTACGGCAACAAGCAGAAAGCATATTACACGACGATTCAAACACAATTTTTTAAGCTCAAACATGAACACAGATGGCGTGAAAGTCTTAACTGTTTGTTTTTTATGGCGGAGATACGAAAGCTTTTTCAGCTTTGCCGTCAATGACCATTCCCTTGTGTTGATTTTCATGCACAGAGAGACAATAATTCCGCATAACATAATCAATGCGGTCATAAGGAGAATGAATACTATCGACGAAATGTGGATTCCGAAAAAATTTATGGCACGGTATCGTTCAAAAAACACTCCGAAATCAATTACTTCAAAAAAACTGTAACGCTTTAGGTTGACGTATTTTGATACTTCGTCGATATTTCCTGTGGAAAACTGTAAAATCAGGTAAACCAGCATGATTCCGAAGGTTGCAATTTCACTTCCGAGGAGCTGTCCGAGAGCAGATACTACAAGTGCAAGAGTGAATGAAATGAAAATTCGCCCGATGATAACAAGAATCAAAGTCTCTGCAATACTGAGAGCATAGGGACAGTAATAGAAGCCTTCCAGTGTTTGGATAAGCTGACTTGAATCCGAAAGACCTGTGGTAAAGCGATATACAAGCAAAGGAAGCAGGCTGAACAAGATAGATTGAATTGAAATCACGCAAAACAGAGCGGTGATTTTTCCTATACGCAGAGGTAACTCTCCACGCTTGGAGGTATGCAAAATATATGTGATTTTAGCTCGCTTTTCCATTAGAAAGCTTTGAACCGATATGCCGATTACAGTCAGCGTCAGCATAATAGTCGGAACAGTCGAGGAGAAGTACTCATCCCATCCACGTGTTATGTTAATTCCTAGGGTTAAGTTTTTCAGCTTCTCGTATCTTAGAATAGTATTTACATTGTATTCGTAAAGAAATTCTCCGCGGCGGATTCCGGTTTCATTCAGCTTAAGGTAAGCCTCACGCAAAAGACGTTCGATGTTTGTGCTGTAATTCTCTGATTTTTCTATGACAGACTTGACATCGGTAAACAAATTACGGTCACCGTAGTCCTCCGTGTCGATTCGATGGTTTTGCCAAACAAACTCTCCCGGATATGTGTCACCATACATTAGTTGATATACCCATTCATCGTATGCTTTAAGCTGAATTTCATATTCATCCAAAGCTTCGCTATATGCGTTTTTGTCGTTGTTATACTCCCACAGAAGCGTTTCCTGTGCTTGTGTGATTTCACGACCATCGTCGGTTAATGTATCTATTTGCGGAATAAGAGTCAAAACAGTAGTCAGACAGAGCATTACCAACGTAAAATACAGCGTGAATTTTCCGCAAATTTTTTTCAACTCCCATGAAAACACTCGTTTCACCAGCTTTCGTTGAATTTGTTAAGGCTTAATCAAATCTAAAATATCGTATAGTGTTATTTGCGGGGTTAATACGTATTACCTTTTGATAAGGGCGGGTGGAGAAACTTACGGTGTTCTCATTTCTATATGACATGGACAACATATAAATATTTCCGTCCAGAACTAACCAGCCATTTTGCATATACAAATCAATTGTCTGACCGTTATCAAAAAAAAGCTCAGCCTCTGTTCTGCTTTCACGATCGGTTACATAAACAATGCCGCCTCCGTCCTCGTATACTGTATCTCCGAATACATCCTGACTCATTGCCCTTGCACCTATAGCATAAGCATTGTCGTAAGTAGAATAGTATATCTTATCACGAGTCAAACAGAAATAGTTGATATTTTGGTGTGGAAGCGTCAAAGGCTCGACTTCACCGTTTTTTATAAGGTAAATTGTTCCCGTCTGAGTTTTTTTGTTTCCCACCAAATATAACATCTCATGTTTTTCCGTATCATAGGACCAAGTACAACTACTGGGGGTGGTTCCATCGAAATCATAAAGTATACTTTCGTTTTCGAAGTTAGCGTCTGTCGTCAACAGTGCGTAATACGGTACAAACCAGTAGTAAAATTCGCCGTCAAAATAGAACGGTGATGCACCTTGATATTTTTCCGGGGTTGTCATGGGGTCACTGAGTGTATTGTTTAATAAATCATATATATAATTTTCGGTAATTTTAGTTTGAGTTTTTGTTTCCGGGTCGGTGTATGAACGTATGATATTAAAATAAAGTTTATCATCGCTGATAAACGGAGAATTGTAATTCAGCATTGCTTCGTCACCGCTGTAATCGGCACTGAAGTATGCAAGCACATCCTTTGTTCCTGTCTGAATATCGAACAGTGAAATTTCAAGATCTATTAAATAGTCAGCTCTGTTAATTCCCGAAATAGAGACAATTTTATTATTCCAACATTGGGTGGTTGGGATGTTAATAGCCGTGCAATCGGAGCCGTATTCGTGTGTGCAAATCGGATCTGTGCATAAATAGCTTTGTTCGCCCGTGTTAAGATCTATAAATGCCGATATCCCATATGATTGAGTTTTGTCATCTGAAATAGGTTTATACACGAAATAATACAGCTTATCATTATCAATCTTAAAATTACTTGGATATCTGCTATAATTCACTATTCCTTCCCAATCTCGGTTTTGCAGAGTGGTATAAGATTCCTCCTTTGAGAAGTTACCATAATATTCGTCTCCAGGTTCAGCACCGTAGTATGTATATTCCTCGGACAGTTGAGCGGCATGCTCTTGTATACTTACGTCAATACCTTTATCACGAGTACATGATGAAAAAACCAAGAGCGTAATTATACCTGCAAGTATAAAACTGATTTTTCTCATAAAAACTCCTAAAATTCATAGTCTGTTTGATTTAGATATAATAATGTGGGGAATAATTTTTTACTCCCCACGTTGTAATTAATTTAGTTTA
>CAYWFS010000078.1:0-4334 GCA_964457685.1 uncultured Ruminococcus sp. | reverse complement strand
ACTAAGGTGTGAAGAATAAAAGACCGAACCCTGATAGACTCCCAATCGTTAGATTTTTTTGTCTGACTTTGGGGGCATACCGGGTTCGGTCTTTTTATTTATTTGGAGGGTTTTATGAGCGGGATAGTTCTTGTGTGTGACTGACAAGTGTAGCTGCCGCAGAAGTTTACTTCATTTGCGATAATCAGCAAGGCAAGTATTTTGTGGCTCGGGCTTGCGAGGTATAGGGTTCGGTTGGCTCCGTTTATTGCAAGCTCCTGCTTTCTTACGGCCTTCAGCACTCTAAGCTCATTGATTACATCGTCCGTTTTTTCACTCGGAATATCGCACTCCTTTGCAAGAACCTCTTTCTCGAAAAGCCAGCCGTCTGTTTTTCCGTAGAGGTACATGAGTGCGTCCATTGTCTCCTTGTGCGAAAGTGCGGAGAATATTTTTGTTATGCTTTCTATGTTGCCCGAAAAGTGACCGTATCCGTCATCGGGTTCGGGAAATATGGCGAAGAAAGGCTCATCTCCGTTTGAAAGATGGGTGAAGCCGCCGTTTGTGAAGATATACGAGGATTTTTTGCCGATTTTCTCTGTCGAGTTCGCGGCGTATTCCTCATCAAGAAAGGCACGGCTTGCAAACAGTCCCTTTTCTATCTGCCAGCATATTTCATACGCAGTATCAAAACGCTTGTCATCCTCGGAGATGTAGAGCAGTTTTTTTATTTTTGCGGAAACATCCGACATATAGACGTTGTCGTTGTCGAAAAGTCTGTCGAGGGAGACTTCAAGCTTGCTTGCGAGAGGGACGAGAAGTGAGCCGTCGGGGTAGGTTTCGCATCTCTCCCATTTTGAGACTGCCTGAGCGGAAACTCCCAGCATTTCGGCAAGCTGTTCCTGCGTCAGACCTTTTTTTGTTCGCAGTTCCTTTATGTTTTCGGAAAGACTCATTTTTTCTGACCTCCTATCATTCTTGCATTACTGCCGTAGTAGTAGTTGTAGCATTTTGTGCCGCACATTTTTTCGTAGGCAAGGGAAATTATCGAGAGAACAAGTCCGTCTCCGTAATATTCGTACACCTCTGTTTCGCCCTCGATGAGATGTGCCGTCATTTTATCACACGCACCGAACTCACAAAATTCGTCAAGAAGCTCTGCGGTACGCTCCGTAGTCAGTGCGGTTTTCTCTGCGATAAAGTCGGCGGTGAGGAAGCTTTTCGGGCAGTCATCGGAGCTTATGAAGTGAAGCAGGGTGAGTGCGTCTTCGTTTGAAAGAAATTTAAACAGCTTTACGATCTCCTGTGAGTTTTCTTTCATCCAGGAGAAGTTTTCTTTGTTTCGGAGAAGCATTACGGCAACATTTATATCGTCGGAGCTTGCGGTGAAGTCGAAAAACTCGGAGGTAGAGATACACGAGCGGTAGTTGTCACTTGAGTTTTCCGGGAAAACATCGCTTAAACTGCTGTCGTTGTCGTTTTTGAGTGCTTCGTAAAGTGTGGGGATTGCACAGCCGGGGAGAGAGAAGGTCTTGAGGATAGCTTCTTTTACCGAAAGATTGCCTATCATGGAGCGGAGTTCGCTTTCGGTGTCGGTGTCCGGTTCTTCCGCAAGCCCGAGAATTGAATCCGCGGTGACGTTATAGTACTTTGCGATTTCGGCAAGCATACCGAGGTCAGGGGATGAAGCACCGTTTTCCCATTTTGAGACGGTCTTGTTTGAAACATTAAGGCTTGCGGCAAGCTCATCCTGAGTTACACCCTTTGCACATCGGAGTGCGGTAAGTTTTTCTGCTATGTTAAGTTCGTACATGATATTCACCTCTCTGAAATTTGTGGGATATGATGCATCTTTATCCTTGTGACTATATTATAAACGAAACTTACGGTAGAGTCAATGTAGTGTGAGTTTGTGTTTTCTCCGATACGGAGAGTTAGGGAGGGCTAACTAACCCGAGAGAAGAAAAAAAGCCCGCCCATTTCGACAGATAATCAGCGAGCTTTTTATTCATTTTTAAACTATGGTTTATCCCTCGAGACCGTAGATGGGGTAGAGAGTCTTTTTCAGGCTCTTGTCGAGAACCTTCTGAATCTTTGCGTATCTGGAAGCGATGTTTGTGTCGTTATCCTGGAGGGACTGTCTTACCCAATACGGAATCTGCTGGAAACAGGTTTCAGCAAACTCAAACGAGAAGTCGAAGTTACGTCCCGACATGATAAGGTCAATCATTTCCGCTGTTGTGGAGTCGGAGGAGTATTTACCCTTGAGAGCTGAGTCGTAGTAAATGGGGTATACGGACTTATAGGTTTCCGCACAGAGAGCCTCATATATTGTTCCGACAAAATCGAGGTCTTCGGCGGCGGTAAGCGGAATTGTGAATACGGTGAACTTGTCATCGGCATTTGTGAGATACTGTTCCTGTTCTTCGTTCCACTTCGGATAGGGGATTATAGCGTAGGGTTCTTCCATTTCACGGAGGGAATCGAAGCAAGCCTTGAATCTGATCGGGGCAAATGCGAGCTTGTTGTTAGCCATAGCGACTTCTTCATGATAAATCGTGTCGTAGTTGTAGAAGCAGTCGGAGTTGTAGTGCCAATCACAGAGCTTTTCAACGATGGATGTGGTTTTGTCGGTCATGAATGTCATTTCGATACCGCTGTCACTTGTTGTGCAGATGGACTGGTCGAAAGCGGCAAGCCAAACGTCTGCTGCATTCCAAACGGAATAAGCAAAGCCGTAGAGGTCGTCCTCATCCTGTTCGCCGTTGCCGTTTGTGTCTTCGTATATGCCGGAGGTGATTTCTATTGCTTTATCGAGAGTCCATTTTCCCTCATTTACGAGAGTATAGATGTCGTTTGCGGTATATCCGTGATTTTCGACAACGGTAGTGTTGAAGAAAAATGCATGAGTATAGAGCATAGAGGTGATGGAGAGGTCGGAGCAGATAGCATAAAGTCTGTCGTTTATGGTAGCGGAGTCGTTTGCAAGGCTGTTATGCCACGGCTTTTCGAGATTGACGTGGGGAACCTCCGTCCAGTTTACGATACCCTCGGAGCCGATTGCGGTATAAGCCTTGAAGTTATACATACCGACAAGCTCATATTCGTTGATACCGCTTTGTACGAGAGTTGTTATGTAGGACTGGGGAGTTTCATGCTCTGCCGCTGTGATTTTTATATCGAATCTCTGCTCAAGACCGAGGTTACGATTATAAACAGCGTCGTTACAGGAGTCACCCGTGGTTTCTTCGGAAAGAATTTCATCGAGGTATTCGTAGCCGTAGTTTGCACCGCCCTTTACGGTAAGCACACGGAAATTCTGACCGCCGAATGTTGTGTCGGGGAGGTCATCGGATACAGCCTGACGAGCGTCGATTTCGCTGATCTCTTCTTCCTCCTCGGGTGTGGACGCATCGGGGGAGGTTATGGTGGGATCGGAATTGTTTTCGTTTACGTCGGAAGAGACATCATTTCCGCAGGAAGCAAGCGTTGGGGCAAGCATAAGGCAGGCGAGAATGATGGCGGAAAGTCTTTTTTTCACGGTATATTCCTCCTGTGAGATTAAAAAAATCGGTACAAATTTATTGTAGCAGTCGGGGGAATATTTGTCAAGTATAAACAACGTGATTTGACGTAAATCGCATAAAAGCTTTCGACAAAAAAGCATGATTTCGGCACGCTTCAAGCTCTTATGCGGAAAAATTTGCGTGATTTTTTCGAGGTGCAAATCGGAAATATTTCCCTTTGGCAAATGGTAAAATATGCCTGTTTTTCGGGGCTTGAGAGAGGGGGTATTTTTCGCCAAAATCCGACTTTTTCCACACGGCTTTTCAACAGGCTGTTGATAAATTTCGTTCTTTTCGCATATATGAGCGGCGGTGAGGGTGAATTTGATTACACGGTGATTTTTGGGGAAATTCGGTAGTTTTCGGCGATATTTTTTAATATTTTTCGCTTTTTGATATTGACATATACCCGGGGGAGGTATATAATAAAAATACCTGTGAGGGGTATATGTCATCGGGGTCGGAAAAAAGGTTTCGGGTGGCATGAAAAAACACCAAAAAACGTGTTTCCGTGATTTTTAAACAGCGGAAAAAAAGGAGATAATATGGAAAAGGAATGCTGTCGGTGTCACGAGAAAAAGGAACGCACTCCCGAGGAATACAAGAAGCTCATGAACAGGCTGAACAGAATCGAGGGGCAGATAAGAGGGATAAAGGGAATGGTTGAAAAGGACGCATACTGTCCCGACATTATGACGCAGGTAGCCGCAGTGACCGCCGCACTCAACGCATTCAACAAGGAGCTTCTCGGGTCGCACATAAAGTCGTGTGTTGTCGAGGACATAAGGG
>CAYWFS010000077.1:0-4430 GCA_964457685.1 uncultured Ruminococcus sp. | reverse complement strand
CCGGTTTACAGTCAAAAATTGGAATTAAGCGGAAGTTTTGGCAAAAAATGAAAAAATGAAGAATGAAGAATGGATTCCCCAATTCCGTATGGGCGATTTCCGTAGGGCGGTGGCTTCAACAACCGCTTACCGTCTGTAAGATAAACTAAATTTTTAGTCAAATGCGGTTAGCCGAATCCGAAAACGACCCGATTTCAGCTACACATCCGTCTTAGCAGATAGAATAGACTTAGCTCTAACACCCCTAAAAAGCACATCCGTCAACGCACAGAGCATAAATCTACTTTTGCGGTTAGCCTATTTTACATCCCGCTCCGTCTATGCGTGACGGGTGCGACAGAAAAAGCAAATTGATAAGGCTGACAACCACCGGTTAAAAAGCGGTGATTCACAAGAGGCTGGCGATTGAAGCCTCTTGTGTTCCCTCCGAACAGGAGAAAATACAATGAAATCGAAAGACGGAGTCTTTCTACCTCAATCTTCCAAAGGATTTGGAATCACTAAATCCCATTTAGGATAGCTTAATTTGTCAGCCTTTTGAAAGATGAAAAGGTTGTTTCGAGACTGAGGGTCTCGTGACAAAATTCTTTTGTCTAGGGACGTTGTCCCCTCAACCCCTACAAAGGGACTTTGTCCCTTGACCCTACAATCCTTTGAAAAGGATTGACCGAAACTTTTTGACTGACTGAGTTTGGGCTTAAGCTTTTTAAAGTTTGATCAAAACTTTTTGGGCAAAGTTTGGCTTAGACTGAAAGTCGCAGTCTTTTCACTCTTTCTTCCATTCCCATTGACTTTTGGCGAAAGCTTCGGTATAATATAAACAGTATTAATTTTCGGAGGAAAAATCCATGTATTACATTGGCGTAGACCTCGGCGGAACGAACATCGCCGTTGGTATTTGTAACGATAAGTTTGAAATCGTAAAGAAAGGCAGCACTCCCACAAAGCCCGAGAGAGGTGCCGACCCCATCATCGAGGATATGGCTGCTCTTTGCAGAAAGCTCGTTGAAGAATGCGGAATCACCCTTGACGACATCGGCTGGGCAGGCGTTGCTACTCCCGGTACCGCTAACAGCGAAACAGGCGTTGTTGAATATGCTAACAACATCCCCTTCCTCGGCTACCCTCTCGCTGAAAAGCTCTCCTCTCTCCTCGACGGCAAGACAGTTTACATCGAAAACGACGCTAACGCTGCTGCAAAGGCCGAAGCTATCGCAGGTGTTGCAAAGGGTGCTAAGTTCTCTGTAATGATCACTCTCGGCACAGGTCTCGGCGGCGGTATCGTTATCGACAATCAGGTTTACTCCGGCTTCAACTTTGCCGGTGCTGAGCTTGGTCACGTTGTTATCGAAAAGGACGGCAGACAGTGCAGCTGTGGCAGAAAGGGCTGCTGGGAAGCATACAGCTCCGCCACAGGTCTTGTTAACATCACAAAGGACCACATCAATGCAGCTCACGAAGCAGGTCGTGCAACCGCTATGGACGAAATGATCGGCGGCGACCTCTCCAAGGTATCTGCTCGTACCGCTTTCACCGCTATGAAGGCAGGAGACGCTGTTGCGGCAGAAGCTGTTGACGAATACATCAGCTACCTCGCTTGCGGTATCGTTAACGTAATCAACGTATTCCAGCCTAATGTGCTTTCCATCGGCGGTGGTGTATGCAACGAAGGCGAAAACCTCATGAAGCCCCTTCTCGAAAAGGTTTGGGGTGAGACCTACTCTCGTGAGGGTACTCCCAGAACAGAAATCAAGATTGCTCAGCTCGGTAACGATGCAGGTATCATCGGTGCGGCTGTTCTCGGCGTAAAGTAAGATAAAGCAAAAATAAGAAGCGTGAAGCACTGCTCCCGTTTAAGGAGAAGAAGCTATCACGCTTTTTTGTTTTTCCGTCATAACACTCCCCTGCCCTCTCATATACTGTGACAAAACCTGTATATCGAAAGGACACACGAAATGCTATACACAAAACGCTGTGACACATACGTTTACGAGGAGGTATCCGAAGACGTTACCCTGCCCGACTACTTCCCGGAGCTGAGGAGAATAGTGTCGGTACGTTCATCCGCCCACACGAACGGCAAATACCTCTCGGACGGGGAGCTTGAATGTGACGGAGACGTTATCTACACCGTGCTTTACACAAGTGCGGATGGGGAGCTGTGCCATATTTCGCATACCTCGGCATTCACCGGGCATATTCCGATGAAAACGGAGGGGGAAATATTCACGCCGAACGATGTGGTGCTGTCGTGCCAAAGCGATGGCTGCTCATGCCGTGTAAGCTCACCGAGGAAGATAACGCTGTCCTCCCGTGTGAAGCTGTCTGCAATATCGTCCGCAAATGAAAGCCTTAATATAAGCTGCGGAGACGGCACGGAAGCACGAAAAAAGGTAGAAAAAGTACGAAGCGTCGGCATGGTGGAGAGCGTACACGAGGGAGAGGTTACGGGAAATCTTCACGAAAGGGACGGCTCATCCCTAATCAGTGCGGCGGGGGAGATATGCGTCTCTGACACGAGGATTTCTGACGGAAGAATCCGATTCAAGGGGGAGGCTTATCTGACGCTGTTACTCCGTGACGGTGACGGAAGCTGTTACACCACACGCACAAGGGAAAGCATAACTCATGACGCACCTCTGCCCACGGGTTACTCAAAGGACGCAGTCTGTGCGGTTTTCCCGAATGTTACTCTGACGGAGGTGAAGATGTCGGAGGACGGCGAAATCGAGTGGAGGATGGAGTACGCCCTTGTTTACGACTGCATGGACGAAAGCGAGAGCGAGGTCGTTTGTGACGCATACATACCGACAGCGGTCTCTGAGGAGGTCGGCAGACGTGAGATAGGTCTTATGACTGCGGTAGGTGCATCAAGCGGAAGACTGACCGTAAACACAAGGACGGAGCTTCCCGAGGGTTACTCCGGCGGAGGAAAGGTGATTTTCGCCTACGGAAGCGGAGAGATAGACAGTGTGGAATCGCATGACGGAAAGCTGTACGCAGAGGGAAAGCTGAAAATGTGCTGTATCGCCGAAAAGGACGGAGAATATTCCGCTGTCGAGAGTACGTTTCCGCTGAAATACGAATGCGGAGGAGGAATCTCGTCGTCGGCAGGGTCAATGAAATGCTCGGTGAGGGTGTGTGACGTAAGTGCGAGAGAGGACGGAGGAGAGGTAAGCCTTACTGCGGAGGTGTCAATATCACTGTTCGCCCTTGCGGAGAAAAACGTATCGGCGGTATCATCGGTCACGGCGGAAAACGACAACGCAAGCGAAACAAAAGGAGACTGCATGATACGGGTGTACATTCCCGACTGTGATGAGGGAGCATGGGAGGTCGAGAAGAAATTCCGTCTCGGACGTGAAGCACGCATGGTAAACGGAGTCTATGTGATATAGAACACATTGACACAGCTTATAAGCTATGCTACAATGAAGTTGGTATGTAGCACCGAAAAAACGATTTAAGTTAAAAGTCGAGGATGTCACATGAAACTCAACCTATTATTGTCAATATTTTTGCTTGCTCTACTCCTCCCCGGATGTTCAAAGCTTTCCGCAAATAAACAAACAGTCTATGATGCCGAAGACAATAGCACTATAGCAATAAACGAACGATGGCTTGACATTACTGTTTTTGATAAGCCGACTTCGTTTATTTATGTCGGAGAAGATTACTCGGATATCGACTCTCCGTATCTTTTGCAAAAACGTGAAGACGGCTGCTGGCTTTTATGGTGCTTTTTAGGAGATGACTGGACAATCGATGAAGTATACAAGGTCTGTTCAATAGCCGACACCGACGATATTGAAGCTATCTCGATAAAATTCAAGAATATTTCATCAATGGATGAGCGTGTTATATCTGACAACGAAATAAAAAGCGAATTTCTTTCCGTTTTAAATTCATGCGTTGTTATGTCGGCGGAAACGTGGGCAAAAGACAACTCTCTGCACAGTAAAGAAGAAAATGACGGAAAAGCAGTCCTTTATGTAGATATTCTTTTGTCCTCCGGTTATTCCCTGTCTTTACAGCTATATCCGTACGCCGACTGCTTATTTCAAAACGGAGAATGTGTTTTTGATTTGGGCGAAAGCGGTGGCGAATACCTTTTCAAGCTGTTCACCGGTTCAAGCACGGAAGAGTTTAAAGGCTCACTGAAAAAGGAATAACACTACCATAACCCCAAAAAATCGGGAAGACCGTTTCGTGAACCGACCCCAAAGTCAGACCAAAAATCTAACCTTCGGGGTCACATCACACACGATACTTCCCGACTTTTTATTGATTTTTCATGCGCTATGCGCTATAATTATTTCCGTAACTTAAACGGAGAATAATTATGATAAATATTGAAAACCGCTATTTCAAAAATCTGAAATTTATAGATTTATTTGCGGGACTCGGAGGTTTCAGACTTGCACTTGAAT
>CAYWFS010000076.1:0-4679 GCA_964457685.1 uncultured Ruminococcus sp. | reverse complement strand
GGTTTGCTGGTTATGTCGTAGACTACTCTGTTGATGTGCTTGACTTCGTTTGTGATTCGACTCGATACCGCCGCAAGAATGTCGTAGGGAATCCTTGCCCAGTCTGCTGTCATAAAGTCGTCGGTCGTTACCGCTCTTATCGCAAGAAGATGGTCGTAGGTTCTGTGGTCTCCCATTACTCCGACCGTGCTTACACCGGGGAGTACGCAGAAGAACTGTGCCATTTCCTTTTCGTAACCGTTCTTCGCCATCTCGTCACGGAGTACCCAGTCGGCTTCCTGAAGTATCTTTACCTTTTCCGCTGTTATCTCACCGATTATTCTTACTCCGAGTCCGGGTCCGGGGAACGGCTGTCTCCATACAAGCTCATGCGGAATGCCAAGCTGTTCTCCGACGCTTCTTACTTCGTCCTTGAAAAGGCTTGCAAGAGGCTCGATGATTCCGAGAAACTTTACATCCTCGGGCATTTTTACCTTGTTGTGGTGGGTCTTTATCTTGTCTGCGTTTCCTTTGCCGGATTCAATGCAGTCGGGATATATCGTTCCCTGTGCAAAGTATGCGTCGTCTCCGCCCTGTCTTCTTACCTCGTCCCAGAATACCTTGTAAAATTCCGTGCCGATTATATGTCTCTTCTTTTCGGGGTCAACAACTCCCTTGAGACAGGAGAGGAAATGCTCCTGACAGTTTACACGAACGAAATTCATGTCGAAAAGGCTTGTGAAGGTCTTCTCAACAAAGTCGCCCTCGTCCTTTCTCATGAGTCCCTGATCCACGAATACGCAGGTCAGATTCTTTCCGATAGCACGGCTGATAAGTCCTGCGGCAACAGAGGAGTCAACACCGCCCGAAAGACCGAGAATTACCTTTTTGTCTCCGATCTGCTCCTTGAGGGAAGATACCGTGTCCTCGATAAAGGAGTCCATCTTCCAGTCACCGACACACTCGCATATATTATAAAGGAAGTTTTTGAGCATTGTCTTGCCGAATACGCTGTGAGTTACCTCGGGATGATACTGGACAGCATAAAGCTTTTTCTCCGCGTTTTCCATTGCGGCTACAGGGCAGTTTGCGGTGTGTGCTGTAACCTCAAAGCCATCGGGAAGCTTGTCTATTCTGTCGGTGTGGCTCATCCATACAACGCTTGTTTCGGGTACATCCTTGAACAGAAGTGAGGACGGCTTGTTAAGTGAGAGGTCTATCTTGCCGTATTCGGAGGTTTCCGCTGTTATAACGCTTCCGCCTGCCATGTAGCTTGTGAGCTGGGCACCGTAGCATATTCCGAGTACGGGGATTCCGAGGGTGAGTACCTTCGGGTCGTAGTGGGGAGAGGTCTCATCGTAAACACTGTTCGGACCTCCCGTGAATATTATACCTTTGTAGTCTCTTTCGACTATTTCTTCCGGCGTTATCGAATCATATTGCTCAATTTCAGCATATACGTGAAGGTCTCTTACACGTCTGGCAATGAGCTGGTTGTACTGACCGCCGAAGTCAAGAACGAGAATTTTCTGCATATGTTCCTTCTTTTTGTTTCATGAAAATCTATATTACATATTATAACATACCGAAACATAGATTTCAATTGCTTCATTAAGCCGTATGTGCAAAAAAAATCCCTTTATTTTTATAACTAACTGTGAAAAATATAACTTTTTGTTTATAAAATCCTGTATCATTGGAAATGTGATTCATGATATACTCTAATGGTAAATTTTTAAACTATTTTGAGAGGCTTAATTAATGCTGAATCTTTCAAAGATAAAGAAAGTATACCCCTCCGGAGACGTTACTGCTCTCCATGAAGTGTCGATTGCTTTCAGACCGAATGAGTTTGTGTCTATTCTCGGACCCTCGGGCTGCGGTAAGACGACACTTCTTAACATCATAGGCGGACTTGACAGATATACCTCGGGTGAGCTGTATGTCCGTCATAAACCCACCGCACAGTTTTCCGACCGTGACTGGGACGCATACAGAAACTACTCGATAGGCTTTGTTTTCCAGAGCTATAATCTAATCCCCCACCAGACTGTACTTGCAAACGTAGAGCTTGCCCTTACTCTCTCGGGTGTTTCCAAGGCGGAAAGACGTAAAAGAGCAGAGGACGCTCTCCGTGCGGTAGGTCTCGGTGACCAGATGAAGAAAAAGCCGTCGCAGATGTCAGGCGGTCAGATGCAGAGAGTAGCCATCGCAAGAGCTCTCGTAAACGACCCCGATATTCTCCTTGCCGATGAGCCGACCGGTGCCCTTGACTCCGAAACCTCGGTACAGATAATGGATATTCTCCGTGAAGTTGCTAAAACAAAGCTCATTATCATGGTAACACATAACCCCGAGCTTGCGGAACAGTACTCCACACGAATCGTAAAGCTCCTCGACGGCAGAGTTATCTCAGACTCAAACCCCTACTCCGATGAAGAAGAAAAGGCGGAGACCTATCCCGTAGATGCCGAAAGCAACAAAAAGAACGATGACGGCAAGAAAAAGCGTACATCCATGTCGTTCGGTACCGCTCTCGGACTCAGCCTTAACAACCTTATGACAAAAAAGGCGAGAACCATACTCACAGCCTTTGCCGGAAGTATAGGTATCATAGGCATCGCCCTTATTTTGTCTCTTTCAAACGGTATCAACGAGTATATCGACAAGGTTCAGGAGGACACACTTTCCGCTTATCCCCTTGAGGTAACAAGAGAAAGCGTTGACATGACATCCCTTATCGGAACCTTTACCGAAGCGAGAGAATCACTGAACGAAGAAGCTACAGAGGGTGTTATCAAGTCGAATACCATGATGTACGACCTTATCGACACCATGACAAAGATAGATGTTCAGGAAAACAACCTCTCCGAATTTATCGACTACATAAACGAGCATGGCGGTGACCTTGACGGTTATGCTTCATCCGTTGTGTACGGCTACGATGTTCCGCTTTATATTTACTCCACCTCTGAAAAGGACGATGACGGAGTTCCCGTAAAGCTCAATCCCTCCGAAATGTTCGGTGCTATGGGTGAGGCAAAGGCTTCTCTTGCTTCACAGTCGAACTACGCTTCCATGATGAGCGTGAATATCTGGGACGAAATGCCCTCAAGTATGGAGCTTATCGAAGGTCAGTACGACGTTATCGCAGGCAGACTTCCCGAGGAATACAACGAAGTCGTGCTTATAGTTGACTCAAGCAACAGAATCAACGACGTTTACCTTTACGCACTCGGCTTCAAACCCCAGGATGAGCTGACAGAGCTTATGGCGGCAGCTATGAAGGGCGAGGAAATGGACGTTGAGAGTGACGAATACACTTACGATGACTTCCTCGGCTATGAATTCGCACTTCTTACAGCCTCCGATATGTACAGACAGAACGGAGACGTGTGGGAATATGTGGGAGACAATTCTCTCTACATGACAAATGCGGTAAACGACAGCGAAAAGCTTACAATTGTCGGTATTATGAGACCGAATCCCGAAGCTGTCGCAACATCTCTTAACGGTGCTATCGGTTATCTCCCCTCACTTACAGAGCATATTCTCGAGGAAGCAGACGAGTCCGGTGTTGTAAAGGCTCAGCTGGCAGACGAAAGCACTGATATTCTCACAGGTCTTCCTTTCCTCACCGATGAAAACGACCCCGCAAACATGAGCGTATCCGAAAAAGCAGACGCTATCCGCGAAAATATAGACTCCATGAGTACCGCCGAAGCCGCACTTGTTTATACAGACTATATGTCGGGTATGTCCGATGAAGATGCCGCTAAAATGGCACAGTCACAGCTTGCGTCAATGTCGGCGGAAGAAGTAGACGCACTTGTTCTCTCAGCGGTAATGCAAAGCCCCGAAGCCGCAGGAATGGACGAGTCCACTATAACGATGTACCTTTCCACAATGAGTGACGAGGACAAAAACGGTATAGCACTTCAGGCTCTTACCGCCGTTGTTATGGCTCAGGCTAAGGAGAGTGCGGAGACTGCTCTTGCTTCCTCTACCTCCGAGGAGCTTGCAACCGCTCTCGATATGGTTATCGCCGGTATGACGGATGAAGAGACAGTTGAAGTGTTCGGCGAATATATGCCCACTCTTGTTTCCGAAAGCACACTTAAAGATAACCTCACTCTTCTCGGACAGGCAGACCGTGACGACCCTGCATACATCCTCATTTATACGGATACATTCGCCGCAAAGGATGAGATTTCAGCTCTTATTTCCGCATACAATACCGAAAAGACAAACGCAGGTCTTGAAGAGGACGTTATCCATTATACCGACTACGTTGCACTTATGATGTCGTCTATCTCCACCATAATCAATGTAATATCCTACGTTCTTATAGCGTTCGTATCTATCTCCCTTGTCGTATCCTCGATAATGATAGGTATCATCACATATATCTCCGTACTCGAAAGAACAAAGGAAATAGGTATTCTCCGTGCAGTCGGTGCATCAAAGAAGGATATTTCCCGTGTGTTCAACGCCGAAACTCTTATCGTAGGATTCTCCGCCGGAGCTATAGGTATCGGAGTAACACTCCTGCTTTGTATCCCCGCAAATATCATCATAAAGCACCTCACGGATATTTCAAACCTCGCACAGCTTCCCGCAGTCGGAGGAATTGCACTTATCCTCATCTCAATGCTTCTCACAACCATAGCAGGTCTTATCCCCTCAAAGGTTGCCGCTAA
>CAYWFS010000075.1:0-4714 GCA_964457685.1 uncultured Ruminococcus sp. | reverse complement strand
GGGGAAGGGATTTGAACCACATGACCTCCGGGTTATGAGCCCGACGAGCTACCAGGCTGCTCTACCCCGCGATATTAAATTCACTTCCAAGAACTGATGCCGGAGACCGGGCTTGAACCGGTACGTAACTCTCGTTACACGGGATTTTAAGTCCCGGGCGTCTGCCAATTCCGCCACTCCGGCACATCCCCACGAGAGGTTCTCTTCAATGCCTTATTATTATACCACCTTTGTTTCCTCTTGTCAAGGGCTTTATCGAAATTTCCTTAAAAATATTTTTCCGTGAAAAGGGGATGTTTTGCTTGACACGGGGGTAAAAATAAGGTATAATATAGTGTAATGCGAATTGTCGCATAATACTTCCCGGGAGGCTGATAATATGAAAATTGACCTGTCACAGCTTATGAATCATAGGCTTGAGGAAATTGAATTTAATTATACGTTCGATACCGCTCATACAGATGCACAGTGCGTGAGTCTTCCCGAGGATATTGTCATTCCAAACGGCGGAATAAGCGTTGTCGGAAGAGTGAAGAATTCACTCGGCTGCATGATGTTTGAATCTCATGTTACCGTAAGATACGGGACGATGTGCGCACGATGCCTTGATGACATTGAAGCAACCGTGGAATTTGATGTAAATCGAGTTGTACTTGTGGATACGGATAAGAATGCTTTCGGTGACAGCCACCTTTCCGATGACGACGAGTGGGACGGTGTAGTTGAGGATACATTATATGTAAACGAAGCTAAGATAATCCCCGATGCCGACATTATGGAAGAGCTTTCTCTCGAGCTTCCGTCCTTTACACTGTGCAGTGACGATTGTCCCGGACTTTGCCCCAAATGCGGTGCGAAGCTCAAGGACGGAGACTGCGGATGCAAGGAAGAAAAATACATCAACCCCAAAATGGCGGCTTTAGCTAAGCTGCTGGACAATTAACTGTCCTACAAAAACGATAACAAGGATTTAAAAGGAGATAATTAAAATGGCAGTTCCGAAGAGAAAAACCTCTAAAGCAAGACGTGATAAGAGACGTTCCAACGTATGGAAGCTTGAGATGCCCGGCCTCGTAAAATGCTCTCACTGCGGCGAATACAATGTTGCTCACCGTGTATGCAAGGCTTGCGGTTACTACGACGGCAAACAGATCGTTAAGAAAGACGAAGAATAATTTTTAAAGATTCATCCGTGTTATTTTCAAGAATAATGCGGATTTTTCATTATCGGAGGTGCATATGAAATTCTCACCTACTCAAAATAATCCTCGTGTGGCACATATATTCGCCGCATTGCTCATTTTCGGCGGTATCACCTATGCCATACCGATAGTTTGTGATGCAAACGGAGTGAATGTCGCTCCTCTGCCGTTTACCGTGCTTACCCTTGTCTCCGTGGTGGCGGCGATATTCATTATGATAAAATACAGAATGACCTCGTATACCTATGTCGTGAGACTTAAAGACGACGTGTCAAGCGGTGTGGAGGCAGGACTTGAGGCGGAATACACAAGCGGACTTGATATAAGACGTGTCTCTCCCGAGCTTCTCGATTTCTGCGTGTATAAAGCGTCGGGGTCACGTCTTGCCGCTATGGAGTGCCTTCTGTCTCTCTCCGACCTCGTGTATGCTGCGGAGGTTTACAAAAAAGGCGGAGACGGCAGAGAAACAAGAGCGGACGTGCGTGAGAAGTACGGAAAATTCGAGAAATTCACCCTCTACGACTATACTCTCACCATGGGACTCGACCCCGCACTCGAGCTTGTTTTTGTTGACGGAAACAGCTATATCGGCATAATAATCGAGCCTGACGACCTTATGCGAGAGTATCTTCTCGGACTTAAAAAATAAGCTTTTCCCATGCCCGCGGTGCTGTACTTGCTATAACTGTTCATTTTTACTGATTACAGCCTTGTCGGGTGCGGAAAAACCGCTATATTCGACACTTGACAGTAAAGAAAGACTGTGATATAATACATAAGATAAAAGTCTTTAAGAGCGGTGCTGTGACATCGGCAAGATTTGAGCGTCGGAGCTACGCAAAAAATAGCCCCCTCTGTTTTGCTGTGTCCGCACATTATGAGCGGTATTTTGTGGGAGAGGTATTTATGGTAATAAAGAACGCGGAAGTTTACAGAAACCACGCATTCACAACGGAAGAGTTTTCTCTTGATGTTGATTTTTCCGATACCGACCGTGTTTTTGTCAATGAATCCGATAATATTTATGTTTTCCCGGCTTTTTGTGATGTACATGTACATTTCAGAGAACCGGGATTTTCTTATAAGGAAACGATAAAAACCGGTTCGTTATCTGCGGCGAGAGGAGGCTACTCAGATGTATGCACTATGCCGAACCTCTCTCCGGTTCCCGATTCGGTAGAGAACATTGAAAAGCAGTATGAGATAATAAGACGTGACGCTGTGATAAACGTCCATCCCTATGCGGCGATAACAATCGGTGAAAAAGGGGAAGAGCTGTGTGATATTTCCGCTCTTTCGCCGCTTTGTATAGCATTCTCCGATGACGGACGCGGAGTTCAGAGCGAGGATATGATGAGAAGTGCAATGATTGCGGCGAAAAAGCACGGCAAGATAATTGCGGCTCACTGCGAGGATAACTCACTTCTTCACGGAGGATATATCCACGACGGAGAATACGCAAGACAGCACGGACACCGGGGAATCTGCTCCGAAAGCGAGTGGAAACCTATCGAGCGAGATATAGCTCTTGCAAGAGAAACCGGATGCGCTTACCATGTCTGCCATATATCGACTGCGGAAAGCGTTGAGCTTATACGTCGTGCAAAGGCGGACGGAGTTGATATAACCTGTGAAACTGCTCCCCACTACCTTGTAATGAACGACGGTATGCTTCGGGAGGACGGAAGATTTAAAATGAATCCGCCGATAAGAAGCGAAAGAGACAGGGAAGCACTAATCGAGGGTATATGCGACGGCACAATTGATATGATAGCGACCGACCATGCACCGCACTCCGCCGAGGAAAAGTCGAGAGGACTCGAAAAAAGCCTCATGGGAGTAGTTGGACTGGAGACAGCGTTCCCCGTGCTTTACACATATCTCGTAAAAGAGGGAATAATAACGCTTGAGAAGCTTATAGAGCTTATGTCGGTAAACCCGAGAAAGAGATTCGGAATAAAGGACAGCGGAATATGCGTCTGGGATCTCTCGAAAAAATATAAGATAGACCCCGAAAACTTCTGCACAATGGGAAGAAGCACCCCGTTTAACGGTGTAGAGGTGTTCGGCTCAAATATAATGACAGTAATCGGAGGTAAGATAGTATGGCAGAGATGAAGAAAAGAAAGCTCGTGCTTGAGAATGGCACGGAATACTACGGAGAGGGCTTCGGAAGCTCGGTAGACGCTGTATGCGATATCGTGTTCAACACATCCACAGTCGGTTATCAGGAGATGATTTCCGACCCCTCATACACATATCAGGCAGTTGTCATGACATATCCGCTCATCGGAAACTACGGTATAGCGGATGAAGACTTTGAAACCAAGGTTCCCACACTCGGCGGTCTCATCGTAAGAGAATATAACGACCTTCCCTCAAACTTCCGTTACACAAGAACACTTGCGGAGGTAATGGAGGAGTACAGAATCCCCGGTATCGAAGGACTTGACACAAGAGCCCTCACAAGACATATAAGAGACAACGGAAGCTGCCGCGGTATAATCACAGACGCAGATACCCCTAAGGAAAAGGCTCTTGAAGCAATAGCAGCTACACCCGTACACCATGACGCGGTAGAAAAGGTAAGCTGCAAGAAGCGTTGGTACTCCAGAACCGCAAACGCAAGATATAACGTGGTTGCAATAGACTGCGGTATCAAGCACAGCATAATCCATGCACTCAACAGAAGAGGCTGTAACGTAACTGTAATGCCTTATAACACTCCTGCCGCAGAGGTAGAGAAGATGAAGCCGGACGGAATTGTAATCTCAAACGGCCCCGGCGACCCCGAAGATGTAATCACGGTTATCGAGCTTGTTAAGAAGCTCAGAGGAAAATACCCGATATTCGGTATAGGACTCGGACACGAAATAATCGCTCTTGCCTGCGGTGCAAAAACCGAAAAGCTCAAGTTCGGTCACTGCGGCGGTGCTCCAGTAAGAAGACTTTCAAACGGCAAGATAGAGTCCACCTCTCAGAATAACGGATATACCGTAGCTGCCGACAGCATAGAGGGTACAGGACTTGAAGTAACCCATGTAAATGTTGTCGGAGGAGCAGTAGCGGGACTCAAGGATACAAAGTCGCAGATGTTCAGCGTACAGTATTATCCCGAATCTGCCCCCGGACCGCAGGACAGCGAATACTTATTTGATGAATTTGTTAAAATGATGGAGGAAAACCGCAATGCCTAAGAGAACTGATATAAAGAAAGTACTTGTAATCGGCTCCGGTCCTATAGTTATCGGACAGGCTGCCGAATTCGACTATGCCGGAACACAGGCTTGCATAGCACTTAAAGAAGAGGGCTACGAGGTGGTTCTCTGCAACTCCAACCCCGCAACCATCATGACAGATACAACAATGGCAGACAAGGTATATATGGAGCCTCTTAACCTCGAATACCTTGCAAAGATAATCAGATTTGAAAGACCTGACGCAATCGTTCCCGGTATCGGCGGTCAGACAGGTCTTAACCTTGCAATGCAGCTTGAGAAAAAGGGAATACA
>CAYWFS010000074.1:0-4857 GCA_964457685.1 uncultured Ruminococcus sp. | reverse complement strand
AAAGAAACGCATGAGAAGATTTACCATCGTGGTTTTGCCTGCACCTGTAGGACCTACGATTGCAACCTTTTGTCCCTGCTTTACCTTTGCGGAGAAATCCTTGATGATTACCTTATCGGGGTTTTCGGGGTAAGCAAAACGAACGTGCTCAAATTCCACATTTCCGATAGTAGCTTCTGTATTGTGAGCGGGCTTATTGCTTTCGTCTTCAAATTCTTCCGCTTCCATAAAGTCAAAAATACGATTTGCACCTGCCATTGCGGTTTGAAGATTCGTCATGCCCTGTGCAATCTGCGTCAAAGGAGAGGTAAACAGACGCACATAAAGAATAAACGAAACGATGACACCGAATTTGATTGTACCGTTTATTGCAAGTGCCGCACCGATGACACAGACTGCTACATAGGCAAGGTTTCCGATGACATTCATAAGCGGCTGCATCATACCGGAAAGAAACTGCGATTTCCAGTTTGCTTCATAGACCTTTTTATTCAGTATTCCGAAGTGAGACAGCACCTTTTCCTCTGCACGGGAGATACGAACAACATCATGACCCGAATACATTTCCTCGATATATCCGTTCAGTTCACCGAGAGATACCTGTCTTGCTGTGAAATATTTCTGCGAACGACTCATGACAAGTACAATAAGCACCAGACCGACCATTGTAATCAAAACGGAAGTAAGTGCAAGGTGCCACTCGGTAACAAACATCATGATAAGGCAACCGACAAACTGTGTAACGGCACTGATGATAGTAGGCAAGCTGTTCGTCATGCCCTGCTGTAAAGTAGAAACATCGTTTGTAATACGGCTGAGAATATCACCGGTAGACGTTTCACCGAATTGCTTTTGGGGAACCTTGTTGATTTTCACAGAAAGGTCATGACGCATTCTTTGGGAGGATTTCAGCGTCACGGTTGCCATAATGTAATGCTCTATAAAGCTTGCCAAAGCACCGATCAGATAAAGTGCAATCAGCATGAAACCGACCTTGGCAATCGCCGACATATCTATTCCTCCGACAAGGCCCTCGGAGATAATGTTGGTAATTTCACCGATCTTATCCGGTGCAATGATAGTCATAACCGCCGATACTGCCGCAAGAATCAAAGCGACAATGACAAGCGGAAAATTTCCCATATACTTAAAAATTTTAGATAAAGTTTTCTTCATGATACCGCCTCCTTACGCCAGCTCTGCCTCAGTCATCTGAGAACGGGCGATTTCACGGTAAACCTCACAGTCTTTCATCAATTCCTCATGTGTACCGATTCCTACCGCTTCACCACGCTCAAGGACAATGATTTGGTCTGCATCCTTTATTGTGCTGATTCTTTGAGCAACTATTACCTTTGTCGTGCTATTTAAGCTCTTGCTGAGTCCCTTACGGAGCATTGCATCGGTCTTGTAATCCAAAGCAGAGAACGAGTCATCGAAAATAAGAATTTCGGGCTTACGGGCAAGGGCACGGGCAATGGAAAGACGCTGTTTCTGACCGCCTGATACATTTTTACCGAGCTGTATAATCTTGTGTTCCTTGCCGTCCTCAAGCTTGCTCACAAATTCCTCTGACCGGGAAACGTCAAGAGCCATATCTACAGTCTCCTCGTCAAATCCGTTCTGCGACTGTCCGAAAGTAATATTATCACGAATGCTTCCGGCAAACAGAACCGCCTTTTGAGTAATATATCCCAGCTTGTTGTACAGTCCCTCAAAGGAATAGTCCTTGATATTTACACCGTCAATAAGCACGTCTCCTTCGGTAGCATCGTAAAATCTTGCCATTAATGAAACAAGGGTGGTTTTTCCGCAACCGGTTGCACCGATAATAGCAAGGGTCTGTCCCTGTTCCACACGGAAAGAAAGATTGCTGAGTGCTTCTTCACCCGATTCAGGATAAGAGAAAGACACGTTCTTAAACTCCACGGTGCCGACTTCTTTGCCCAAAAGCGTCTCACCCTCGGTTATTGTCGTTTTTTTATCAAGCACCTCATTGATACGTTCAGCGGAAACCTGTGCCGCAGGCATCATCATAAATACCATAATCAGCATCATAAATGACATAACCACATAGGTTGCATAGGTGCTGAAAACTACCACATCGCTGAACATGGTGATTCTTGACGCAACATCGGTTAATGCAATTTGATTAATCAGTGCCGCACCGAGCCAGTAGATTGCAAGGGAAAGTCCGTTCATGCAGGTACTCATAACGGGCATCATCAGTGAGAACAGACGCTGGTTTTTAAGCTGTATGTTCATCATCTCGTTGTTGGGAACGTCAAACTTTTCGGTCTGGTAGTTTTCTGCGTTGAAAGCATGAACCACATTGATTCCCGTCAGGTTTTCTCTTGCAATACGGTTTTGGGTATCGGTGAGCTTTTGAACCTTACGGAAGCGAGGCATACAAACGCTCATTATTGACAGCACAGTAGCACATATAACTACAACGGCTGCTGCGGTTACTGCGGACAGCTCCCAGCTTTTGCCGAGAATCTTGATAATTGCCCACACCGCCATGATGGGTGCCTTGACTAACGACTGCAAGCCCATGGATACAATCATCTGAAGCTGTGTAATATCGTTTGTGGTACGAGTGATAAGGCTGGGGATTGAAAACTTTCCGGTTTCCGCCTTTCCCATTGTCATAACATGGGTAAACAGCTTATCTCGAACCGCAAAGCTATACCCGGAAGCTATTTTGGAAGCCAAAAATCCGCAGGCTATAGCAAGCACCGCGCTTGCAAGGGTACAGCCAAGCATTTTTGCACCGATATTGAGAATTTCCGACATTTCCCCCTCGGTGTTGATGAGTAATGTCAGCTCACTCATATAATCGGGCATCGTCAGTTCAAAATATATCTGACCGACGATAAATACAACTGCAATGAGAACCATAATCCGCTCTCTTTTTTGCATATTTTTCAGTAGCTTTATCATTTGGTATTTCCTCCTTTTGTGTTAACACTTTTGTTGTTTAACAGGACTTTATAAGCTTATCTACGTTTGCGTTTATGACCTGAAAGCAGTGTTCCATGACAGTAAACTCCGCCTCAGTCAATCCGCAGATTACCGATTTTGTAAACCGCTCCTGTGCTTCTCTGCCGATATCAATAATCGGTTGTGCCTTTTCCGTGCATACAAGAATATCTTTTCTCCTGTCGCCCGGATATGCCTTGCGTTCCAGTAATCCTTCACTTACCAATCGCTCCACATGTGCAGATACATTTGCTCGCTTCAGACCTCTGAATTCACACACATCTCTTGCTGTTCTCAAATCGGGGTTGTTAGCGAAAAACAAAAGAATTCCGATTGCGGTATGCGGAATACCGGTTTCTTTACTCAACGGTAGTAATGCCTGCTCATAAGCCAAACCGAGTCTTTTGGCATATCCGCCCATCTCTTGAACTGTAATCATTTGCTAAGTCTCCTTGTCATTCGTTTCTCAACTGTTCATTATTATACAATTCAGAATCGAATGATACAAGTAACTAAGCATGAATAATATATTAAAAAGATGTTAAACGCAAAAACGCACCCAAAAAACAATATGCTCACAAAACGTATAACTTAACGGCTCATAAACGATATAAAAAAAAGAAACAGCGTTAAGTGGGATTTCCCCATGCTGTTTCCTTAAAAATTTCTATGTAAATTGCCCTGTACCTCCCATATGAACCGTGCGGTCACATAGGGTTGGCAGAGTAATTTTTATTTACGGGAGAGTTTTGCCTGACGCACGGTAAAGCTCATACCATTCGTCGTGTGTTATTGTGATGTCGGCAGCTCTGCTTATTGTTCTGATTCTTTCGGGATTTACAGTACCGACGATGGGCTGCATCTTCGCAGGATGACGGAGTATCCATGCAATAGCCATGCCGGTGGAATTGATACGGTACTTTTCTCCGATTTCGTCGAGCTTTTTGTTGAGCTGTGCGTACTTGGGATTTCCGATGAACGTTCCTCCGAAGAAGCCGAACTGGAAAGGAGACCAAGTCTGAATTGTGATGTCGTGCAGACGGCAATAGTCGAGAACCATACCGTCACGGTTAACGGCGGCAGGCTCCTCTGTATTCACGTTGAAACCGCAGTCAATCATGGTAGTGTTTGTGAGGCTGAACTGGAGCTGATTTACAAGGACACGTCTCTCGGGGAGCATATACTTATTAAGAAGCTCTATCTGATAAGGATTGTGGTTTGAAACGCCGAAATTTCTGACCTTACCGCTGTCGTAAAGTATGTTGAATGCCTCGGCAACTCTCTCAGGCTCACAAAGCGTGTCGGGTCTGTGGAGAAGCAGGAAGTCAATATAATCGACGTTAAGTCTCAGTAGGCTCTTTTCAACGCAGGAAATGATATACTCCTTAGTGAAATCGTAAGAGCCGGGCTTTATACCGCATTTTGTCTGAATAAAAATCTTGTCACGGAGAGAGGGATTTGCAAGGAGGAACGTACCGAATTTTCTTTCGCAAATACCATCGCCGTATATGTCCGCATGGTCGAAATAGTTTATACCGCATTCGATGTCGGTCTTGATAACCTCGTCTATCTGAGCAGGAGTAAGACCGCCGATTCTCATGCAGCCCTGAGCAACACGGGAAACCTCGAGTCCCGCAAGTGTAGTATACTTCATAGCAATGCTCCTATGTTAATAAGCTTTTGGTATAATGATAACATTACGCTCCGTTTTTGTCAAGAGAAAAGTATTTTACTGTCCGCAAAGCACTGCCTAAATCTGACAAATACAAAAAGCGTATAATAAATTTCCTCCTGTAAACAATATTACCGCAGATACAAAAATTATTTAAAGGAGCATTACCCATGAAAGCTACCGGTATAGTAAGAAGGATTGAC
>CAYWFS010000073.1:0-4919 GCA_964457685.1 uncultured Ruminococcus sp. | reverse complement strand
TTAAATTTTCCTCACAAATTGAAAATTTACCCCTTATTATATCACATACCGCCACGCCTTACAACATTTTTCGAGGATTGTTTTTGGTTATTTTTGATTTTTTAGACTTCTTTTTGCCGATTACAGCTCCTATGACGGCTGAGGGAAGTGTAAGAAGCTCAAAAATCAGAGAAAGAGGGAAATCTACTCCGCATTTCGGAAGCGGAAGCAGGGAGAGAAAAATCGTAAGTACCACTGTGAATGCCCCAGAGACAATGCCGGACAAAATTCCGTCACCCGAAAAACGTACAGCAGCACAGCCTCCGAGGAGTGAGCTTAGGTACAATGCACAAAGGGAAAGGGGAAGCATAAGTGGGGCAGGGTCTTCGACAGAAACGGCAACGGCTGAGAAGGCAAGCAATAAAACGACTGCCGAAACAAGCCAAACTCCCTGAGACATAATGCAGGAAAGTATAAAGCTCGGCTCAAACTTTTTTCTGTTCATAGAAAATACTCCGGTGTTAGTTTTCTTTAGCTACTGTATTTTATTCCGAACAAACAGAAAAAATTACAGGGATGTAACTTTGGCTTTGAATGTTAAATTGTATTACGGTTGCACAAAGGTGAAAGGTATGGTATAATGAAGAAAATGCGAAATGGAGTATCGAATGGTAATAAAGACGTTTGAACTTGGCGAAACGGCTGACGAAAAAATAAAATATGCGACCGTTATGACGAAATACAAGGGAGAATGGGTATTTTCAAGACAAAAGGGACGGAATACATTTGAGATTCCTGGCGGTCACAGAGAAAGCGGAGAGACCGTACTCGAATGTGCGAAAAGGGAGCTTTACGAGGAAACGGGAGCCGAAGAATTTACGATAAAAGAGGCTTTTGAATACAGCGTGACAAATGATGGGATCGAGGATTTCGGTACGGTATTTTACGCTGAGGTGACAAAGTTCGGAAAAATCCCCGACTTTGAAATGGAGGAGCTTTGCTTTACCGAGACCTTGCCCGAGAATCTCACTTATCCCGAGATACACGGGGCGGTATATGAGCGTACACAGGTATGGATGAATGTTATGAGCAGTCCCGAGGAGCTTTGGGATGTTTACGACAGCGAAAGACAACCTACGGGAAAGCTTCACAAGCGTGGTGAGCCTTTGGGAGAGGGAGAATATCATATAGTGGTTCATGTTTTTGTTAAACGAGGAGACGGTAAATTCCTCATAACAAAACGCTCTCCGAATAAAGGATATGGAAATATGTGGGAAATAACAGGTGGAAGTGCGATTGCGGGCGATGACAGCAGGGCGGCGGCGATTCGTGAAGTTTGGGAGGAAAGCGGACTCACTCTCGACCCGACAAAAGGAAAAATTATCAGAAGTGTGCGTGAATACGACTGGTTTGACGATGTATGGCTGTTTGAGCATGAATTTGATATAAGCGAAGTAAAGCTTCTCGAGGGGGAGACCTGTGACTGCATGGTTGCGACCAAGGAGGAGATATTCCGGTTGAAGGACGAAGGAAAATTCTGTGCATTTGAATTTCTCGATGAGGTAAAAGACATCATATAAGAAGGTGGATAAAAATGAAGATATTATTTACGGGGTTTGACGCATTCGGCGGAGAAAAGGTGAATCCGGCAACAGAGGCGGTAAAGCTTTTGCCTGACAGCATAAACGGTGCTGAGATAATAAAGCAGGAGCTTCCCACTGTATTCGGAAAATCGGGGGAGATACTGAAAAAAGCGATCGCTGAGTATAAGCCTGATGCCGTTGTTTGCGTAGGTCAGGCAGGTGGAAGGGCTTCGATAACTCCCGAAATGTTCGGACTTAACATGATGAACGCAGGAATTGCAGACAATGAGGGAAACGTACCCAAGCACACTTTGATAGAAGAAAACGGAAAAGAGGCTTATTTCTCCACACTCCCGATACTTGAAATCACGAAAAGGCTGAACGAGGGCGGAATTTCTTCAAGCATATCTTATCATGCAGGAACTTTTGTGTGCAACTACGTTATGTATACGCTGCTTCATTTGGCTGAGACGGAATATCCGCATATGATAGGCGGCTTTGTTCACGTTCCGTATCTCACAGAACAGGTAAAGAACAGGGAAAAGGTACTTCCGTCCATGGAGCTTTCGGAAATTGTGCGTGGGCTTGAATTAATAGCAGAGGTTATTGCCGAAACCGTGAAATAAAAGAAAGCGTTGCATTTTTTTTGCATTTGTGTTATAATCTACGGGTAATACAAATTTGACAAGGAATCATAAATGAACAAGACAATAAAGAACACAACAATCCCCGATACATATAACAGACGACAGCTTAATTCTCTTTACCGCGAAATTCCGCTTAAAGACACGACCTCACGCCAGTTAAGAAAATATTTTAAGGCTATGTCTAATCTTTACGGTGCGGTAACTGTGGATTTTGCATGGAAGCTTATAAAGGATATTCATCCGTCTCTTGTTACAGAGGAAGAGTTTATTGCATTTGCCATTATAGCAATTCACGAATGCGAGGGCTACACTGTTATATCCGAATCTTCCGCAAAGACTGTATTTGAAAATGAAATCGTAAATGTTGCTCTCCTCGAGGGTGAAAGATATGAAGCTTTCATGAAGCTCAGAGAGGAAAAGCCTTTCTTTATGCCCGACAAAAAAACTCTCCTGCTCTACAGTGAGGCTTCATACTGTGCAAACGAGGCTGAGACCGAAGGCTTAAAGAGCTTTATTGCGTCACATCTTAAAAATGCGGAGACAGAAGTGGACGAGGTTCTTCTTCATGTTCTCACACTTGAAAAGATGGAAAACATGATGTACGGCGATATTCTCTCAAACCTTTTCGCAAATTATATTGATGTTAAGGATGAGAAAGAGACAAGCGAGCTTACAGAACTTCTTTGTGCGTTCCACAACACGCTTGCTCTCCCTTGCAACGGAGGTTATTCTCCGAATGAGCTTCACAAGCTTTATCCCGCGGCAGAAGCTCCCAAGGCTCAGTCCGTTTCACTCGGTTCAAATATGAGAAGAATGATTGAAAGCGGTCAGGTTGATCCCGATGAGCTTCGTTTACAGATACTCGAGATGAAGTTCCCGAACGAAAATATGCGTTCAAGCCTTCTCAAGGAGCTGTCTATGATAGCACCTGCAAAGTCACGTCTGAAGCTTAATACCGTAAGCAAGCCTGTAAACACAAAGACTGTACAGACAGCAAAAAAGGTCGGAAGAAACGATCCTTGTCCCTGTGGCAGCGGTAAAAAATACAAAAAGTGCTGCGGAAGATAAATTTTTGAAACGTCCTGATTGCGGGGCGTTTATTTATACCCGAATGTTTTAATTTCATTGGAGGCACTATTCTATGGAAAACATTATTTTGTTTATTCTTGCAATCGGAGCCGTAATAGGGGGAATAGACCTTCTTTTCGGAAATCGTTTCGGACTGGGCGAGAGATTTGAGGAGGGTTTTAAGCTTCTCGGACCTACTGCACTCTCTATGGCGGGAATTATATGTATCTCTCCGCTTATTTCTCTTTTGCTTGAATACAGTCTGGCACCGCTGTTTCGTTTGATGGGACTTGACCCTGCCATACTCGGAGGTATTCTTGCGATAGATATGGGTGGATACCAGATGTCGCTTGCACTTGCGGAAAACGCAGATATAGGACGTTATGCCGGAATACTTGTTGCGTCCACTCTCGGATGTACGGTTTCATTTACGATTCCGCTCGGTGTGGGAGTGATTGATAAAAATGACAGACCCGAATTTTTCCGCGGAATGCTGATAGGACTTGCCGTTATGCCTCTTGCGGTGATAGTCGGCGGTCTTATGTGCGGAATAAGCTTTTCGCTTCTGATAATAAGCTCACTTCCGATAATAGTTCTGTCGCTGATTCTCATTCTCGGACTTGCGTTCATTCCGGAAAAAATGCTCGGAGGATTTTCTGTATTTGCAAAGCTTATTCGGTTTATATCAATTGTCGGACTTATAATCGGTTCGGTTCAGTATATTACGGGAATGGAGCTTATAAAGAATCTTACTCCGATTGAGGATGCTATGAGCGTGGTATCGGGTATCGGTGTTGTAATGCTCGGAAGCTTACCTACCGCAGAGCTGCTGAGAAGGCTTCTTTCGACTCCCTTGAAAAAATTCGGTGAAAAGCATTCTATGAAGGATTCAAGCTTTACGGCATTACTCATCGGTTTTGTCAGCGTGACTCCTGCTCTTACAATGATAAAGGATATGGACAAGAGGGGAAAGGTTATGAATTCCGCATTTATTGTGTGTGCCGCATCTACTCTTGCTTCACATCTCGGGTTTACGCTGAACACGGAGCCGTCTCTTATGATGCCGCTTCTTGCAACAAAGTTACTCGGAGGAGTTATTGCGGCTGTTATTGCGTTCTTTGTAAGCGGAAGAGAAGTCGAAAAAAAGACCGACAAGTGACCCCTGTGTAAATAAACTCTAAACTCCCTTGAAAAGCACGTTTAAATGATATATAATACAAGATGTAAGAAATATAATGAAAGGAACTGAATAATAGATGAAAATCGCAGTTACATATGAAAACGGAAACGTATTCGGACATTTCGGTCACACCGAAAATTTCAAGCTTTACGATGTTGAGGACGGAAAAATCAAGGCTATGGTTGTAGTTCCCACAAACGGAAGCGGTCACGGAGCTTTGGCAACCTTCCTCAAGGAGCATAATGTTAATGTTCTTATTTGCGGTGGTATCGGCGGAGGAGCACAGCAGGCACTTCTTCAGGCAGGTATCAAGTTCTACGGCGGTGTTAAGGGAAATGCGGACGATGCGGTAAAGGCTCTTCTTGCAGGAAATCTTGCTTTCGATCCCTTTGCAAAGTGCGACCATCACGACCATGCACACGGAGAGGGTCATACCTGCGGCGATCACGGCTGTGGTGACCA
>CAYWFS010000072.1:3829-4946 GCA_964457685.1 uncultured Ruminococcus sp. | reverse complement strand
TCCCCGTAAGACTTACCCTCACCTCAAAACATATTCTCCCCGATATGAGCGGCTTTACCGTCAAAATCCCCGGCGGCGGAAATGAGGTCAGCCTCTTCCCCGAATCCGAGGACGTAAGCGATGAACAGCTCGATGAACTCGAGGAATTCGAGGAGCAGCTCTTTGAAGAACTCGAAAACGCAGCCGAAGACTTCGCAGAAGCCGACGAAAACGATACCTTCACCTTCTGTACTACCGCAGGCATGAAGTGCGAAAACGGTGTCGTTACCATCTCCTACGAGGAGTCCCCCGAAAATATGGCAGAAATCATCTTCGATACAGGTATCCCAAATATGGTGACCATCCACCGTACAGGCGGTATCATGAATACCCTCGTCCTCGAAAAAGGTAAACGTCATATATCAGTCTATAAAACCCCCATAATGCCGTTTGAAGCCGCTTCTTTCGCTAAAAAGGTCGAAACTAACCTCTCATACGAAAACGGCGGCGAAATAAAGCTCGATTACCTCATCGAACTCAGAGGTACCGACCTCCAGCGTACCGAAATGACCATTAGAGCCGAGAAAATGTAACCCAAAAAATCTAAGCAGCGGCAAAATGTGAATAAGTCACAAAAATGTGAACTTTCTGCCGATAAATACTTAATATTTTCAAGATGTGCCGAAACAGACTTGACACAGCACAAAATATAGAGTATAATATGACCATAGTCTTACCTTCCTCGTCCCGTGCATCCCGAAGCCGTTCTGCTTGACCGCTTCGGATGGCGGGATTTTCCGTTGGGGTGATAGAGTCGCCCCTCGCTTTGATCGAACGTCGGATCTTTCCTCTCCGGCGTTCTTTTTTTTGCAAAAAGCTTAAAACAAACTTTGTCTCAAAAAGTTTTGATCAAACTTTTTCAAAAGTTTGTAGGGTTCAAAGGGAGAATCCCTTGTCGAGTTCCGCAGAACTCGAAATCCCCTTATCGCTCACAGGGAGTTCCTTTTTTTCGATTCCTTTTTTCTCCTCGATAAAGGAAAAAAAGGAATAAACTAACGATTCAATCTATCCTAAATGGATTTAGAGAAATTATAGAACAGATTCCCCAATTCCGTATGGGCGGTTACCGCATTACGGT
>CAYWFS010000072.1:0-3729 GCA_964457685.1 uncultured Ruminococcus sp. | reverse complement strand
CTTTCTTCATAAAGCGGCTTTTTTGCGTTATAAGCCCGTTTTCGCCCGAAAATTTGTGAACAACCCGTGGGACTTTTTCGGAATTTCGGCGGTATGACTTTCCTCTCTCCCCTGTGCTACAATTGAATCAAGGAAAGGAGAACATTGTTTGTGAAAAAAATCAAATCCCCCGATACCGTAAATCTAAACGGTACCAATCCAAGGGTCTATAATGCGGTCGTAGATACCCTTACCTCGGAGGATAGCGAAAGAGATCGTGACCTGCTCACACTCCTACGCTCTCCCCCGAACGATAGCCTGTCCACCCTCGATTCCGCTCTCCCGCTTTCGAGAAATATCGCAAGAGCATCCGCACCCCTCGTCTGGAGAGCATTGCTTGATGAAGTAAAAGACGGAAATATGACCGCCATTCGCCTATACTTCGATATTTTCGGCAGAGACCTCGGAAAAACCGACGACGAAGACCTCTCACCCTCCTCCGAAGAAATAAACTCCCTCCGTGATGAGCTTTTTCGGGAGGATGGCTGATGTCCGCCTACTCTTTCTCCGAAAAACACCGTGCCTATATGAAAAACGCTTACCTCTCTACCGTAAACGTCGCAGAAGGTGCGGTGAGAGCCGGAAAAACAATAGACAACGTCTTCGTGTTCGCCTCCCTACTCGAATATTCCCCCGATAAATTTCACTTAGCTTCAGGTTCGACCCTCGGCAACGCAAAGCTCAATATCGGCGACTGCAACGGTCTCGGACTTGAGCATATATTCGGTAAAAGATGTCGGCATATGAAATATAAGGGAAACGAGGCTATGAGCATAGAAACGGCAAGCGGCGAAAAAATCGTCATCTTCGCCGGAGGTAAAAATTCCGATTCCTATAAACGTATTCGCGGTAACTCCTACGGTATGTGGATAGCAACCGAAATTAACCTCCACTCCCAAAGCTTTATCGAGGAAGCAATGAACCGACTCCTCGCCGCCCGAGACAGACGTATTTTCTGGGATCTCAATCCTACAACCCCAAAGGCTTATATCTATACGGAACACCTCGACAGATATGCCGAAAAAACAAAAACAGGCGAACTCGGCAAGCATTTCTACAATTACGCACACTTCACCATCTTCGATAACCCCACCATCCCCGAAAATAAGCTGTCCGAAATTGTCGCTCAGTACGATAAAAATTCGGTATGGTTCAGACGGGATATTCTCGGTGAACGCTGTGCCGCAGAGGGTCTGGTGTACAGAGCATTCGCAGACTCCCCCGACAAATTCATGTGCGAAGTGCCAAATCAAAGCTCCCTCGACTTTATCAATATCGGAGTTGACTTCGGCGGAAACCGCTCAAAAACTACCTTTGTCGCTGTCGGATTCTCAAAGAAAGACTCCCTCCTCTCACTTACCGTCCTCGATGAGCTTGCCATAGACGGCGGTAAAGGAGATATAGACCCCCAAAAAATCGACAGGAGTATGGAGCTGTTCCTGACATCACTGCATACCGCCTACCCAAACGTCCCCGTCAGATATATCTTCGCCGACAGTGAAGCCCAGTACCTCATAAACGGCATGAGACGGCACCTCAGACGTATAGGCGAAGGCGTAAGCGTGTCCGACTGTGCAAAGAAACCCATACTTGACAGAATAGCGTTCACAAACCGTCTTCTTACCGCAGGACGACTCCGACTCACCGTAAAATGTACAAAGCTCAGAGACGGACTGTGCGGAGCCGTGTGGGACGAAAACGACAAGCGTCTCGATAACTTCACCTCGGATATAGACATCCTTGACGCATTCGAGTACGCCATAGAACGCTATATGTAAACCAAAAAAGAAAGGAGAACCAATGTCAGATAATATACAGCTGTGGAAAAGCTGGTGGCAGGGCTGCGATACCGCATTCCACAGATTCTACGAAAACGGCTCAAACGGAAACCTCGTAAAACGGGATATGTACCGTATGAATATGGCAAAAAAAATTTGCGAGGACTGGGCTTCCCTCATATTCAACGATGAAGTGTCCGTAAATATCGAGGACGAAATCGGAAAAAGCTTCGTTGAAAAGGTCTTTGCCGAAAACGACTTCATCGGAGAAGCCAATAAGCTCACCGAAAGTGCCTTTGCCCTCGGAACCGCCGCCGCCATCCTACATCTCGAAAACCTCGAGCTTGACGAATACGGCGAACTTACGGCAGGAGAAAACACACGTCTTACCTTCGATTTCGTTGACGCAGAGCATATTCGCCCGATAAGCGTAAAAAACGGTCGGATAATCGAAGCCGCATTCATCTCGAACTCCCATATAAGAGGAGAGGACTGCGTGTACATCGAAACTCACCGACTTGAAAACGGCTTTTATACCATAACCAATGAGTTCTACACGGAGGAAAACGGCGAACCGATAAAAAAGCCGAACCCCGCCGTCCCCGAAGTCATAAAAACCTCATCCCCGTATCCGTTTTTCTTCATCCTGAAGCCGAATATCGCAAACAACCATAAAACCCCACCCGGTATGGGAACGTCCGTGTTCGCAGACGCTATAGATTGCTTAAAGGGTGTTGACCTTGCTTTCAATAACTTCTGCCGTGATATAAAGCTCGGTGGCAAAAAGGTATTCCTCAGCCGTTCCCTCGTGCAGAGAGACGACTACGGAAACATTCTCACCCCCGATGACGTTGCTCAACAGCTTTTCGTTACCCTCGGTGACGGAGATATAAGCGAAAATCCCCTCATCTCCGAGCATAACCCCGAGCTTAGAATAAACGAAAACGCACTCGCCGTCCAGTCTCAGCTGAATTACCTCGCTTTCAGATGCGGTCTCGGCACCCACCACTATACCTTCGATGTTGACGGCAGAACCAAGCTCACCGCCACACAGTATATGGGAGAAAGACAGGATATGCGTCAAAACCTCGTCAAGCACCAGAGAAACGCAAGAAATTTCGTGGTGTCTGCCGTCCGTGCTTTACTCTGGTGTGCAAAAGAGCTTTACCGACTTGACGTAAGCCCCGACTGCAAGGTAAGCCTGAGCTTCGATGACTCGTATTTCTCCGACAGCGACACAAAAAGAGCCGCAGACCTTACCGAGGTTCAGGCAGGTGTCATGACTGCGGAGGAATTCAGAGCAAAATGGCACGGCGGCATAAAAAACGAATGAAAGGAGGTAACTAAAAATGAACGAAAACAAAATTGCGGAGCTTTTCGGAAACGGCAAGCTTAGCTACGATGAGCTTCTCATAAAAGCAGGGGAGGTCGGCATGGAAATAGGAGATACCGCCGCTGTCCGTGGAGAATACGGTGCAAAGCTTCATAACGAACGATGCCGACACGCACTTGAAAGAGAAATCGAGCGTTCGGGTGCAAAAAACGCAGGTATCATTGAAAAAATGATAGACATGACAAGCGTCACCTCGGATGAAGACGGAGTACACGGAATAAACGAACAGATAACAAGGCTGAAAACCGAAGCTCCGTATTTATTTAAAGACTCCCTCTCAAAGGATTCCCTCTATTCCGACAGCGAAAAAAGAGCCGTATTTTCAAGCGGACTCCCCCACGGAGAAGCAAAAACCGACCCCGATTCCCTCGATGACTACAGCTACTACAAAAAAATAAAGAAGCTGTGAGGAGCGAATGAAAAATGAAGAATGGGTGTTACCGTATGGGCGGTTACCGCATTGCGGTGGCTTGCTCCCGCCGTCTGAATTACAAGGCACAGCGATATGTCCATAAATCA
>CAYWFS010000071.1:0-5270 GCA_964457685.1 uncultured Ruminococcus sp. | reverse complement strand
AGGTCGAGGGTTCAAATCCCTCCATTAGCTTTTTTTGTTTTATATCACTAAGCTCCTTTGTCTTTTTCAAAAGCAGCTTTTTTTATTTTGTACTACTAAGCTCTTTTGTTTTTTCAGAAGTAGCTTTTTTTATTTTGTACTACTAAGCTCTTTTGTTTTTTCAGAAGTAGCTTTTTTTATTTTCTACGGAGCTTTAAACCGACCCAAGAAGCCGGATTTTTTGTCTTACTTCCGGGGTCACATCAATTATCGAAAAGGCTTTTTATATACAAAAATCGCCCGAAAGCGAAATTTGAACTTAATCAAATTCGTCCGAGCGATTATTTTTTATTTAATTAAAGCGGAAGAGCGGAATAGTTGGGAGCTTCCTTTGTGATGTTAATATCGTGGGGGTGAGATTCTCTGAGACCGTTGCCGGACATCTTTACGAATCTGCCGTTTTCCTTGAGTTCATCAATAGTAGAAGCACCGCAGTAACCCATACCTGCACGGAGACCGCCCATGAGCTGGAATACTGTATCTGCAAGGTATCCCTTGTAAGGTACACGACCTTCAACTCCTTCGGGAACGAGCTTTCTTGCACCTTCCTGGAAGTATCTGTCCTTGGAACCTCTTTCCATAGCCGCAAGAGAACCCATACCTCTGTATACCTTGAACTGTCTTCCCTGATAGATTTCTGTATCTCCGGGGCTTTCCTCACATCCTGCGAGAAGTGAGCCGACCATGATTACGTTAGCACCTGCCGCAATAGCCTTGGGAAGGTCGCCGCTGTACTTGATACCGCCGTCTGCGATAACGGGAATACCCGCTTCGGCAGCTTCGGAGTAAGCGTTCATGATAGCGGAAATCTGAGGAACACCGATACCTGCAACAACACGGGTTGTACAGATGGAACCGGGGCCTATACCTACCTTAATAGCGTCAGCACCTGCGGAAATGAGGTCGTGAGCCGCTTCGCTTGTTGCGATATTACCTGCGATGAGCTGGCAATCGGGGAATGCTGTCTTGATTTTTTCAATGCAGCTGAGAATATTTCTGGAGTGACCGTGTGCGGAGTCGAGAACGAGAACGTCTGCACCTGCCTTAAGAAGAGCGGCAGCACGTTCTGTTACGTCCTTTGTTACACCGATAGCGGCACCGCAGAGAAGTCTTCCGTGTGCATCCTTTGCGGAGTTCGGATAACGGTCAGCCTTTTCAATATCCTTTATTGTGATAAGACCGCGGAGCTTGTTGTTATCGTCAACTATGGGAAGCTTCTCGATCTTATGACCTCTGAGTATTTCCTTTGCCTGCTCGAGAGTTGTACCTACGGGAACGGTGATAAGGTTTTCCTTTGTCATAACGTCCTTAATCGGCACATTATAGTCTGTCATGAAGCGGAGGTCACGGTTTGTGATAATTCCGACAAGAACACCGTTTTCATCGCAAATCGGCACACCGGATATTCTGTACTTACCCATAAGCTCGTCTGCTTCATAAACGAAATTGTCGGGATGGAGGAAGAACGGGTCTGTAATAACTCCGTTTTCGCTTCTCTTTACTCTTTCAACCTGATCGCACTGCTGCTCGATAGACATATTCTTATGTATAATACCGATACCGCCTTCTCTCGCCATAGCAATAGCAAGGGCATATTCGGTTACGGTGTCCATAGCCGCACTCATAAGCGGAATATTAAGCTCGATTTTCTTTGTAAGCTTTGTTTTAAGTGAAACAGTGCTGGGAAGAACATCGCTCTTTGCGGGGATAAGAAGAACGTCGTCAAAGGTAATTCCTTCGTACGCAATCTTGCTCGAGATAAAGTCTTTCGCCATCGTCTGAACCATACCTTTCTTCAATAATGTTTTTACGTGATTATATACTTCTACAAATGATTATTATATAGATTATAATTTATCTCTCGTCCGTTGTCAAGTGCCAAAAAGCACAATTTTTTGACCTCTATATCGTCCGATTTACAGCAAGAGAGTCTCCGTATCACAAGAAATGTCAAATCACGTCAGATTTTTTTAGGAAATATATCAAAAAGCTCTTGATTTTGGTTATGCTTTAAGCTATAATATGAAAAAAACATGATTCGGAAAAAACTACGATTTTAATCGTAAGGATATAACGGAGGTATATACAATGTCACTACCTGTTGCAGTGCAGCTTTATTCTATAAGAGACGATGTAGCTGCCAATATGTCGGACGCACTTCGCAAGGTTAAGGAAATGGGTTACGACGGTGTTGAATTTGCCGGACTTTTCGGTAATTCCGCCGACTACATAAGAGGTCTTCTCGACGCATACGGACTTGTTGCGGTATCAGCTCATGTTCCGCTTGCGGAAATGCTTGCAGATCCCGAAGGTACTCTTGCAACATATGAAAAAATAGGCTGTAAATATGTCGCGGTTCCCTATGTTACGGAGGAAAGAAGACCCGGAGGTGAGCTTTGGGAGCAGATGTTCAGTGAAATCGCAATGCTCGGTGAGGTTGCGAAAAAGCACGGAATCACACTTCTCTATCACAACCACGACTTTGAATTTAAAAAGGTTGACGGCGAGTACGGTCTCGATATTCTCTACAGCAGAGTTCCCGCAGAGCTTCTTCAGACAGAGCTTGACACCTGCTGGGTAAATATCGGCGGTGAAGATCCCGCAGAGTTCATCGCAAAGTACAACGGACGTACCCCTGTCGTTCATCTCAAGGACTTCAACATTGAAGGAAAGCTTCCCAAGCATCTTTACGCACTCATCGGACTTGATGAGGAGGAGAAAGAAGACGAGCCGTCATCGTTTGAATTCCGTCCCATAGGTCACGGTATGCAGAACATTCCGAAGATTCTCGATGCTTCCGTTAAGTCGGGTGCAAATTGGGTCGTTGTTGAGCAGGACGAAAACACAATGGGTCTTTCCAGAATGGATTCCATTAAGGCGAGCCGTGAATATCTCCGCTCCCTCGGTTGGTAATTACAGCTTTTATTTAACTCTAAAATAATCCGTCGGTGCAGGCGGTTATATGTAAAAAATTTATCGAAAGGCGGACAAAACAAATGTCAGACGCAGTTCTCAGTCAGTTCAAACAGGCAACTGAAGAAGAAAAAATCGTTAACACAGGAAAAAAGCTTAAAGTAGGTATTATCGGTACGGGATGGATCGCAGAATCCCATATTCAGAGCTACAAAATCCAGGATGACGTGGAAATCGTAGCAGCCGCAGACCTTATCCCCGGAAAAGCCGAAAAATTCATGAAGAAATTCGGTGTTGAAGGAGTAAGATACTACCCCTCTCACAAGGAAATGATAGACAATGAGGAGCTTGACGCAGTATCTATCTGTACCTACAACACACAGCACGCAGAACCCACAATATACGCTCTCAAACACGGAATCCCCGTACTTCTTGAAAAGCCGTTCACCGTAACCCTCGAAGAAGCTGAAGCAGTTTGCAAGGCCGAAAAGGAAAGCGGCACATTCGTTTCCGTAGGCTTCCAGCCCAGATTCGACGCTAATATGCAGATGATAAAGAAAATCGTTGACTCCGGCGTTCTCGGTAAGATTTACTACATACAGACAGGCGGCGGCAGAAGACGTGGTATTCCCGGCTCTACATTCATCGAAAAGTCCACAGGCGGTATCGGTGCTCTCGGTGACATCGGATGCTACTCCCTCGACATGGTTCTCAACGCAATAGGCTATCCGAAGCCTCTTACTGTATCTGGCTACACAGCTGACTATTTCGGAACAAACCCGAAGTACAACGGTGCTGACGCTTCCAGATTCTCCGTTGACGATTTCGCCGCAGCATTCGTTCGTCTCGAGGGCGGTATCATCCTCGACTTCAGAATCGCATGGGCAATGCACGTTAACACTCCCGGTGACACAATAATCTTCGGTACCGAGGGAGCACTCCGTATTCCTTCAACCGACTGCTGGAACGGCTCTGTAGGCGGTGCAATGACTCTCTATCACGATGTATGCGGTACTCAGACAGAGACAGTTATTCCGATTCTCCAGAACCACGGCGGCGGACTGTTCGATAAGAAGATTCGTTCCTTCCTCGACGCTGTTAAGACAAACGGTCCCGCACCTGTTCCGACATCTCAGATTCTCTACAACCAGGCTATCATAGACGGTATCAACAAGTCTGCCGCTTGCGGTCACGAAGTTGAAATCGAATTTGCGGAAATCTAAGCGGACTTTGTAAAGCTTAAAATCACATAGTACAAATTATTCCATAGATGTTGGGGTGAGATACCTTGCTCTATGGAATTTTTTGCTTGACAAAAACAGGAGACTTCACAAATGAAAAATTTACGTTTCGGAATAATCGGAGCCGGAAATATCGCAAACAAATTCTGTGATGCCGCAAAGCTTGTTGACGGTGCGGAAATATGTGCTGTTGCAAGCAAATCCATGGAAAGAGCAAAGGCATTCGCAGAGAGAAACGGTATCGAAAAATACTACGATTCCTACGAGAAAATGCTGACAGAGGCTGACATAGACGTTGTATACGTTGCAACCACGCACAATTTCCACAAGGAAAACATATTCCTTTGCTTTGAGCATGGAAAACACGTTATATGCGAAAAGGCAATGACCCTCACCGAAAAGGATGCACGGGAAATATTTGAAAAAGCCGAAGAAAAGAAGCTGTTCTGCATGGAAGCAATGTGGTCGAATTTCCTGCCTCAGACGAAAAAAGCAAAGGAATGGATTGACTCGGGTATCATCGGAGAAATTCAGTCCGTAAGTGCCGTAATAGGCTTCAGAGGAAACGGAAATCCCGAAAGCAGACTGTATAATCCGAGTCTTGCGGGCGGTTCAATGTATGACATCGGAGTTTACCCGACCGAAATCGTGTCCTATCTTGTCGGTGAGCCTGTCGAGGACTGCATAGGAATGTTCAGACCTCATCCTGTAACCGGAGTAGACGAAAGAGCTACATTTATCGTAAGATACAAGAGCTGTGATGCGGCTATACAGTGTATGTTTACCGCAAACGCAAGGGAATATCTGATAATCAACGGTTCAAAGGGCAATATAGAGCTTCCGTGGGGCAGTAGCGGATTTACGGCAAAGAGATTTGACGAACACTGCCGTCTTGCCGAAACCTTTGAAGAGACTTTTGAAAACGGATTTGTATTTGAAATCGAGGAAGTCGTTCGCTGTATAAACGATGGACGTACAACCTCCGAAATAATGCCTCCGCAGTCTACAATTCAATGTTCAAGAATATTTGACAAGGTGCTGAGAGGCTAAAACAAAAACACCCTTTTCCAATTGAAC
>CAYWFS010000070.1:0-5622 GCA_964457685.1 uncultured Ruminococcus sp. | reverse complement strand
AACTCAGGACACGCGGTTTTGGAGACCGCTGCTCTACCAACTGAGCTATACCCCTGTGCAACGACATTATTATATCACACATCAGGCGGTATGTCAACCCCTTTTTTCAACTTTTTTCGTTTTTTTGAAAAAATTCACGCAAGAGATTCTCTCAGCGTCAGAAATATCTTTTTTTCCTCCCTCGATATTTTGACCTGAGTAAGTCCCAGTGCATCCGCTGTTTGCTGTTGTGAATAATCCTCGAAGTATCTCAGCATTATTATCTGTCTCCAAAGCACGGGCAAGGTATTTATCGTTTCCGCAAGTGCCACTCTCTCTATCATTTGACCGAGCTTATCATCGTTTGAAGGAATAACATCCTCGAGAGAAAAGTCATCTTCTCCTATTGATTCCGAAAGAGATCGAACCGTACTTGTGGAGTCCAGTGCGTCGGACGCTTCCTCAACGCTTATACCGAGCTTTTCCGCAAGCGTGGCAATCCGAGGCTCCTCACCGTATTTTGTCATATACTCCTCCCTCTCGTGCATAAGAGCCGCACCTATTCTCTTTTTGTTTCGGCTCACCTTTACTGTACCGTCATCACGAAGAAACCGTCTTATTTCCCCTATGATGAGCGGAACTGCGTAGGTGGAAAAGGCATTCCCTCTTGATATATCAAAGCTCCGTACTGCTTTTATCAGCCCTATAGACCCTATTTGAACAAGGTCTTCAAAGTCACATCCTCTCCCTTTAAATCTGTGTGCTATGCCGTTTACAAGTCCGAAATTCAGCCGAATTATCGTTTCTTCAACCTCATGCTCACCATCGGCATATCTTTTCAGCAGTGACATCGTGTCGGTGTAGGTCTCGTTTTTCAAATTATTCTGCGTCATTGTACCGCACTCCTTTCCGATAGCTATCTTCGGGGGATTATCTATAGCTATGTAATCAGACAAGCTTTATCGGCAGAGCGGTCAGTTTTTTCGTTATCGCTACCTTTGTTCCCTTTCCGGGCGAGGACGTTACCTTCATCGTGTCCATGAAATTTTCTATTATTGTAAATCCCATGCCGCTTCTCTCGTTTTCACGGTCGGTCGTATACATCGGTCGGAGTGCAAGCTCTACATTCTCTATTCCGCACCCCTTATCCCGTATTTCCGCTATAAACTCTCGGTTTTCCGTCAGCTTCATTATAAGAGTTATTTCTCCGCAGGTGTTACGGTATCCGTGTACTATCGCATTTGTTACAGCCTCCGATATTGCACATTTTATATCCGAAAGCTCATCATAAGTCGGATTAAGCTGTGACACAAACGCGGACGCTACGCTTCTTGAATACGCTTCGTTCTGCGACAGTGCGGGAAATGTTATTTTTGTTTGATTTATGATGATTTTTGCCACATTATCACCTCAGTATACTGTATTTACCGCTTTTACGGGTGATGACTCGATTTTTATGAGTCTTTCCGTACCTGCGAGGTCGAGTATTCGTTTTATCTGCTTATTCGGATTTGCGACTTTGAACTCTATCCCCATCTCCACTGCCTTTGTATATCTTCCGAGTATCAGTCCGAGTCCCGAGCTGTCCATGAAATTCACCCGAGACAAGTCCAGCACAAGCTCATTCGGACGCTGAATAAAGACCTTTGTATCTATTCGGCTTCGTATTTCTCTTGCGTTGTGGTGATCTATATCTCCGTCGAGGTAGACTGTAAGAGTCTTTCCCGAGGATATGCTTTTGATATAATTTTCGCTTCCCGTCATAATATCTCCTCCGTATGTTTACTGATATTATAGTTGATTGCCCTGCGTGGATTTTGTCACAATATGAGCAGTCCTAAAAAAGTTTTTATTTTGTTTTCGAAATACAAAAAAGCCCCCTTCTGTGAATCGCCACCCAAAAATCCAACAATTGGGGAATCAATTCACAAAAGAGAGCTTATTTTACTTTAATATTATCAGATACCGAGTATCATTTCGGCGATGTTGAAGTAGATGAACAGTGCAAGTGCGTCTACTATTGTGGTTATGAACGGACTTGCCATAACAGCGGGGTCAAAGCCGAGTCTTTTTGCAAGTATCGGAAGCGAACAACCGACAAGCTTTGCGATAATTACGGTCATAAGTATCGTAATACTTATAACAAGGGCAACGGAGATCGCAACTCTGTCTATAAGAAGAAGCTTCAGGAAATTCGTTGCCGCAAGAGTAGCACCGCAAAGAACCGAAACTCTAAGCTCTTTCCAAAGAACCTTGAATGTATCGGAGAAGTTGATTTCCTGGAGAGAAATACCTCTTATTACAGTAACGGAAGCCTGGCTACCGCAGTTACCGCCCGTATCCATTATCATAGGAATAGATGCGGCAAGAATGAGGTATGCGGAAAGTGCGGACTCAAAGTGAGTGATTATCGCACCGGTAAACGTAGCCGAAATCATAAGAAGAAGCAGCCACGGAATACGACTCTTATATATATCAAGGGTAGAAAGCTTGAGATAAGGTTTATCCGACGGTGTAATAGCCGCCATTTTATCCATATCCTCTGTGGTTTCTTCACGGATAACGTCCATAGCGTCGTCAACCGTTACGATACCTACAAGTCTTTCTTCGCTGTCAACGACGGGTACTACGATACAGCCGTATTTTGTAAAGATATTCGCTACGTTTTCCTTGTCCTCCTGCGTATTTACGGAGACGGTATTCTTCGTCATAACACTTTCAACGGTTGCGGAAAGGTCTGCGAGGATAAGCGTTCTTATCGAAACTTCACCGATAAGCTGACGGCTTACATTTGTAACGTAGCACACATTGATGGTTTCTTTATCTACTCCCGTTTCTCTTATATGCTCGATAGCTTCGTTTATCGTCATATCGGGGTAGAGATCCACAAATTCCGTTGTCATGATGCTGCCCGAAGAATCTGCCGGATATTTCAGCATTTCGTTTATCATCTGACGGGTTTCGGAATTTGCCTGTTTAAGTATTCTTTTAACTATGCTGGCGGGCATTTCTTCAACGATATCAACCGTATCGTCAAGGTAAAGCTCGTCAACCACTTCTTTAAGCTCTTTATCGGAAAAGCTTTTTATAAGATATTCCCTCTGCTCGGGAGACATTTCAACAAATGTATCGGAGGCAAGATCCTTTGAGAGAAGTCTGAACAAGAGGGGAATCTTCTGCTCCGGCACTTCCTCGAACATTGCCGCAATATCGACCGCCTGCATTGTGAGAAGTATATCACGAACGGTGGAATATTTTTTGCTTTCGATAAGTGTTGTTACGGTATCTGCGAGAGTTTGCTTTTTTTCTTCCATTTTCCTATTAGGGCATGAATTTCCGTTATATCATGCCTGCACTCCTTTCTGTATTTTAAGCCGTTACGGAATTCTCTCCGCTCGGCAAAGACAGAAGTCGGCACACAGAAAAGCCTTATTTTTCAGGCTGAATAATGCGACGCATAAGCGTACTGTGTTCAGTCAAACATCGTCGGCCTTTAGGTATGCCGTTACTACTGCCAGCGTCCATTACTTTCACCTCCGGAAAAATTGAAATCGGGTGGAAATTCGTTTTTCAAGCTCTCCACCTCAGCTGATTATATCACATTTTCAAAATATATTCTACAAAATATTGTTAACATTTTCGGGGAAACGGTTTCTAACGTAAAATTAACTTTTGAGCTATTGACACAAGAGACATGGGATGATACAATGAAATGATTATTTAATTTTTACCCGAGGTATTTATGATAACGCTTCCCCAATACTACAGACCGAGATTGTCTGTATACGAAACGCAAAAGGCTATTGATTATATAAAACGCACCTTTCAGATGAATCTTGCGATAGAGCTTAATCTGAAACGTGTTTCCGCACCTCTTTTCGTAAAGGAGGATTCAGGTCTTAACGACAACCTCAGCGGACGTGAACGACCCGTAAGATTCGACATTCCCAGTGTCGGAGAGTATGCCGAGGTTGTTCATTCCCTTGCAAAATGGAAACGTCTTGCACTGAAAAGATACGAATTTTTTGTCGGAAAGGGTATTTACACCGACATGAATGCCGTTCGCAGAGACGAAGAGCTTGACAACATACACTCTATATACGTTGACCAGTGGGACTGGGAAAAGGTGATAGACCGCTCCATGAGAAACGAGGAATATCTGATGACTGTAGTCAAGAAGATAGTTTCCGCCATAGTTGCAACAAACAACGCACTCCGCTACGAATTCAATCAGCTTGAATGCCATGTATCTCCCGAGGTATCCTTCATCACAACTGCGGAGCTTGAAGAAATGTACCCCGCTAAGACCTCAAAGGAAAGAGAAAATCTTTATGTAAGAGAGCATCCCACTACATTTCTTATGAAAATAGGAGGAGCTTTAAAAAGCGGAAAGCCTCACGACGGAAGAGCCCCCGACTACGATGACTGGGAGCTTAACGGAGACCTGCTTATTTGGAACGATGTTCTCGGAATCGCACTTGAAATTTCGTCCATGGGTATCAGAGTTGACGCAGAAGCTCTCAGCCGTCAGTTGAAGCTTGCGGGATGTGAAGAAAGAGCCGCACTGCCGTTTCACCAAATGCTCCTGAACGATGAGCTTCCCCTCACAATAGGCGGCGGTATCGGTCAGTCGAGACTTTGTATGCTTCTCATGCAGACCGCTCACATCGGCGAGGTTCAGGTATCTCTTTGGGATGACGAAACGATAGCCGAATGCGAAAAAGCCGGCATAATGCTGTTATGAGTCGGTCTCACTCTTTTCGGATTGTTGCTTTACTGCTTCTTGCGGTATTTGTTCTGACCTCCTGCCAACGAGATGAAGATTTCACGGACTATACCTATCACATAAAGCTGAAATCGGATTGTGCGTTCGTATATTACCCCGACACAGGTGAGACGAAATATTTCGGCGACGAGAACACGAAAGTATACCCTGCAAGCACGACAAAGCTGCTTACCGTTCTTGCGTCTCTCAGTATTCTGCCGCAGGATGAGCTTATCACTCCGGGAGATGAAGTATACTCGGTGGAGGAAAACTCATCTCAGGCATATATACGACCGAATCACACGCTCACTCTCGAAATGCTTGCGGAGGGAATGCTGATCCCGTCGGGCAACGATGCCGCTTATGCTGTAGCAAGTGCGTGTGGTCATGCCCTGCTTGGTGATGATGACGCTTCGTATACGGAGGCGGTAGATGCTTTTGTGGAGTATATGAACGAGTATGCCATATCACTCGGATGCACGGGTACTCATTTCACAAAGCCCGACGGATATGACGGCAGTGAGCATTACTCCACTCTGCTCGACATGGCAATTATTTCCTCTGCTTCGGCGAAAAACGATATTATACGAAAATATTCCGCACTTTCCTCCGACAAGGTAACGTATGCAAGCGGTCACATCAACAGCTGGACAAACACAAACAAACTCCTACTCGAAGATTCAAAATACTATAACGAAAATGTTGTCGGACTGAAAACGGGAAGTCTCGATGACTACTATTCGCTTATAGCAATGTACGACGACGGAGAGCTGTGCTTTATCGCAGGTGTTTTCGGCTCAGAATCCGATGACGGCAGATACAAAGACGTTCTCGGAATAATCGACGGCGAGAAATACGTTTACTACGGCAAATGACAA
>CAYWFS010000069.1:2572-5880 GCA_964457685.1 uncultured Ruminococcus sp. | reverse complement strand
TCTGTTTTATCAGCCGTTGTATACGGAGAGATGTCCGTTAAGCTCGGTTACAAGCTCAACAACGGAAGCGGAAGTTGCACCCTCATCTGCAAGAAGTGCGGCAGCTTCCTCGTAATGCTCGATGAGTCCGCTGTCGTTTGCCGCAACACCGCTGTCGATGTATCCCTTTGCCTGAAGAACAAGAATCTCGAGGAGTGCTTTTTCTTCTGCTGTTGCGGGAGTTTCGGCAATGATATTAGCATAGTTTGTGCTTGTTACGGTTACGGTGTAGCTGTTTTCACTGCTGTATGCTTCTGTCATTACAACCTTGCCGTCTACGATTTGTGCGTCTGTTGCAACAGTAGTCTTGTTACGACCGGAGCCATAGTAAATGCTTACTGTAACATTCTCAAGGGAAGCAGGTACGTTTGCGATTGTTACGTCTGCGGAGCCTTCTTCAAATGTAGCGGTAATTACTTCTTCTCCTGCATATGCGGGCTTGATGTAAATTCCGTCGAAGGTGTAAACGTAGGTGCTGTCGGGCATGATGTAGGTGATGGATGTAACCTTATCTCCGACAAGCTTTGAAAGCTCTGCAAGGTTATCGTGACCTGTGATGTGAGAGTTGTAAATGCTGTCATCGGTTACGTTAAAGGAAACTTCCCAAGGCTGTAACCAAATGCTCTGGAGATGTTCAAGACCAACCTTGAGTCCTGTCTCTGTTTCAAGGATAACACCCTGAATGTTTGAGTTTATCTTCCAGCCTTCATCGGAGCGGTTGTTACGGATATAAGCTGTGGAGCTTTCAGTTACGTTGATCTGGTAGTCACCCCATGTGGAGCCTGTCAAAAGCTCTGCGGTAGCATCTGTAACGGTTTCTTCAAGCTTGAAGTTGGTTGCGGAATATACGGCAACACCGTCAACGATTTTTACTGTTTTGTACTGTTCGGGTGTGGTTCTTGCAAGCTTGAATGTGGGGTTCAGTGCAATGTAGTCGTAATAATCATCCGCACTTACCGCAACATTAACTTCCTTGATACCGAAGATATTGTAGCCGTCTTCGCTTTCCTCGGTGAAGTTTGTATACATTTTACCGTTAAATCCGCCTGCTTTGGAAACAGTAGCGGATGTAACACCGTCCACACCGTAGGATTCCGTGGATGATACGTCACCCGAATAGAACTCCGCATATGTGAGAGTGGCAGTACCGTAAACAACATCATGCTCGCTTATATCGAATGTGAGTGAATCGTAAATGTTGTCGAGAATTGTAATTCCCTCTGCACGGGTAAGCTGAGATGCGGGAGAAAGCTTATCGGAGGCTGTTCCGTGAATATATCCGCCGGAAACAAGAGCAGCTACCGCACCCTTTGCGTTTTCGGAAATCTCGGACGCATCAATGAACTTTTCGAGAACTGTGCTGTCTCCTGCGGAAAGACCGAGTGCGTTTGCCGCAATTACCATAGCTTCTTCACGGGTGAAAACTCCGTCCTCATCCTTTTCGGTGCTTTCAACGGGAGTTTTAGCAAAACGGTTCAAAAGCGAAACGAACTGGTCACGGCTCATTGATGTATCGGGGCTGTAATTTACGTTTACAACACCGTATTCTTCCATCCAGCCGCTTTCAACAAAGAACTGCATGGAGTTTTCAGCCCAGTGACCGTTAATATCGGACGCAGGAACGGAAGCACCTATGGCAGACGCACAAATACAGCCTATGAGCAGTGTGCAGAAAAGATTCTTGACTTTTTTGTTCATACTTGAATATCTCCTTAAAATCATAGTTAGTCACTGCTAACTCGTGTGGTAACTTATTGCACTGCTTTATTTTTTCCACAGTGCATAGTAATATTTTATCGGTTACCTATCGCTAACTGCTAAAAGTATATCATTTCGTAAAAACTAATGCAAGAGATGTAATGCACAAATTTATATCATGCGTTATGCTGTGTTTTTGTGATATATAGGTATTTTCCCACGAAATTTCCATATGATATACTCATTCGACTTATCTAAATACATTTTTAATTCACGAAAGAATCAAAAATTCTATTGACAAATTCCAAAAAAAATGATATATTATTCCAGTCGGTTAGTTACCGCTAACTACAGCATGAGTTTTCCGCAGCACATAAAGCTCGGTCTTATTTTTTTACGCTTTGGTTAGTCTTAGCTAACTTGTGATTCGTGTTACTTAATTAATTTTTTCAAACATAGGAGGCATTATGGCATTTCTTATCAGCTTGATTTTAGCGACAGTGTTTGCGTGGTTCTGTTCCGAACAAATAAAAAAACACTCCGTCATTTTCTATATTATATCCGCACTTCTCGGATTATCGGTCATTACCATACAGTACAGCGGACTGTTTCTCAGCTTTCCCTCATGGATGCTTGAATATATTTGGCCGATATTCGCAAACTGTTCTTTCGCAACGGCTTTGTTTGTCGTTGTAATGATGACGGGAGCCTTAAAAAACGGTTCTGCGGCAATTAAAAAGCTCATGCCTATTCGTGCGGAGCTTTCTATAATCGCTTGCATACTCACTCTCTCACACAACATCAGCTACGGCAAAAACTATTTTGTAAAGCTGTTCACCGATCCGTCAAGCCTCAAGGGTGCATACCTCCCTGCCGCTATTGTATCACTTCTCCTTGTGCTTTTGATGCTTCCTCTCATGATAACCTCCTTCCCCGCTGTAAGAAAAAAGATGAATGCAAAAAAATGGAAAAAGCTGCAACGCAGTGCATATCTTTTCTACGGACTTATATACCTTCACGTGCTGATTTTGAACAGCTCTTTTATTGCCTCCGGTCGTACAAAATATATTTTCAATTTAACTATCTACACCGCAGTTTTTGCAACTTATGCGGCAATGCGAACAAGAAAAGCTCTGCTTAAAAAGAAGTCCTCTCTCAGCACGGCGGTTCCGTTATTCATTGCTTTGGCGGCAGTTCTGATTCTCGTTTCGGTATTCGTTCCCGTATTTGTTTCAGCCAAGGACTCCGACACAAACGATTCCATATCCGCCAAAATCAATGAAAACACAGATTCTTCCGAGATCGTCAACGAACTTGAAGCAAAGGGAGACGGTGTTTATATCGGAAAGGGTAACGGATATTCAAGCGAAATAACAGTGTCCGTGACCATAGAAGACGGAAAAATAGCTGCCGTTGAGGTTGTGGAATCGAACGAGGATGAGCCTTTCTGGAGTAAAGCACTTGCACTCACGGACGAAATTATAGCAAATCAAAGCACAAATATTGACACCGCAACATCGGCAACATTTTCATCAAAGGGGATACTTGCGGCAGTAGAAAACGCACTTCAA
>CAYWFS010000069.1:0-2472 GCA_964457685.1 uncultured Ruminococcus sp. | reverse complement strand
GACGGCAAAATCAGCTCTGTTTTAGTCGTAAAATCATCCGATGATTCCGCTTTCCTTTCAAACGCAAAAGCCCTGATAAGCGACATCATTGACACTCAAAGCACCGAAGTGGATACCATCAGCGGAGCAACCTTCTCGTCTAAAGGAATTATTGCGGCGGTAGAAAATGCACTATCTCAGGCTCACTGACACACTTTAAACCGAGGAAAAACTTATGCATAGAATTAAATTTTTGCTTATTCTCAGTCTTGTTTCACTGATTATGACGGGTTGCACTCAAACCACTGTCGAAATTTCACCCGAAGCTGAAGCTATGACAAGAGAATCCGAAGCTGCTGACAGTGAAGTCAAGGAAAAGCACAGCAATATTATTTTTGCAATGGACACCGTGATGGAGCTTACGGTATATTCTGAAAACGACACGGTTCTCTCGCTTGCGGCAGACCGTATATCGGAGCTTGAAGGCAGTTTTTCGGTTACACTCCCCGACAGTAACATCAGTCGTCTTAATTCAAACGGCTCATGCACACTAGACAACGACACTGCGAAGCTTATGAAAAACGCACTCGAAATCTGCGAAAGCACCTCGGGAAACCTCGACATCACTGTATATCCGATTGTTCGTGCATGGGGATTTACGACAGGGGAATACAGAATACCCTCCGACAACGAGCTTGAGTCACTGCTTGAAAATGTAGACTATACGTCAGTTTCGTTAAGCGGCAACGAAGCTACGTTAAATGACGGAATGCAGGTGGATCTCGGCAGTGTCGCAAAGGGATATACGGGAGATGTACTATGCGAGCTATTTCGTGAAAACGGTGTAACGTCCGCTCTTATAAACCTCGGTGGAAACGTGCAGACTCTCGGAGCAAAGCCTGACGGTTCAAAATGGAAAATTGCGGTACAGCACCCAACGGACACCGAAAACTATCTCGGCATACTCACACTCGAAAACATGGCGGCAATCACATCGGGCGGATATGAGCGATATTTTATAGGCGAAGACGGCAAGCACTACTGCCACATTATAAATCCGCACACAGGAAAGCCGTCTGACAGCGGTATTCTTTCGGTGACGATAGTGGGAGAAAGCGGACTTCTTTGCGATGCACTTTCAACAGCACTGTTCGTTATGGGACTTGACGAAGCTGAGGAATACTGGAGTTCTCACTCGGATTTTGACTTCATAATTATGACGGCAGACGAAAAGGTGTACATAACGGAAGGACTTTGCGAATGCTTTACCATCTCCGATGCATACTCTTCCCTGCCTCTTACGGTGATTGAAAGATGATAAAAACACGAACTTGGGTTATTTTGTTCTCGGCTCTGCTTGTTTTTTCGGCAGTTGCGGCGATTCTCGTAAAAAATCCGCTTGATAACGGAAAATCAGACGAAAAGACAATCGCAAAGGTTTATCTTAATTCCGAATGCGTCCACACGGTTTGCTTTTCCGACGTAAATGAGCCGTACACTATTCAGCTGACGGGAGAAAACGGTACAAACACAATATCCGTAGAAAACGGACGTATATGTGTGTCCTCCGCAGATTGCCCCGATCAGCTTTGTGTTAAGCAAGGATGGCAGTCAAGCGGAATAACACCGATAGTTTGTCTGCCGAATAAGCTGGTGGTAGAGTTCAATCGCTCCTCCGACACCACCACAGAAGCGGACGGTATAAGCAAATGAGTATGAAAAACAATAGAAACATCGGCTACCTCGCAAGAAACGCTATGCTGACGACCGTTGCACTGATTATTTTTGTAGTTGAAGCACAGATTCCCTCACTTGTTCCGATTCCGGGAGTCAAGCTCGGACTTGCCAACATAATAACGGTATATGCCATGTTTTGTTACGGTGCAAGAGATACGTTTTTGATTCTTCTGTGCCGCATAGTGTTGGGAAGCATTTTCTGCGGTCAGATGATGTCCTTCATGTACAGCCTTTGCGGAGGAATATTCTGCTACCTGATAATGCTTGTTATGCGTAAACTCGTCACGGAAAGACAGATCTGGGTGTGCAGTGTTGTCGGTGCGATATTCCATAACCTCGGACAAATAACGGTAGCGGTAATAATAACGCACACCTTGGCAATTATCTCTTACCTGCCCGTGCTTCTCATCTCGGGAATAATAAGCGGAACCTTCACCGGTATCTGCTCACAGCTTGTCGTAAACCGAATGAAGCGGTAATATAAAGCAACGCTGAGCTTTAGTGTATTCCTTGTGTCAGGTTTTTCTGCACTCGGAAAAAGCACAAAGCTCAGCGTCGTTTTTTTGCATATGTCGGCGAAATCAAGCGGTATTCACGGAAATAATATAAATTTCAAAAAAAATCGAAAAAAGTTAGAAAAAGGGGTTGACAAAACAGAGCGAACATGATATAATATAAAAGCTGTCAGGGAACAGCAAAACAAACAACTGGGTGTGGCGCAGTTGGGAGCGCGCTACCTTGGGGTGGTAGAGGCCG
>CAYWFS010000068.1:0-6414 GCA_964457685.1 uncultured Ruminococcus sp. | reverse complement strand
AATAAACCGATTCCTGCATCATCAAAAATCCGTTTTTAATCAATACTTTATGAAACTTTCGATATTCTCGCTTATTTTCAAGGGTTTCTGTGGGAAGATCAAAAAACACCAATACTCTCATAAATCGATAACTCATAACGAATAAAATCGGATCAGCGAAAGATCGCCCTCGTTCAATGCGTCGAAAACACTTCTGCAATAATATTTGATCGCATTGAGTACTGTTTGCCGAGTTTGATTGATCACAACGGTATCATTCAATATGTCAACGATAACGTGTTTTTCGTCGCTTGTAAAATCGGAACACTTCATAGATTTTACCTTTCGGTCAACTAATATACGAAACGGTTCCATCAAATCGCAACTCAAATTAAAATGATTAAACATATTATCGTGGAAAATACCGAGTTGTGTCAAATATCCTTGCATCACAATTTCACGGTTAAATGCAGATAAAATAATGCCGTATCCATAGTTAAGCGCCGCATTCGTTATATTTTCTTCACTTCTGGTGAAATCCATTCCAAACAACGCATTGAAATAGACCTTTGCGGCGTGTCCCTCTCGATTTGTCGCATCATGCGGTTCAATTTGCAAAAGATAGGAACGCAAAAGCGATGCCTCGCTGTCTTTCCGCAATTCACTTAGAAAATCCGCTTGTTTACGTATCTTTTCCGCAACAATATCCGACCAGACAACTCCTTTGACATCATCTGTCCAGGCAATTTGTGCTTTGATTTTACGAGAGCAATCGTAGGAATTGTAATACGGAACAAGCTCGGCGTTAGGAGTTCGTTTGGCATCACAAAAAATTACCCGTATTTTCTTTTCAACCAAAGCTTCCAGCAGGCACCCCGTCAGGGCAACCGCAGGATTTTCGATGAGCAATACGGCAATTTCGTCCAAAAATATTTTTTTCGTTTCCTCGGCACGAATCACCATAAAGCCCATCTTATAATCCAGCTTACAGCGTGATGCTATAACAACCGTTCGCCAACTCATAAAAGATCAAGAAGGTTTTCGGAAACTTTTTCAAAAAGTCCCGATGCGGATTGGTCGATAATACGAACATCAGTGTAATTCTTTTTCCAGTTGGAAAGATTTAAGGATAATCTGGCTATACCGGAACTTGTGCTTTCCTTAAAATCTTTCAAGTCTGCCTGCTTGATTCGTCCCAAAACACCTTGAATTTGCAAAAGAACATACGCCTGCCTGAAAATATCGAGCTTTTCAAAATCCTCGGCATGACGATTCAGTTTCTTTACAAAGGTTTCGTTTCCGGGTCTTGTATTATACGGCCAACATGACAGTTTTTGAATATACAGATTATACAATGCCACATTATCTTTTAAGGTTACTTTGTCGTGTTTTTCACTCCAAACATAGTTCTCATTCTTTTTGCGTTTTTCGACAAATTTCTCTAATTTCTTTATGTAGACTTCATTTTCGGGAGAAGTCATAAAGGGCATCACATTCACCAATCCGATACTTGACAAATCTGATTTACCTCTAATGCAATAACGAGCGCCGTCAAGAGAAATCATTGAATATATTTTGATAATTCTCTTATTCAAAAAAATTTCTATTTCGGTTGCTTTACCGTCAAGTTGCTCTGCGACATATTCAATCGCATAGCTGTCGTTGGTTATAAATTCAGCCATGTTTAAAAATCTTATCGGAATCAAACTGATCTGTTTTTTCTTGCCGGATTTATATTTTGCCAACACAAAGCCTGCAACCGTTGCATTGTCATAACCGCCGTATATTTCCGTTGGACGATCTTTTTTGAGAGGCACCAATCCTTTTGCGGCAGAAACAGGCATTTGATCAAAATATCCGCCGTTTTGTCCCGAATGTTTGCAATACGAATACATTGTTATATGTGCCGTATTCTTTCTTGCAATTTTGACAACACGGTCTTTGTCGCAAGCTCCGTTCCACACAGTTTTACCGTCACATACAACAGGGTGTGTAAAAACGACCTCGACTTTGGCGTTATTTTGCTCCTGCGCACGCCAAAACTGTCTGCTGAATTTGCAATGCCACACATTGCCTGCAACAATGTTTAGGTATGCGTCTTTCGCATGGTGCAAATCGTTGACCGCACGTGATTTCGGTAAATCGAATTGCTGTCTGAATTCGGAAACCAACCCTGCTTTTACATAAACAACCTCGGTTTCGGGATACAGTTCTTTCAGCAAGCTTGCGACAGCCTTAGTAGATTGTCTGGTTTCTACAAGCTGGCGGTTGATAAATTCAAATTTTTCTTCATCGGTGAAAGGTGTTGTTCCGGTCAGTCGCTTGTATTTTTCATCGCTCAAAAGTTTATTTCCGTCACTGTTTGAAATGCTGTTCAGATACTTCCAATATCCGTGCATTTTTTCCCGAATGGCAGGATCTATGGGGTAACTGTCGCTCTTATCGCCGTTTGCTTTGGAATCGACAAGTATCTTGTTGTTGATGATACTGTCGTCTTTTACAAAACTGCGTGGATAGATATGCTCGATATTATATGTACCGTCGCCGGAAATTACCGCTTCAATATCAATAGGCTTTCCGGTATACAAGCATTTTCCGAGCTGAATGAAGTAGAGGAAAAGTTTATCGCTTTGGAGCTTATTGTGAGCCGTATCTCCCCATTGTTCCAATTGTTCGGTCAGACGTCTAACGTCCTCATCTTTAACCTTTTCGTAAAGCTCAAGGATCTGTGAAAGTCTGGTTTTTGTCCTCTTGCCTTTTTGATCTTCATTTGCGCCGCGTGCCATTTCAACAAAGATTCGTTCGGGAGCGTGTCCCTGAACCTTGACCACATCCTTCAAAATATCAAGCGTGCGTATGATTGGGCGCTTAACCGAATTGGAAACGTACATTTCGTCAAGGCGTTCCGAAATGCTTTTCGACTCTGAGTCATAACATTCTTTAACGAATTCTTCGATTTTTTCGGCGAAAGTAAACCTATCCGACAAAAGCTGCATCAAATTGCAGTTTGTTTCCCACATCGCCCGAATGACGGAAGGATAAACAACACCGGTTTCTTTATCTATTCCTTCGACTTCGCACAAAAACTTTTTCGACAATCTGCCGAAATCTTTAAATTTCAATCCGGAAATATATTTTATTTCGCTATCGGGCAAACAAGAATATTCTTTTCGCAACCAGTTGGAAAATCTCAGTTTATCCTCGGAATACGTAGCACGGTTAATAATTTTTTCCGCATCGGAATATGTAAGCAGTCCATTCTTTACAAGATTTTGAAACTGCATAAATGGTTTAAGTGAGGATTTTACGGTAATATCAAGACCGCTGATCATGTCGTCTTCGCTCATATAGTTGTTGGATATGAGATAATCTCGGATGCATTTCGGCGTAATCTTTTTAGGATTTAAAAAGACATTATTGTATATTTCCTGCTTTACATCGACAGGAATTTCGTTACCGTTGATTTTAATATTATTTATCTCGTTAAGAACTTCAAAAGCGCAGTAAACCAATGAGGACTTAGGCAAAACGTCCTCCCCGGGGAGATAAGTACATGAGTTTGTCATTCTCGCTATAAAGGCATTTTCGCTGGCATCCAAATCAACCTTGTCCTCAAAATTCCATGGATATATCTTGCCTTCGGCCTTGCGCACCATCCAATGATTCAATTTCTTGTTCTTTGAATTATTCTCTTTCAACGGTCCAACATAATACGGCACTCTAAACTCAAATACAGAAAGCACTTTTTCTGCACCCGTAATACCGTCCTCATCGGTTTCCTGCAAAAAAGGCAGATAGTTTTTTGCGTTTTCAAGAATTTTATTAAGTTCAAACCAATAAAGCTGATACGGAATAACGCGGTTGTCTCCGTCAACCTGTTTAGGCATAAAATCATTCGCCTCAAGGCGGGGAATCATTTTTTCATACGCCTCCGCATCTGTTTTGTCGGGAGAAACCGTCTTGACTACGGAGAGAACGTATTTACAAAAATCTTCTTTGCTTGCGGATTTCTTAACCGCTTGCTTATCATTGGAAGTTTTATTGCTGCCTATATAGGCAACGTAATTGCTTTTAACAGCGTCGGAGCGGAATATGTCATTATACTTTCCCTGCACATATTTTTTAATAAAAGGTTTCAGCAGAGCCAGATCTTCCTTATGCTGTTCATAAACCGCAACTTTCGCTTCGGAAATCGTTTGTTTGCCTTTCAGCACATCGACCAACACCGACCAATCGTATACCGATTTCAATACCGAGATAAGCTCCGAGTCGTCACCGATGCTTTGCATAATGCCTGCGAGCTTTTCATCGTCCATATTCAAAGCGACAGATTTTTCTTCCAGATCCGCATACTCTTCTTTATCAAAAAGCTCTTTCAGCCCGACTTTTCCGCCACATAGCAATTTTATAACAAGCTCATAGTTATATTCGTATTGCTCGTTCACGGTCTTCGGTGCTTTTCCTGTTCCGAACAACGCCTCAGTCAACGCTTTCGCTTTTTTGGTTTTTCCGAGCTTGCTCTTTAATGCGCCTGCAACAGCATCAAGGTCTGCGTTATCTTTCCAAGGCAGAGCGTATTCGCCGTCACGCCGGATAAAGTTCACCAGTTCTTTGTATACACTTTCAAAATCGGTAACAGCATCAACATTGTGCTTATCCACCTCACTGAGAAAATGTCCTCTGTGTGCAACAAGCCACGCACAAGCAAGATATACAAGTCTTGCGTCATGTATTTCCCGACTGTTCATCAGTTCGACAATAAGATGATGAATCGTAGGATACTTTTCGGCATACGCCTTTTGGTTTTCGTAGGTATCAAAAAGGCGCACTTTGTCGTTTTCGGTTTCAGAATAGAGATAACTTTCTTTGATTCTCTTGAAAAAGTCGGGATCGGTTTTATTGATTTCTTCGGCAAACAGATCCATTATCAATTGCACACGTTGCTGTCTTCTGTCAAGCCTTCTGCGTGAGGTGCGAAAATTTCTTCGTTTTTCGGCAAGCTGTGCTTCGTCAAAAAGTGTGACGCCCCACATGGACTCTCCCTTGAATTTACACAAATCGTAGGTTTCATTCGTCACCGCATACCCTACGGAATCAGTACCTATATCAAGTCCGACATAATAATTTTCGGCTTTCATATTGACAAAATTTCCTTTCGATGGTATACTGTAAGTGTAGTTTATATCCCTTATAAATTACACTACGAGTTCAAATAAAAGAATTCTCAAATCGTCGGCTATGCCGATCACACAGCGTGTGTGTAAGACTGACCTCTTCGGAGGTCTTTTTTATTTGTTTGAAGATATTACGCCCTTACAAATTTCTGATTTGAGCTTTTAGGCTTTTCAGGTATTGTCATCTTCAACTTTCCGTTTGTAACAAGCGGCGCTACGATTTGTGACATGACATGGTTTTCAGATTTGCCGACAAACGATACAATTTCTGCCCCAAACCGAGGTATAGAACAAAATTCCAAAAGAGCCTCCGTAACAGGCATTGTTTCTGCGAACAGACCATTTTTCATAACCACCTTAAATGTGTGCAATCACCCTCAAACGGCGATAATCCGCAACCCATTCTTTTCCGTTCCAGAGAGCATCCCGTGTTATATTTCCCACTTGTTGAACAACGGCAGCTTGCACTTCTTCCGACATTACCGCTAATTCGGAAGCCAAAAACTGCCTTATCCAATTCGCAAGTCCCTGTTCGCCGTCCTTTAGCGGTGTCGGTCTGTCATAATCATAGATACGGTCGATTTTGAAGTCGTTGTCTTTCAGTAAATCGGCAAAGCGCTCACTTGTAGGGAAATTACATTCAGGTGAGTAACCATAGCTCATATTACAGCAGACTTCTGAAAAGGCATTTTCAATAGTTGCAATATTTCCGATTGCTCCAAATTCACATACCAATTTACCGTTTGGTTTTAGGGCGTTATGTATGTTTTTCAGTAAGGAATCGTGATCGCTGATCCAGTGAAATACAGCATTTGAAAATACAACGTCAAACTCACTTTCAAACGGCAGTGCAAGCGCATCACATACTCTGAAATCAATGTTTCCAAACTGTGCCTTTGCCTTGGCGATCATATTCGGTGAGCTGTCAACACCTACCACCTTATTGCATAAAGCCGCCAACTGTGCCGTAAGAGTACCTGTTCCGCATCCAATATCCAAAATCGCCTGTTCCAAGTTCTGAGGAACAAACTCTAACAGTCCTTTACCGTATTCGGCAACAAAATCGTGTTTGCTGTCATATAACGAGGAATTCCATTCCAACTTGCTTTACTCCTTTCCATCATAGAAGAATGGATTTCGGAATTGTCTGGGGTTACTTTTTCGATTTCAAGCGGTGCTTCATTGCAGCCAAAAAGAGAAAAGGTCAAGGCAAAGGCTAATGGATAATATATCTTTTTAGTCATATATAATCACCACCAAT
>CAYWFS010000067.1:0-6827 GCA_964457685.1 uncultured Ruminococcus sp. | reverse complement strand
GAACCCACACGACCAGCTTGGAAGGCTGGGATTCTGCCATTGAACTACACCCGCATAAAGTGTGCGTTTCGCTTAACGCTCTATTATAATACCACATTATTTTGGCTTTGTCAAGAGTTTTTTTGAAAAAAGTCGGAATTTTTTATTTTTACCTAAAAACGGAAAAAACGGTTTTACGGATGATTTATTTATATGTAAAAAATCTTGACACGAGTCTATGTGGGGTGTATAATATTATATATGGATTTTATGCTCGGGAGGGGACGTACATGACACAATTCAGACACACGCGTCAACTCCCCGCTTCACAAATAATACTCGCACATCCGGCAAGTGCCGCCCGTTATCTACTTGAGGGAAGGGCACTTGTTTGTCTTGTAAGACACGGACAGACCGACTGGAATCTCATAAAGCGGCTTCAGGGCAGAGAGAATGTTCCGCTGAACGAAAACGGTCACGACCAGGCAAGGCTTGTTTCCACGGTTATAAAAAGCGTGAAGAAAAACGGTGTATCGTTTAATGCCGTATGCACTTCTCCTTTATCCCGTGCGGTTGCTACTGCGGAATACATTTCGGCATCTATCGGAATGAATGAACCTATGGTGGTAGAGAGACTTATCGAGAGGGATTACGGAACGCTGTCGGGACTTACGCTTGACGAAAGAAAAAAGCTTTACCCGGGGGGAGAAAAACAGGCTCATAATGTGGAAAGCGTTCCGCAGGCGGCTTCCAGAATGCTCGGTGCGATAGATGATATGCTTGAAATATCGGGACGAAAGTCTGTTATCGGGGTGACTCACGGCGGAATAATAAATGCCGTATATTCGAGACTTACCTCGGGTGAAATAGGAACGGGAAAAACGCTTACCGTGAATTGCAGTGTGAGCTGTATTGCTGCCGGAATCGGAGAACCGATACCTCTTGCGTACAATTTGCAAAACGATAATGCGGCGGAATACATCAAAAAGCTGCTTTGGTGCGGTGCGGACATATAATTAAAAAATCGGAGGAATTTATCATGCTTTTTGAAAAGCTCGGAAAGAAAAAGACAATTGACCTTCTTGTTGAGGGTATGCACTGTGAGAAGTGTGTTGAAAAGGTAGTTAAGGTAATCAAGGAGCTTGGCGGCTCTGCTATCGTTGATTTGGCTACAGGCAAGGCTAAGATTACCTGCCCCGAGGTTATAGACACAAAGGTTATTATCGAGGCTATAAAGAAGCTCGGCTTTGACTGCAAGGCTGAATAAGATATTTTTTGATTAATCAGGGCAGACGTTATGTTTGCTCTTTTTTTATGTTGACATTGCCGAGTCGATACAGTATAATGTGTGTAAAATTAATATTTTACCGAAAAGGAGTGCGAAAATGAAACAGCATTTGTACTATTTCGACATTTATCCGAAGGTTTTCAAGGCGGGATGTGAGCAGGTGATAACTGTACGTCCTATTTCCGACAAGAGAGCGTTTCCGGCGGGTGAGTACAGAATATCCGTAATGTCGCTTGACCTCGGCTCACCGCACCATTATCCCGACAACCGATTTGACAGTGATGTGGTTCTTGCGGAAGACGGATATTTGAGCTTTTCATACACTGCGGCAAGGGAGGGAGAGTACAGGGTTCGCATATTCAAAAAGAACGGAGAGGAATATGACAGACTTGTGCGTGACCTCAGCTTCTATGCACTGGAGGATGACCTTGCGGAGAGAATACCTCTGAGAGGGGATTTTCATATGCACACCTGTCGCTCGGACGGAAGAGAAGACCCGGGAACGGTTTGTGCGAACTACAGACGTATGGGATATGATTTTATAGCTGTCACAGACCACGGCAGATACTATCCATCACTTGAAGCAATGGAGATATACAAAAATGCGTCTCTCACTGTTCTTCCCGGTGAGGAGGTACATATGCCTCTTACGGATATGCACATTGTTAATGTAGGCGGACTTTTCTCTGTGAACGGACTTCTGGATTCCTCCGCAAACAACAGCGAGATGGGGGCGGCGAGAAAATACCGTTCGTTATACGGAGAGGCTCCCGATGTTATGACGTATGAGGAATACTGCCGTCAGATAAAGGAGATAGAGGAAAGCGAGGAATGTGCGGACTGTCCCGAGGATGTAAGCAGAACGTGGTATGCGGTTGCAGTGTGGATAAGCAAAAAAATAAGGGAGGGCGGCGGCATTTCGATATTCGCTCATCCTTACTGGATTGCCGATATGTATCATATTCCGGAGCCGCTTACCATGTACATGATGAAAAAGCACCCGTTTGACGCTTTTGAGGTTCTCGGAGGAGAAAATTACTACGAACAGAACGGATTCCAGACAGCACTTTATTATGATGAATACAGGCAGGGTAGGGTGCATTCCATAGTCGGTTCGACTGACAGTCACGGCTCAACGGAACATAACAGAAACCGTGACATCTGCTCAACGATCGTTTTTGCACGGGACAATTCGAGAGAGGGCATTATTTCAGCAGTTCGTGAGAAATATTCCGTGGCTGTTGATACGATTTCGAGAGAGTACCGTCTTGTCGGAGAAATGAGACTTCAGAAATATGCCTGCTTCCTTATGGACAACTGGTTTCCGCTCCACGACAGGATAGCCGAAATGGACGGAGAAATAATGCTCGAATACTACAGAGGGGACGCAGGCGAGGAGGAGCTTGAATTCACCAAAGAAAAGGCAGAGGCGATGTTCAAAAAATACTTTGCACTTGAATTGAAAAAATAAGTAAAAAATAATCATTTAGATGTCTTGCAATCTCCGCAGGTATTCTGTATAATAAGCGATAGCAATTTCAGAATATTTACGGAGATTTTTTTATGGCAACTTTACTTCTTGTGGTAATCTATATTGCCTACATCGGACTCGGAGTACCCGATTCTCTGTTCGGAACCGCTTGGCCCGTTATGCACACGGATTTCGGTCTTTCGGTTGATGTGGCAGGATATTTGACCCCTCTTTTCTCACTTTTCAGCGTTCTTTCAAGTCTTTCAAGCACTCGTGTTATAAACCGATTCGGAACGGGTCGTGTGGCGGCGGTGAGTACGGCTCTTACCGTTGTCGGACTTTTCGGATATTCGGTATCAAGCAATATTTTATGGATAATACTCTTTGCTATTCCTCTCGGATTCGGTGCGGGTGCAATAGATTCTGCGATGAACTCTTATGTTGCACTTCACTACAAGGCTATGCACATGAGCTTTTTGCATTGTGCTTACGGTGTTGGAGTGTCGCTCAGTCCTTTGTTTATGTCGAAGGCTCTCGAAAAATACGGAAGCTGGCAGATAGGCTACAGAAATGCAGGTATTGTACAGCTTGTTATTGCGATAGTGGTAATAGCGTCACTTCCGCTGTGGAGTCGTGTGAAATTCAGTGCTACATACGGTCAGGAAGAGGAGACCGAGCCGAAAAATGTCGGTATTCGCACTCTTTCCCATGACCCTGCGGTTCGTCTTGCGTGGCTGTGCTTCTTCTCGTCATGCACGCTTGAATATTTCTGCAACACATGGGGAAGCTCATTCCTTGTTGAATGCAAGGGAATAAGTGCAGACCGTGCCGCATTTATAATCACGTTCTACTTTGTCGGACTTGCTCTCGGCAGATTCTTATCGGGAATACTTTCGATAAAGCTCAATTCATGGAAGATAATCACGATAGGAATAATAGCTCTTGTTCCTGCCATTGCACTGATAATTCTTCCGCTTCCGTCAATTTTTGCGTGCGTCGGTCTTTTCCTTATCGGACTCGGAAACGGTCCTATGTATCCGAACTTCATGCACCTGACTCCCTCCTGCTTCGGTGCGGACATAGCTCAATCTGTAATCAGCTCACAGATGGCGGCAGCTTATGTAAGCTTTACTCTTATGCCGTTTATATACGGTGCTATTGTTAAGGTGTTCGGCATGGGTTCGTTCCCGATATGCTTTACTTTGATATATGCACTGTTTGTGTTTGCGGTTGTATCGTTCGCAAAGAAGAAGAGAAAAAAATCGGAGGCGATACTTGAGGGCAGAGAGTGATTTTTTGGGTAACGATGTTGACATTACCCGAATAAACTGCTATACTTATCAATGGTCATTTAATCAGATAATTTACGGTTTAAGTTATAAATTTACAGAAATAATCGGAGGAAAAAATCATGTTAAAGGTAGCAATGCTTTCAAAGTGGCACGTTCATGCGGCAGGATATGCAAAGCAGCTTCAGAACAGCGGAAAGGTTGAGATAGTTGCGGTTTGGGATGACGACCGTGCAAGAGGCGAAAGCTGGGCAAACGAGCTTGGATGCGAATTTGTTCCCGAGCTTGACGATGTTCTTGCAAGAGAAGACGTGGAGGCTGTTATTTGCGACGCTCCCACAACTGCTCACCACGACATACTTTTAAAGGCGGCAAATGCAGGTAAGCACATATTTACCGAAAAAGCTCTTTGTCCCACTGTTGCGGAATGCCTTGACGTTAAAGAGGCTGTTGAAAAAGCAGGAATTACATTTGTAATCAGCTATCCTCAGAAGGGAAGACCCTCCGTACAGTTTGCAAAGAGAATGCTTGACGAGGGTGCGTTCGGTAAGGTAACATACGTAAGAGTAAGAGACGCTCACAACGGTGTATCAGGCAACTGGCTCCCCGAATATTGGTTTGAAAAGAAGGATGCGGCAGGCGGAGCTATGATGGACCTCGGCTGTCACCCTATGTATCTCCTTGCACATTTCCTCGGAAAGCCCACAAGAATTACCGGTATGTTTACAGCTCCTTACGGAAAGCCGGTTGACGAAAATGCGGTTGCGGTAGCTGAATTTGACGGCGGAGCTCTCGGTGTTGCCGAAACAGGCTTTATCTCCGTAGGTTCTCCCCAGACTGTTGAAATATACGGAACAGAGGGTTCTCTCATAGCTCACGGCGAGGATGTTAAGTTCCAGAGCAAGAAACTCAGCGGAATCTTCAACGGATTTGTTACACCCGACCTCCCGAAGGCAAAGGAATCTCCTCTTATGCAGTTCGTTGACGCTTGCATAAACAAGACAGGTTCTCCCGCAGGTCTCGGCATGGAGGACGCTATCGCACTTACAGAGCTTCTCGAAAACTCCTACAAGAGTGACGAAAGCGAAACTATCGTAAAGATAGGCTGAAAATACAGATTTTTAACGGAGGAAAATAATGATACTTGAAGGTCTTCTCATGCCGTGCGAGGTATATTCTTCATTTGAGGAGCTGACTCCCGAACACATGAAAAAACTCGGAAAGAAATATATTTTCTCCGATATAGATAACACTCTTGCCACATACGACGATATGTACCCTCCGCAGAATGTAATTGACTGGTGCAAGAAGATGGAGGAAAACGGCATAAAGGTAGCGTTTGTTTCAAACAACAATGCGGAAAGAGTGGAAAAGTTCAACTCCCGTTTCGGATATGTTGCATATGCGAAGTCGGGAAAGCCGAAAACGGGAAAGCTTATCTCGGCGATGAATGACCTCGGTGCTTCCGTAGAGGAATCCGTTCTTCTGGGGGATCAGCTTCTTACGGATGCCGCCTGTGCAAACCGTGCGGGTCTGTACTCTATTATAGTTCCGCCGATAAAGGACAAGACTACCTTGTTTTTCCGTTTCAAGCGTTGGATCGAAAAGCCGTACATGAAGAAATTTATGCGTGGCAATAAGAAGAAATAATAAATGAAAGGAATATAAATCATGTCTATAGTTTCAAATCGTATTGTTAATTTACAGAACGAAATGAAGAAGCTCGGAATTGACGCAGTTTACGTTAACTCCGCAGAAAACCACCTTTATATATCAGGATTCGACAATCCCGACGGTCATGTTTTTGTTACACTTGACAAGACCTACCTTTTTGCCGATTTCCGTTACATTGAGGCGGCTAAGGAGGAGGCTGATCCCTCTATCGTTGTTTGTCTCCCCGGCAAGCCTTCTATAAAGGAGCTTGTTCACGACTGCGGAATCAAGGCTATCGGTTACGAAGACCAGAGAATGACCTGCTCTCAGCTCGAAGGACTCAAGCGTTCTATAGGAAGCGATGAAGTAGAATACAAGCCTCTCGGCTCACTTTTCACCGTTATCCGTTCTTTCAAGACTGAGGACGAGGTTGAAAACATTATCGCCGCTCAGAGAATCGCAGAAGGTGCATTCCAGCACATCATTAAGACCATCACTCACGATATGACTGAGACTGAGGTTGTTGCCGAGCTTGAATACTACATGAAGAAGCAGGGCAGCCAGAAGCCTTCATTCGACACTATCTGCGTTTCCGGTACAGCTTCCTCCAGACCGCACGGTGTTCCCCGTAACGTAAGACTTGAAAACGGCTTCCTCACCATGGACTACGGTGCAATGGTAAACGGATACCACTCCGACATGACAAGAACCGTTGTTATCGGTAAGGCTGACGAGGATATGAAGAAGCTTTACAACACTGTTCTTCAGGCACAGCTTGCCGCAATCGACGCTATCACAGAGGGTGCTAAGAATGCGGACATGGACAAGGTTGCAAGAGACATTATAGACGGTGCAGGTTACAAGGGTTGCTTCGGCCACTCTCTCGGTCACGGTGTAGGTCTCGAAATTCACGAGCTTCCCGGTGTCAGTGCAGGTATGGGTGACGCTACTCTCAAACCCGGTCAGATAGTTACTGTTGAACCCGGTATTTACATTGAGGGTAAGTACGGTTGCCGTATCGAGGATATGGTTCTCGTAACAGAGGGTGGCAAGAGACTTCTCACAGACTGCCCGAAGGAGCTTATCGAGCTTTAATTTTAACAGATAAAATAAAAAAATTCCGTGCATCTTATGATACATGGAATTT
>CAYWFS010000066.1:1368-7039 GCA_964457685.1 uncultured Ruminococcus sp. | reverse complement strand
CAACACCCTGCATTACGCAAGCAAGTCTTTCAAGACCCATACCTGTGTCGATATTCTTATGCTCAAGCTCTGTATATGTGCCGTCACCCATGTTGTTGAACTGGGAGAATACGTTGTTCCAGATTTCCATGAATCTGTCGCAGTCACAACCGGGCTTACAATCGGGCTTACCGCAACCGTATTTTATACCGCGGTCGAAGTAGATTTCGGAACAGGGTCCGCAGGGTCCGGTGCCGTGTTCCCAGAAGTTGTCAGCCTTGCCGAGGGGGATAATTCTCTCTGCCGGAACTCCTATCTGCTTGTTCCAAATTTCAAATGCTTCTTCGTCTCCTTCGTAAATGGAGGGGTAAAGAAGCTCTGCGGGGATTTCGAGAACCTCTGTAAGGAACTCCCATGCCCATGCTATAGCCTGTTCCTTGAAGTAATCGCCGAACGAGAAGTTACCGAGCATTTCAAAGAATGTGCCGTGACGTGCGGTGTGTCCTACTCTTTCGAGGTCGGGTGTACGGATGCACTTCTGGCAGGTGGTAACACGATTTCTCGGAGGTTCTACTTCACCTGTAAAGAACTTCTTCATCGGAGCCATACCGGAGTTGATGAGAAGGAGGGATTTGTCGTTTATCGGAACAAGGGGGTATGAGGGAAGTCTCAGGTGTCCCTTAGATTCAAAGAACGAGAGATATTTTTCGCGTAGGTCGTTTACACTGGTCCACTGCATATATATAGTTCTCCTTAGATTATTATTGGAATATCATAACACTTAATTATATCACCATATACTGCATTATGTCAACGGATTGACCGTAAAAAACGCTTTAAACAAAGAAATATCCCACCTTACTATATCGTAGCAAAGTGGGATATTCTATTTAATTTCAGTTATCTTCGAGAGCGATAACTTTTTCAACCAGCTTGTCAAGGAGCTTTATTGCAACCTTTTCCTTAGGCTTAACTATGGTAGTAAATCCGGATGCGGTTTCGTCGATTGCGTCACTTACCGTTCTGATAAATATACCGCTGAGTCCGTTTGAATATGCGAGTGCAAATCCGTTATCGAAGTTATCGTGGATAATATCAAGCATCTGAGCGGACGACTGGTCACGGGAATACTTAACCTTGAGTGAAGATTCATAATAGCTCGGAAGAACCTGCTTGTATGTCTCACGGCAAAGTACCTCAACTACTGTGCTTATAAATCCGAGACGATCTGTTGCAACGCTGCTGGGAATGAAGCCAAGCTCTGCGGTGTCGTGTGTGGATGTAACGTAGCCGTCGGAGTTTTCGTCAAGCATAGGATACGGGAGAACCGCAAAGTCTATATCGGTATTTCTGAAGCTTGCGTTTTCGAGAGAGCCGAGTCTCTGATAGCTGAGGAAGAGAGAACGTCCCTCAAAGAATATGTTCTCTGTCTTTACTTCGTCTCCGTCATAAATAGCCATTGCGGAGGCATCGCTGTTAAAGAGTCCTCTGAGCTTTTCAACAAGAACGAGAGTACGCTCATTGTTTACCGTAATTTGCGGAATGCCATCCTCATCACGTTCGATAAATCCGGGGTCACCCGATACTATCCACGGGATACTTCCGCCCCAACGCTCGAATACGGTAAAGCCGAACTGGTCATCGCCGTCCTTCTTGCTGTTACCGTTAAGGTCTATGTACGCACCTTCAACAAGGTCTGTAATGTAATCTATAGTCCATTCGTTGTTGAGAACCGCCGTATATACGTCCTCGGGGTCTCCGTAAAGGTCACCGTACATATCCTTATTCATTATAAGGCAGTGTGAACAACGAAGCATATCTATGAAAAAGTCGCCTGCAAGGATATATCGCTTACCCGATACCATTTCAAGGTCACTCATGAAGTCATCATACCACCACGGGTTGTCGAAATCAAAATTTGCGGCTTTATTTACGTTATGGAAAAGTCCGTCGGGAACAAGAGGTGCAAGTCCGTAGATGTCGTTTATAATAAGGTCGTATCCGCTGTCTCCGGCAAGCACAAGAGTTTTAATATTCGACGCAACCTGCTCGTAGTTGTAGTTCGCCTGCACGAATTCAAGTCCTACATTCAGCATTTCCATTACGTCAAGGTTTCTCTGGTATGCCGCATCCGGTGCAACGTCTCCCGTTATTTCCTCGGGACCCTCTATGAGAATATTTGATGAGGTGAGAGTACCTCTTTCGTCAACGGAGGTGTATATAGTGAGAGTCTCTCCGTCCAGATTTGTGTCCGCAAACGGATCCACATAGCCGTCATAGTAGGGATTTTCGGTCTCCTCCTCTACTTCTTCCTCCGCTCCCGATGACGGTGTTACGGTGTTTTCCGTACCTGCGAGTTCTGTTGTTTCGTCAGGCTCCTTATTTTCCGCACAGGATGCCAGGGTTGAAGCAAGCATAAGTATCGCAAGCAAAAGTGCAGTCTTTTGTTTCATTTTCTTATTCCTCCTTATAGATTTATCCGAACAAAATAACCAACTACATTATAGACCGTCTGCTTTAGTTTGTCAATATTTACGTTTGAACTTTTTTATCATATTCCGTCTTTTTTTACAGACTCACTTTAATTCGGCAGTTTCTATATAGTAAAAAATCAATGCTCTTGTCGTGATTGTTCCGTTTTCGGAGGATGTGTCGGGTATATAATCATTTGCTTCAAAAACAAGATAATCCTCACTCAAATACGGCTTATACTGACGGTCTTCCTCTATTACGGTAGTGTAGATTATTCTCTTTTGGTTTATATCGTAAAACATCGGATAATCGTTTGACCAGCCGTCCCACATAATAAAATCGTCCGTACAGCATATACTGTCAATGTTTCCAGTGCTTTCTATAATCGGAATGGAATGCTCGCCGTCATAGTACATGATTTTGTCTTTTCCGCCGTGAGTACAGCCGACAATGTAGTTTTCGGAAGAATTCAAATCGGCGTATTCGTCTCCCATGTATATCACTTCTACTTCTTCATCAAGGTTTCTGACAACATACTCCCCACGCTCATCGTCAAAGCTGAGCCACGATATTCCATTATATAACAGCGGCCGAGAACCTCGATTTTCATATACAAGCTCGATTTCATGCTCTACCATGTTATAGCGATACAAATTTATATTGGCTTTGCCGTCTATCTTCCCCACCGTGCTTTCAAAATATAAGTAATCATCTGTCAGAACGGGATCGTCGAACTGCCACGAAATCATCATTCCATGCTCGTCTCGGGGATATTCGTAAACCTTTTCATTCGTCTTATTGTTCATATCGTAGCAGTTTATCGTCACTTTAAGCCAGTTTGCGTTTTCGTCTTCTTTCCAAATCAGATAGTCGTCGTTCACTGCGGAAAGTGTTATGGTGTTCTCGCTGATATATGTAAAAATATCCTCCGTTGTACCGTCACTCATATTATAACGGAAAACACGATGCTCTTCCCCCTCCTCGACAAGGAAATACAGGTACTGCTTATAACAACAAAGAGCATAGAAATAATCGTAGGTGTCCTTGCACTCAAACTCTACCCTCTTAAATTCTTTATCTCCGTATACATCCGTAAAGAGCATGAGCGGCTTATAGTTTTTAATAGTATAGACTTGTTGGCGTGTTTTCGCTCCCTCGTAGTAATGAGCTTCAATCCGCTTTTCAATTGTTTCGAGAGGCTTTGATTTAGAAAATATGTTCAGGTCCATGCGTGCTTCGATTTCCTGCTCAACGGATTCGCTTTCCGATGTAACGGTCTCATCGACATTTTCGGTATAAGTATCTTCTGTTTCATCGTTGGTTTCGGTGTTCGTATTGCATGAGGAAAGAAGCATTGCAAAACACATCAGTCCTGCCAGCATTCGTTTGTATTTATTCATTCTCTGTCCTCCTCGGATTTTATAAATAACAAAGCAGAGCCGTTTTCATATTGCCAAAACAAAAATTCAAACAAGCTCTGCTTACATCATTAAAATATTCATAATAAATTGAAAATACAGCTTACCGCTTTCTGCTTACTGCGGTATTATTTATCATTCACACCAAATAATTCCATGTCCGGACGCAAATTCAAACATTCTGTCAAGCTCGGTATGCGAATATGCCTTGATACCGTCGCTCCAGCTGATTGCATCCGACTTTGCGGGATCGACAAAAGTAACCTCTGTCATTTCCTGAGTAGTGTTATCCCAATAATATCCGTCAACTACAATCCAGTGTCTGATATCACAATCGGGGTATCCGGGAAGCTTTGAGCCGCAGTCATCACAGCCTTGGGATATTCCGCAGACAAGTATACCCTCTCCTTTTTCGTCTATATCATACTCAATCTTATCCGCAAGAACAGACGCATTGAAGGTTCCGAAATATGAACTATAGGGTCTGTAATCAAGGTCAAGCATATCGCTAAGATATACCGCCGCAGGATATTTACGCCAATTTGTTGCCTGCGACTCGGAGCCTGCAAACCATGCTAACGCATCATCGGAATAATATGCTTCATCCGCTATTTCTTCTTGAGTTTTATAGATATTATGGTATTCCAAAACACTCTGCAAGGACGCATAACCGCAATAAAAATTTGTATCCTGCGGATTTTGCAATATATCAACGCTTGGACGGATTACCGCATAGGTTGATATTCCTTTGTTTCTCAAAAATCTGTTGCTAATAAAATCATTAAAAGCTTGCTGTCTTTCGGGGGTAGTATACGGCACATCCTTCATCTTTTCGGAATTTTTACGGAAAGCTTCGGGTAATTCGCTGTCATCGGTTACATATACAACAGGGGCACCGTCATAAAACAGCTTTGTATCCGCATCTTCCGTAGCCAAAACACTTACATTGCCACAAGTCACCATAGCTGATACAGTCAAACATAAAATAATTCTAAATAATTTTTTGTTTTTCATAATTAACCCCTTTCCTTTTATTTTTTTAATTCAACCGATTTAACTAACCAATTTCAGTATACCCTATTTTATTTTATTTGTCAATATTTACTTTTTATTTTTTTGTTATAGTCCGCTATTATTTACACAAAAATTATAACGGATACAGTTCACTTCACGATAGATATGTGGTATAATATAAACTAGGAAAAGGTTTTTTATCCGAACTTTAACACACTGAAAGGTGAATTATATATGCTGAGAACAAAAATCGTATGTACGCTCGGTCCTGCGTCAAATTCTCCCGAAATGATAGAGAAAATGATGCTGACCGGAATGAATGTAGCCCGTCTCAATTTCTCTCACGGCACTCACGAGGAACACAAAAAGGTCATCGACTCTCTCAAGGAAACACGAGAACGTCTCGGAAGACCGTGTGCGATAATGCTTGACACAAAGGGACCCGAAATCAGACTCGGAAAATTCGAGGGTGGCTGTGCGGAGCTTGAAAACGGCTCGATCTTCACTCTTGTTACCGATGAAATACTCGGAAACTCCGAAAAAGCGACTATCTCCTACGCAAATCTCCCGAAACAGCTTGAAGCAGGATGTCGCATACTTCTGAATGACGGTGCAATTGAGCTTACCGTTATCGAATGCGGCGAAAAGAGCATAAAGTGTAATGTAGTGGCAGGCGGTATAATCAAGGACGGCAAGGGAGTTAACATTCCGAGTGTTCACCTCGATATGCCCCACCTTTCCGAGAGAGACAAGTCCGACCTTCTTTTCGGTATTGAAAACGGAATAGA
>CAYWFS010000066.1:0-1268 GCA_964457685.1 uncultured Ruminococcus sp. | reverse complement strand
GATATAACAAACGCTATGTGTGATGCCGCCTGCACAACCGCCGCAGATATAAACGCAAAAGCAATCGTAACTCTCACCACCACGGGAAAGAGTGCAAGAAGAATGTCGAAGTTCCGTCCTCTCCAGCCCATAGTTGCGGCTACTCCCGAGACAAAAACCTTCCATCAGCTCGCACTTTCGTGGGGTGTATATCCCGTACTTGCATTAAAGCAGGACACAATGGAAAAGCTGTTCCGCCATGCGATAGACTGTGCAAAGGCAATAGACCTTGTAGGTGAGGGAGACCTCGTTGTAATCTGTGCCGGAGTTCCCGTACTGACTCCCGGAAACACCAACATTATCAAGGTTGAGCAGATAAGCAAGCAATCATAAAACAAAAAAACTGTCTTACTGATAATGAAATGACCTCCAAAGCTTTGGTTTCGGGGGTCGATTCATTCGCTGTATGACAGTTTTCTTTATATTTACGGGGTTTCCTCTATTTCGGGAAGTATTCCGTTTTCATCGGGAGAGGAATTCGGAGCTTCTGTCGGAGTGCTGTAATATTCCTCGACAAGCTTTTCGTCATAGGTGTAGCCGTCGGGATATGTAATCCAGCTTATCATTGAAAAGCTATCGTGGCTTGCAGGTACACAGCAGGAATCTTCCGTTACGTTGTACAGAATCGGCATACCCTGCGGCATATCCACATCCCAAGGTGATTTTGAACTGCAAATCAGAACAAGGTCTCCGTCAGAGTCAAAATATGCACCCGTAACCTCATCAAAATAAACGTGGTATGTGTTTGCGACAGGAAGCAGCTTATATATTCTGTCGGACAGCTCATCCATATTGAGTCCGAGTCTTTCGATAAGCTCCTCGGGAGTAAGCAGCTTTCCGTCCTCAAGAGAGACAACGGCAGACTGCATATACGGTGCGACTATGTACGTTCCCTCCCTATACGACATAACAGAGACGGAAAGGTAATCCTCACCCTCGTATACGATGTAGTCGGTGGTGAAGTAGTTCCACTCCACTTCCGCACTTGCTTTATAGCTGTCGTATCTTTCGATATATGTGTCGTATATGACAGCTTTTACCTCGTTCGTCAGCTCATCGTTTCCGTCAAAGGCAACCTTACAAAGACTGACCTTGGCCTTATGCCCCCATGACTTCGACAACATCTGATAATCTACGAGATTGTACGTTATTCTCTCGGGAGACACCGTGTCCGAAAGTGACGAATCGGGTGTATCGGGGGCATCATCGCCGGTGCATCCGCAAAGCAA
>CAYWFS010000065.1:0-7205 GCA_964457685.1 uncultured Ruminococcus sp. | reverse complement strand
TCTTCAACAGTAGCAACTTCTTCTGTTGTAGCTTCTTCTGCTACTTCTTCTGTTGCAGCTGTTGTTGTAGAACCACCGAATGTGTTTTCTTCTGTACGAGTAGCGTTAGCGATGTATTCTTCGTATGTACCGAAGTAGAGCCATGTGGACTGTGTAGCTGTGAGAGATGTGGATGTAGCACCGCCTGCAAGTTCTGTAAGAGCCGCAACTGTATCCGCAACACTTGTACCTGTCATTTCGGCAACGAGCTTAACGGATGCATCGGAGGAGAACTTACACATAGGAAGTGTTTCGTAATCAACGGACATATTACCGTTTTCGTAAGTACCTGTAACTACGCCTTCTTCGTCTACTGCTTCATCAGGACGGCAGTTGTTACCTACGATACAAGCAACAGCACCGGCATTAGCGGAATTTTCGGACTTAAGTGTGAATGTGGAGTCACCACGGAGAACGAACGCAATCTTATCGTCGATGTCATCGGGGAATTCATCTTCTGTAGAACCGAGTCCGCAGAATACTACTTCATACCAAGCGGATTCAAGGCTTGTAATATCTGTGCCTTCCATTTCTGTGCTTGTGTCTGTGTTAACGGCAACATTCCAATAAGCGGCTGCACCGTCTTCTGTCCAGAAGTATTTTGTGCCTTCCTTATCGAGCATACCGAGAGCGGCATCCCAATATTCTTCGTCGGATGAGTCGTAAGTATAAAGGCTTGCATAAGCACTTGCGGAGATGGCAGATGCTGCAACGAGAACGCCTGCGAGAAGTACGCTAAAGAACTTTTTCATTTTTGTCCTCCAAATGAAAATAAAAACTTATTTTTGGGAAAGCAACCTCATAACAAGAATTATTCGCGTCTGTCTTTCCTCTGTTGTATGAATTATAGCAAATCCGTCCGCAAAAATCAATATTCATTCAAAAATTAGTACATTACATTTAATTTTTCGTACATTTGTACAAACAAAAAGCCGTCACTTCAAGTTTAAGCACTTGTCAGCAACAGCTTTTCTTTATCTTTTTAGGTTATTTTGCTACTTCTTCCATGATGAACGCTTCGAGAACGTCACCTACCTGGATATCGAGGCACTTTTCGAGACCGATACCGCATTCGTAGCCTGTAGCAACCTCACGAACGTCATCCTTGAAACGGCGGAGGGAGGAAATCTTGTCTTCCATGATAACGATACCGTCACGGACGATTCTTATCTGAGACTGACGAGTTACCTTACCGTCTGTTACATAGGAACCTGCGATTATACCGACATTCGGAACCTTAATGGTCTGACGAACTTCGATATGACCCTGGAGAACTTCCTTATAGGTCGGAGCAAGCATACCCTTCATAGCGGCCTTTACTTCTTCGATGCATTCGTAAATGATTCTGTAGGTACGAACATCTACGTTCTGTCTTTCTGCGGAATCGAGTGCAACCTTGGAGGGACGTACATTGAAGCCTACGATGATGGCATTTGATGCGGCGGCGAGAGTTACATCGGATTCTGTGATACCGCCGACACCTGCGTGGATTACGTTTATCTTTACTTCTTCGTTGGAGAGCTTTTCGAGAGACTGCTTTACGGCTTCTGCGGATCCGCCAACGTCAGCCTTAACTATTACGTTGAGATCCTTAACACCTGCGGCGATCTGAGAGAAGAGGTCATCGAGGTTTACCTTACCGTTCTGCTTGAACAGCTCTTCCTTAGCCTTTTCACGTCTCTGATCTGCAAGCTCACGAGCCATTCTTTCGTCGTCTACCGCATTGAATTCGTCACCTGCAAGCGGAACTTCGGAGAGACCTGTGATTTCAACGGGAACAGACGGACCTGCTTCCTTGAGGTTCATGCCCTTATCGTTTACCATTGCACGAACACGACCTACGGATGTACCTGCGATTACGATGTCACCGCTTCTCAGAGTACCGTCCTGAACGAGAACAGTTGCAACGGGACCTCTGCCCTTATCAAGCTTTGCTTCGATTACGACGCCCTTTGCTCTCTTGTTCGGGTTAGCCTTATATTCCTTAACGTCTGCGATAAGGAGTATATCCTCGAGAAGGTCATTGATACCCATTTTTGTATGAGCGGATACGGGAACGCACATTACATCGCCGCCCCATTCTTCGGGAACAAGGTCGTACTTGGTAAGCTCATTCTTTACGTTATCTGCGTTTGCGTGAGGCTTATCCATCTTGTTTATGGCAACGATTATGTCGATACCGGCAGCCTTTGCGTGGTTGATAGCTTCAACTGTCTGAGGCATGATACCGTCGTCACCCGCAACAACGAGGATAGCAATATCGGTACACTGAGCACCTCTTGCACGCATAGCGGTAAATGCCTCGTGTCCGGGGGTGTCAAGGAATGTGATGTCTCTGTCGTTTACGTTAACTCTGTAAGCACCGATATGCTGTGTGATACCGCCGGCTTCTCCCGTAGTTACGTTTGTATGACGAATAGCGTCGAGGATGGAGGTCTTACCGTGGTCAACGTGACCCATTACGCACACGATAGGAGCTCTTGTTTCGAGATCCGCTTCGTTTTCGGGTTCCTCGGAGAAGAGCTTTTCTTCGATTGTTACCTTAACTTCCTTTGTTACGATAGCACCGAGTTCGTCTGCGATAAGGTATGCTGTATCGTAGTCGATAACCTGGTTTACGGTTGCCATAACGCCCATGAGCATGAGCTTCTTAACGCATTCCGCAGCTGTAACCTTGAGTCTGGATGCAAGCTCACCTACTGTGATTTCATCGGGGATGGATACCTTAAGCGGCTGCTTCTTCGCCTTTTCCTGGTTAGCTTTCTTGAGCTTTTCCATAGCGAAGCGTTCCTTATCGTTCTTTCTGCCTGTTCCTCTGTTGTCGGGACGCTGATTCTGCTTCTTTACCTTCTGCTTGCTTGCCTGAGAATCGTCAACGTCATGTGTGAAGTTTTCAAATTTCTCATCGTACTTGGAAAGGTCAACGGAGGAGGTTCTTGTGTCAACGATACGGGTGTTACCTGTACGCTTCTTCTCAATACCTGTTTCGATTTTCGGCTTCGGCTTCGGAGCTACGGGTGCTCTGTCACGACCTGAGTCCTTATCACGTCCGCCGTTGTCACGATTCTGGAACGAGCCGCCCTGCTTGAAGCCGCCGTTACGATTGTCACGCTGTCCGTCACGGTTCTGTCCGCCCTGTCCCTGATTGTTTCTCTGACCGTCACGGTTCTGATAGCCGCCTGCGTTTCTTCTGTCGCCGCTCTGGTTATTCTGTGAATTGAACGGTTTTCTCTCACCGTTTTGGTTACGGTTATCGTTTCGCTGATTCTGCTGACGCTGTCCGTCACGGTTCTGTGTAGCTGAATTATTCTCGTTCATATTATTGTCCTGTGTATTTGTAGTCGATTTTGTTTCTTCTGCGGCGATTCTTGCCTTTTCGGCTATTTCAGCCTGAGCTTTGGCTTCCGCTTCAGCCTTTACCTTAGCTTCTTCCTCAGCCTTTGCTTTGGCTTCCGCTTCTGCCTTGGCTTTTGCCTCTGCTTCAGCCTTTGCCTTAGCTTCTTCCTCAGCCTTTGCTTTGGCCTCTGCTTCTGCTTTAGCCTTAGCTTCTGCCTCTGCTTTTGCTTTGGCTTTAGCTTCTTCTTCTGCCTTTGCCTGTCTTTCCTTTTCCTCAAGCGACTCACTTTCATCGGTGATAACTGTTTTTCCGTGCAGATATCCTTCAATATCCTTGATCTCAGCGTCCTTGGAAAGGCTTTCAAACAAAAGATTTACTTCATCCGGCTCAAGGGATGCGGACGTGCTTTTCTGGGAAATTCCAAGCTCATTAAGCTTATCGGAAAGTTCCTTCGTTTTCAGTCCGAGGTCCTTTGCCAACTGGCTTATTCTGAACATCGAATTTGACTTCGTTGCCATTAACGATCATCCTTTCTGTTTATCACGTTTGGGTGGGCTTAATTCTTACTTTACAGTGGTGGTTTCTTCTTCTAAATTAGTATAATGATCTCTTATCTTGTTGAAGCATCCTCTTCCGTTAAAGGAAACTGCGACAGCGGACGGCTTTCCGACAGACACGCCCAGCTCTTCGGACGAAAACTCCGTCTCAACGCATTTTACGCTGTAATAAGCACATTTATCACGGAGTTGCTTTTTGGTTCTTTCGGAAGCGTCCGAGGATATCATAACAAGCTTCGCTCTTTTGCTTCTGACCTCGGCGAGTATGGAATCGAATCCTGTTGTTACTCCGCCGGCAGCCCTGCAAAGACCGACATTTCCGAGAATATTACTCACGTTCCGCCTCCGCTTCGTATGCACGTATTTCACGCTCAAGCTCATCGTATATCTCGGGAGATATTTCACAGCTTAAAGCACGACTTACCGCACCCGATTTTCTTGCTTTTTTGAGGCACGACTCGTTTTTGCAGAGATACGCACCCCTGCCCGATTTTTTACCCGTAAAGTCTATTGAAATAACCGTTTTGCCGTCCGCATCCTCGGGAGAACGAACCACTCTGATAAGGTCACGCTTTTCCCTTGTCGTCATACAGCCTATACAGCGTCTTTCGGGGACTTTTTTCACGGGTTTTTGCTGATTTTTTGGTTTAGTCAGTGCCATGTTGCTCCTTTTTACGCCTTTATGCCTTTAATATCTATCTTACAGCCTGTAAGCTTTGCGGCAAGACGAACATTCTGACCCTCTTTACCGATTGCAAGTGAGAGCTGATCTCCCGCAACGTGTACAAGGGCACTTCTTTCTCCGTCAAACTCAACATCCTGAACCTCTGCGGGGGAGAGAGCTGCGGCAATAAATTCCTCGGGCTTATCCGAATATGCAATAACGTCTATCTTTTCGCCCTTGAGTTCTTCAACGATGGAGGCAATTCTTATACCTCTGTTACCGATACAAGCACCTACGGGATCTACCTCGGGGTCACGGGAAGTTACGGCAATCTTTGTTCTGGAGCCGGCTTCTCTTGCTGCACCCTTTACGATAACTATACCGTCCGCAATCTCGGGTATATCTGTCTCAAACATACGCTTTATCATCTGAGAGGATGTACGGGAGAGCATTACAACGGGAGCGTTTTCGCTGTCTCTTGTAACCTCGGTAACGAATACTCTGATTCTGTCGCCTACATAAAGGTCTTCACCCGGAATCTGTTCGTTCTTCGGGAGGAGTACATCCGATGTACCGGTATCAACCCAAACGTCGCCTGTGGAGTCGTCACGCTTTGTTACAACCGCGGAGATAACTTCCTCACGCTTTTTTTCGTATTCTCTTGTGAGATTGTTCTTTTCAGCCTCGCGGATACCCTGTACTATAACCTGCTTACCGGTAAGTGCGGATATTCTGCCGAAGTTCTTTCCCTTTATTTCGTCCTCGATAACAGAACCGAGTTCATATCTGCGGCTGATTTCCTGAGCCTTATCAAGAGATATTTCGCTCTTCGGGTCTGTTACTTCTTCAACGACAGTACGGCGGCGGAATACTCTTACGTCCTTTTTCTCTCTGTTTATATCGACTCTGACGGACGCGCTTCCGTATTCCTTTTTAAAAGCGGATACAAGGGCTGCTTCGATTTTTTCGAGCATATATTCTGTCGGGATACCTTTGGTTTTCTCAAGCAGCTCGAGTGCGTCAAAAAGCTCTGAGTTCATTGCTAAAATTCCATACCTTTCGTATTGTTATGTTATTTTTGTTCTTTAAATCAGTCGTTCCAGTCGAAAACGGTAACACATTTTGCAACTGCCTTTTCGGGGAAGCGTTTTTCTTCGCCGTCCTCAAGAATCACTGCAACCTCTGCTCCGTTTTCGCCATCGAGAAGTCCGACAAGCTCTCCTCTGTAGGATTTTGTGCCGTCGATTGCCGCATAAAGCTTGATTTCGACCTCACAGCCTGCCATTTTCGCAAAATGCTCGGGGCGAGTAAGCTCTCTTTCCACTCCGGGTGATGAAACGGAGAGGAGGTATGCGTCTTCGATAGGGTCTATTTCATCGAGTACGGGGTCAATCGCACGGTGCATCTTTTCGCAGTCATCGATTGTGATACCCTCCTCGGCATCGGTGTCGATGGTTATGCGAAGTACCATGTCGGCACCCTCTTTAACGTACTCTACGTCCCAGATTTCGTAGCCGAATTCTTTCGCTATAGGCTCTGCGGCTTCACGAACGATTCCGGCGATATTCTTTTTCTGTTTCATTTTTTCCGCCTTATCATAACAAGAGAGTGGACGTTTTTTTGCCCACTCTCCATAACTTCATTTCATTCTTACGGTAATATTATACCATATATTTACGCACATTGCAAGGAAATATGCCCGTGCATTTATACAATTTTCCGCTTAATTCACAAGATTTTTTATACGTTCTCACATAAGAATCAAGCAGAAAAGGAGCAAAATCGCAAGAAAAGCGAAATTAAGCCCCGAAAAAAGCTTCATATATCCGCCGCTTGTGCCGCCATGCTCATCGGAATGCGACATATAGGTACGGAATGTGATAAGGCTTGCGAGTGATGAGATTATCGTACCGCAGCCTCCGATATTGACTCCGTAGAGAAGCGGCTTCCATGATGTGGCAAATTTCGAGAGGAGTATTGCACTCGGCACATTCGAGATAGCCTGACAGGAAAGAGCGGAGGTTACAAGTGCAAGATGTGAATCTCCTCCGACAAGAGGCTGCATAAAGGAAGACACTGCCGGGATACGAGCCATATTTCCCGCAAACACGAAGAAGCACACAAATGTAAGGAGAAGACCGTAGTCCACCTCACGCAGAGCCTTTCTTTCAATTATGAAAAGTGCGACGGGGATGACGATAAGACCGATAACATACGGAATTTCTCTGAAAACGACGAGAATCGACAGTGCAAACAGTGCAAGATATACCGCAAGTCTGCCGATGGGAAGCTTTGCGTGTTCACCCGAGAAAGAAATCCGACTGTCGGGGAGGGCAAAGCAGGCAACGGTGATGAGGATAACGGCAAGGAGGAACGGCGGGAACATAGCGGAGACAAACTCACTGTTCGGAATCGAGAAATAGGAATAGAGGTACAGATTTTGAGGATTGCCGAACGGGGTAAGCATACCGCCGAGATTTGCCGCAATATTCTGGAGAATAAAGACGTATGCCGTATATTTTTCACTGCCCGTGCATTTCAGAACCATGTATCCGAGGGGAAGGAATGTTATGAGAGCCATATCGTTTGCAATAAGCATTGAGCCTAT
>CAYWFS010000064.1:4655-7246 GCA_964457685.1 uncultured Ruminococcus sp. | reverse complement strand
CATAATCTCCGCCGGAATATATATGAATCGGAATATAAACATCATTGTATCTATGGAGCAGCTCTGTTATATCTTTGTCCGTTATCTCGATAGATTCTTCTTCCGTAACATCGTTAGGAGATATGTCAGTTTCGTCGGAAACATTGCCCGTATTGCATGAAATAAGGGTCAGCGTTAGGAAAAGTAGGATGAGTTTTTTTAATTTCATATTAATTTCTCCTTATCGGTCGGTAGTGTCTGAAATAGACGTTGTGGAAGTTTTGACGGTGAAAGTACTTATGGTCGTTATTTGACTGAATGTATATGTGGTAGCAGTCCATGTTTTGCTTAAAAGAACATTCTCTCCGGGAGTAGAGTTTGTGCTAACAGGGTCACAAACAGTAAAGTATTTACCGTAAGTTTGCATATCTGTACTAATTGCCCGTGTGCTTGTACTTTCGATATATTCATCGGTGAGTATCGAGGGCTTGCTGAAATAATCAGTCGGCAGAATTACTCTTTTACCTATGTAATCTGTTGAGAACATGGATGTAGCGGAACTGCCTATATATGATGAAGCTGTTACTACAACCATATGTCTTATATTCTCAGTGGAATTTGGATTATAAAATGTTATGGCAACCCCTTGCGGATATTTTTTTACATATTCCGTTATAAGGCTTGCTTTTTCAGCATTTGACAGTGAACTGATATTGGATTTTAATAATTTATAATCTGCATTGAAATTATTGCCTATTTTTGTGTGGTTCGCTGTTATTGTGTCACCACTAAAATCAGCATGATATTTATCAGATGATTCATCATATTCTATTTCGGGAAAATCGCAATTTGCATAAAGCACCATGAATGGGTCAGGGTCGTGATATTTAGTTATAGATGAACGCACGTCTTCAAACTTTTCTACAGTTTTCAAACGGAGATTTGATAAAATCATTGCATATGAAGTTATATAACACCCTGAGTTGTAAAGATATTCATTCCAAGAGGTATCGTCACCGGTGCTGTAAAGCTTGTCGAGGTTGGTTCTGTCATAGTTTGGAGCAGTTTTGTTTGTATAGTATGTATACGATGCCGCACTGCACGGTAATGTTATCATACATATGGAAAGAAGGGTGCATATTATTTTTACTGTAAGTTTGCGTTTCATATTAATTTCTCCTTAAAATTTCAATTTCATTTTTCTTTTCATACCCGATACGCACAGACCCGTTTTCCGACCTGTGCGACATCTAAAGACGTTTTATCGGGTATGGCAGGGAGTGTGTCCTTTCTTTCATTTTCTCGCGCCATCCTTTCAACGATAACTTATATCCGATTACAGTATAGCATAATGGCAAGGTGCAGTCAATTGTGCATAATCGCAGAAAAAAACGACCGAAAACTATATAAAATGACGGGGCGAAAATGTGCGAAAATGTGAATTTTCAGTCCTTACGACTTTTTTGTTGCAATTCGTCACTCAGCGTGATATAATGAAGAAAAACTAAAAAACAGGAGTGTATTATCATGGCAAAGGATAAACTCAGAATAGGTATAATCGGTACGGGCGGTATCGCTCACTCTCACGCAAGAGCATATCAGCAGTTCGAGGACGTTGAAGTTGTTGCGGGTGCGGATATAATCCCCGGTAAAGCAAGAGCATTCCTCGATGAATTCGGCTGGAACGACGCTACAGCTTACGAAACTCACGAGGAGCTTTGCAAGAGAGACGACATCGACGCAGTTTCCATCTGCACATACAACTCTCAGCACGCCGCTCCCACCATCTGTGCTCTTGAACACGGCAAGGATGTTATGCTCGAAAAGCCCATGTGCGTTACCCTCGAAGAAGCTAAGGCTATCCGTGCCGCAGAAGAAGCTACAGGTCACTTTGTAACAGTAGGCTTCCAGCCCAGATACGGTGCTAACGTAAAGAAGGTTCGTGAAGTAATTTCTTCCGGTGTCCTCGGTCAGGTTTACTACGTTGTTGTAGGCGGCGGTCGAGTAAAGGGTATCCCCGGACGTACCTTCATCGAAAAGGATAAGGCGGCAGTCGGTGCTGTAGGTGACATCGGTTGCTACGGTCTTGACTTCGCCCTCAACTCAATCGGTTATCCGAAGCCGCTTACAGTTTCCGCAAAGCAGTTCGCTCACTTCGGTAAGAACCCCGCAAAGTACGCAGAGGCTCACCGCTTCACCGTTGACGACGACTTCGCCGTTGCTATGATTCGTTGCGAGGGTGACATCGTTATCGACTACCGTGCTTCATGGGCAATGAATATGGATACCACAGGCGACTCCCTCTTCTTCGGTACAGAAGCCGGACTCAAGGTAAAGGCTCCCGTTGGCTGCTGCTGGGACGGTGCTGCCGGTGACCTCGTACTTTACAAGGATAACGAGGAAGGAAAGCAGATCGCTACCGAAATCCCCGTTGACGGAAATAACGTAAAGATGGGTATGTTCGAGTCCAAAATCAGAGACTTCGTTGACGCTGTTCAGAATAAGACAGGTGCCCCCATTCCTACCTCTCAGATCATCTACAACCAGGCTATCATCGACGGTATCATCCGCTCCAATGCCTGCGGTCATGAGGTTGAAATCAATCTTTAATT
>CAYWFS010000064.1:3101-4555 GCA_964457685.1 uncultured Ruminococcus sp. | reverse complement strand
AAAAACAATGCGAAAAGCTGTTTATGCCGAGTGGCTTGACGGCTTTTCCTTTTTGCCGACATTAATATTGCTTTTTATAAGGTTATTTGCTATAATACATTCATGAATACTATAAAGACTACATTTAAGAAAATATTCGGCGAGAATCCGTGCGAAAACGATTTTAAAGTGAAATTCACGACCTCCGCACTGTTTGCTCTCGTCATTCCGCTTGTTGTCGAGCAGTTCCTCGGTACACTTATGGGAATCGCAGATACCGTCATGGTTTCCTCTCAGGGAGATGCGGCTGTTTCCGGCGTTTCCCTCGTTGATATGATATTTGTGCTTTTCTTCAATATCTTCTCCGCTCTGGCAACAGGTGGTGCTGTCGTTGCAAGCCGTGCCATCGGTGAACAAAAGCCCGAAAAATCAAGACGTGCCGCCTCCTGCCTCCTCGTAGTGTGTGCCGCCGCTTCTCTCATACTTATGTCCGTCGTGTATATCTTCGATACAAGCCTGCTATCACTCCTTTTCGGCTCAATCGAACCTGATGTAATGGCGGCGGCTGAAACATATATGCGTGTTACTCTCGTTTCGTTCCCCATGGTCGCACTTTATACGGCGGTGGCGGCTCTTTTCCGTGCAGAGGGTAACTCAAAAATCTCCATGATAACACAGATTGCCGTAAATGTACTCAATATCGTCGGAAACGCAATCTTCATCTACGTTTTCAAATGGGGTGTATTCGGTGCGGCTCTTGCTACCGTCCTCGGTCGTTTCGGTGCGTGCGTATTCCTCCTCGTTAAAATTGCAGATAAAAAGAATATAATCCATATCGACTACAAAAAGCTCTTCGCACCCAATGCATCCGGTATCTATAAGTCCATCCTCTCCGTCGGTCTCCCCGGTAGCCTTGAAAGCGGTACGTTCCAGCTCGGTAAGATAATGGTTCTTTCCATAATCTCCACTTTCGGTACCGCTCAGATAACGGCAAACGCTGTAGCTAACAATATCGCCGCTTTCGGTGTAATGGTCGGTGCCGCATTCAGCTATGCAATAATCACAGTTGTCGGTCAGTGCGTGGGTGCGGATGACTGGAAAGCCGTAAAATACTATACCTCAAAGCTCCTCCGTTGGTCAATCCTCTCCGAGCTTGTATCCAATATTGTAATCTTCGCACTCCTCCCCCTGCTTCTCTCGCTTTATTCCGTTACCCCCGAATCGAGAAGTCTCGCAATAACCCTCATCCTCGTCCATAATATCTGTGCTATCCCCCTTTGGACTCACGGCTTCGTTCTCCCCGGTGCAATGAAAGCCGCAGGAGAAGCAAAGTTCGTAATGATTGCCGCAGTTCTTTCAATGTTCATACTCCGTGTGGGTATGTCCTACGTCCTCGGTATCGCAATGGGTCTCGGAGCACTCGGCGTGTGGATCTCCATGATTATAGACTGGGTGGGAAGAATAGCCTGCTTCGT
>CAYWFS010000064.1:1383-3001 GCA_964457685.1 uncultured Ruminococcus sp. | reverse complement strand
ATATATACGAAAGGCGGAATCAAAAATGAAAGCTTACGGTAAAAAAACATGGCTCATTCCCGATACATACCTTAACTCCGTGTCGAAGAATGCAAGCGTATCCCATGAGGCCATCTGCGTTATCAATACCTCCGAGGTTGACGCGGAAATAACGCTGACCCTCTTCTTCGAGGATAGGGAAGCAAAAGGAGATTTTCATTCGTTCTGCGGAAGTATGAGAACCCACCATATCAGACTCGATAAGCTCCGTAGCGATAAAGGCGAGCTTATCCCGAGAGATACCCCCTACGCAATCCTCCTCGAATCAAATACCCCCGTGGTCTGCCAGTACTCCCGTCTCGATACAAGTGCGGCGGAAATGGCTCTCATGACTACAATAGCTTATTCGGAATGAGGTGATAAAATGGAAAAATTTGCATTTGACCTCAGCGGAAAAACAGCAGTCGTAACGGGCGGCGGCGGTGTCCTCTGCTCCGGATTTTCAAAAACTCTCGCAAAAGCAGGTGCAGCCGTTGCAGTGTGTGACCTCAGACTCGATGCCGCAGAAAAGGTTGCCGAGGAAATACGCTCCTTTGGCGGTAACGCTGTAGCAGTCGAAATGAACGTCCTCGATAAAAAATCCGTTGAAGCGGCTCAAAATGTCATCCTCGAAAAATTCGGCAAAGTCGATATCCTCCTCAACGGTGCCGGCGGAAATAACCCCAAAGGCTCTACCTCGAGAGATACCCTTACCCCCGATGAAGTAGCGGAGCTTGACGAAAACGGTACCATAGACGGAATAAAAACCTTCTTTGACCTCGACCCCGACGGAATATCCTTTGTGTTTAACCTCAACTTCCTCGGAACTCTCATCCCGACTCAGGTTTTCGCAAGACAGATGGCAAAGTACGGCGGTACGATAATCAACGTCTCCTCCATGAACGCTTTCCGTCCACTTACAAGAATCCCCGCTTATTCCGGAGCTAAAGCCGCTGTTTCTAATTTTACCCAGTGGCTCGCAGTGCATTTTGCCCCCGTCGGTATCAGAGTCAACGCAATCGCACCCGGCTTCTTCCTCACCGAACAAAACAGAACCCTCCTTACAAACGAGGACGGCTCACTTACTCCACGCTCCGATAAAATCCTCTCACATACACCCATGAAGCGTTTCGGTACCCCCGAAGACCTCGACGGCACCCTCCTTTGGCTTGCGGATGAACGCTTTTCCGCTTTCGTTGACGGAGTTGTCGTTCCCGTTGACGGTGGTTTCGCCGCTTACTCAGGTGTGTAATACTACAGAAATACGGTATACTTATGAAAAAACTACTCCTTACTTTATCCCTGCTCATGCTTGTCCTTGCCTCCTGCGGCCGTGAGGTCATCAGCCTTGTTCCCATATATAAGGGAGAGACCGTCACCACAACAGACCATGTCTTCGAGGTTGGCGACTTCGATGTTTACGTTGTCTACGAGGACGGCGGTGACGAAATCCTCTCCGACGGATATACAATTACCGAAAAAGGCATGAAGGACGGCTACTATATCCTCGATATTACGGTAAACGGCTTCAGCGAAGAGGCATACGTCAAAGCGGAACTCGATATATTCGAGAAAAGCGATATCGTAATCGGTCATTAAA
>CAYWFS010000064.1:0-1283 GCA_964457685.1 uncultured Ruminococcus sp. | reverse complement strand
GGATGAAATCCCTAGACAAAAGAATTTTGTCACGAGTCCCTCAGACTCGAAACAATATTTTTCACCCAATCCCCCCCCGAATAAAAAACAGTGTCGCAAAGGAAAAGCGGCACTTTTTTTACGCTTTAATTTCTAAACAGGGTTTAATATTTCATTTATATTACACATTCGGCAAAACTCTTGCAAAAATTTTTCAGGTGTGGTAATATATTCACGCAGGATGAAGACGAATCGGCGTCTTCCCGTCCGCAAAACTAAAATTCTAATTTATTTATAAGGAGCACAGAAAAGATGAAAAAGACTCTTTCTCTGATTCTTGCTCTTCTCATGTCCGCTTCTTGCGCTTCCTACATCTTCGCAGATGACGCAGCTATCGCTGATACAGAAGCAGAAGTAGAAGCTACAGCTGCTATCGAAGACGAAGCAGTTGTAGAAGACGAAGAAGAAGCAACTCCCTACGATCGCGCTATTCGTTTCCTCAACACCTACGGTGTAATGCACGGTTACGAAGACGGCCTTCTCCACGCAGAGAACGCTGTTGAGCGTTATCAGATGGCTCTCTTCACCGGCCGTATCGCTACAGGTTGGGTAGAAGACGACACATGGGAAGACTTTGACGCAAACGATTCCGGATTCAACGACCTCAAGGGTACCGCTGCTGAAAACGTATACGGTGCTATGTCCTATGTAAGCCAGAAGGGCATCATCGAAGGTTACGAAGACGGTACCTTCAGACCCGAACAGACTGTTACATACCGTGAAGCTCTCACAATGGCAGTTCGTACCCTCGGTTACCAGGGCCTCGAATATCCTTGGGGCTACATCGAAAAGGCTGTATCTCTCGGTCTTACCGATGGTATCACTGACGTAGCTTACACCGACACTATCAACCGTGGTGTAGCTGCTCAGATCATCTACAACACAATGCTCGCTGAAGATTCCAAGCTCGCTCTTAAGAACTTCAACGTAGCATTCGGTTGGAAGGACATCGTTATCACAGATACTGTAATCAACAATGTTACACACGCTTCCTTCGAAAACGCTGAATACAAGACACCTTCCACAAAGTACGTTGCATTCCAGCTCCGTAACGCTGACGGTACTCTTGACAGCGATATTTACTACACAACAGCAGCTTCTCTCGGTCTCGACGAAACAAAGCACGAGGACGAACTCGCTCTCGGCACTCCTTACTCCGTTCTCTTCTCTCAGGACAGCAAGGACAACCTCGTTGACATCATCGACTACGAAGCTTACGAAGCAACTGTAGTAACAAACAACGG
>CAYWFS010000063.1:2795-7748 GCA_964457685.1 uncultured Ruminococcus sp. | reverse complement strand
GAACGCAAACGGTATGTACGAGGCTCTTGTTCTGCTCGGTGTAAAGAAATCCGAAATCACGGGGAATGAAGAATGAAGAATGAAGAATGAAGAATGAAAAATGAAAAATGGGGGATTTGGTGTTGCTGACGAACGGAGAGGGGGTGTTGAACCTGTTGTATGGGCGGTTACCGCATTGCGATGGCTTGCTCCTGCCGTTTGAATTACACGACACAGCGATATGTCATCAAACCGAACGTCATTTTTCCTACGTTGGGTTCGGTTTTTCCTTTTGTGTGGCGGCAGCAAGCCACCGCCCTACGGAAAATCGTGACGAAGCCGTTCTACATTTGGTTTGCGGAATTTTTTAAAAAATCAATCCTCGGATTTAGGTATTTTTTCACTTGATAGGGAAATGCGAATTCTATCGTATGGGCGGTTACCGCATTACGGTGGCTTGCTCCCGCCGTTTGAATTACACGACACAGCGATATGTCATCAAACCGAACGTCATTTTTCCTACGTTGGGTTCGGTTTTGGTGTTGACAACGAAAAAAGTGTATGATATACTGTAGTCAGATAAAGCAATATTTTTATATTAATGTTCCGAATATCTAGGATATATTAAGGAGGTAAAATTATGAAACAAATTATTGGACTGCTTCTTTCCGTGTTGATGATGACTGTCTGTAGTGCTTGCGTAAACAACAAAGTACAAGAAGACTTTAACATGGACGAGCTGTTAAAGATAAGCACATACCTCCTTGCCGAAGACCTCGAGGGAAAGGGAACATGGGGTTACGTCAGCAAAGACGAACAAAACAAAAATCGCTCATGGGATGAGGGCGGCGGCTACTGGATACCGAAAAGGGGAGAAGATGAAATCGCAAACGAGGACGTATTCGTTTTTGAGACCCTAGAGCTTGGTGTTCCCCGCACAATGGCTCCCATGAGCTTGCAAATGACACAAAACGGAACATCCATTCACTACAGCAACCTTATACTGAACATAGAATTCGACGGACTTGTAAAAATAACCAAGGTAGACCCGACCGACAGCAGTATTCAGATGCGATATTCGCTTGACGGTCGTCCTTATGTAGCCGATGGAGTAAGCATTCAGGCACCTTGTCACATAGATCTTTGCCCGATAGGAGAAAAAACCTCAGGAGCCGGCTTTACAATATCAAGAGATACCATAGTCGGAAAAGAGTATATCGTACAAATACAGGGTTGCTTAATGGACGGCACACCGATAGTTACCGCACAGGTGAAGCTGACCTCGATACCCGACCCCGAATATCCAAACGGCTATGAGCAGACACGTTTCTGCAAGGTTGAGCTTATATCCTACGAATACAGCGATATGTACATTCTAAAGGGCGGAATATAAAGCAACAAAAAAGGACTTTTTGATTTGACGGTGGAGTCAAAAAAGTCCTTTTTCTTTTGATTTAGTTTTTACGGAGTATTTCGTCTATTTCGTAGCCGTTCATGCCATGGTAGGGATTATCCTCGTCAACGCTTGCCGTATTGATTCCGCTATAGTATGCACGGAGAGCCGAATCATCGTCATATATCAGGTCGAGGTCATAGGTATATGTATCAGCCGTACCCGATATAACAGACGTACTGCCGTCCTCATACACTTCCTCTATGACTATTTCTTCAACTTCTTCTATGACTTCTTCGATAATTTCTTCATCGGAGCTTATGCCCAATATTTCCTCGAGACTCTCTCTCGGAATATCAAATTCATACACCGCTTCGGCAATACTCCAAAGTGTATCGGAGTATTCATTATACTTTTTATCCTTTGCGGATTGCAGCCATTCATAGAACTCGTCCGAGCCGACATATGATTTTATCGCCTGCTTTATCGAATACTCATAGTTGCGTTTCACAAACTCGCCGTTTTCATGACTGTAGTACTCATAAAGTGCGTCAACATCGTCTCCGTAGAGCAAATCAAAGTCATAGTCATACATATAGTAAAGGGCTGTGGAGTAGTACACGTCTTCAAGCTCACTGCGTGGTATATCGAAAAACCTTATGAACTCGTAAATATTATCGTAGAGATACGGGTCTTTCGTCTCGTCCGCAACTATTTCGCTGATGTATTCATTCCACTCGGAAAGTTTATCTCTGTCTACGATATTTGAAACTCTGGCAGATATGAGTATAAAAGACTGCTGAAAATCCGTATGGGGGAATGTACCGCCGCTGTTTGGGTCTACCTCGGTCTGAACAACATTCGGGGGAAGCTCTTCATCGGATTCAAGCTCGGAGGATTCCACAGAAGACACGTCATTGCCCGTTTTCTGAGCAGAGTCTTCTTCTACCGTGTTTTTTTCGGAATTACATCCGATTACGGAGAGTGCAAGCAGTGCCGCAAAAATCGCTATGCAAATATTTTTCTTCATGGCATATACTCCTTATTTGTATATCAAAAATCCGAAAAGGGGATTCCCCCTGAGCTGTCCTCTATCGTTAGCTTTGCTGTCTAACTTTCGGGAACGGTTCGGAAAATCCCCTTTTCCTTTTTACTTTCAGTCTCAGTCAGCTATTTCCTGGTAGGATTTTATAACTGTGGAGAGCTTCTTATCGAGAACCTTGCTCTGCTTTTCGTAGTAGGATGTGAACGCACCTTCAGCGGAGGAGCCGTATACACCGTTTGTGAAGATAGAGCCTGTACCCATTTCCTTATCCGCCATCATGATGAAGGGGGAGTTGATGTGTTCGTAGATAATATCTACCATCTGTGCGTCTTCGAGACCGTCTGCGTACTTAACCTTGAGTGCTGTATCGTACCATGCGGGAACTACCTTTCTGTAGGACTCTGCACAGAGAGCTTCGATTACGGCACAGAGGTTTGTTACTCTGTCGGAAGAAACGGAAATCGGGATAGCTACGCCGTTACCGTTTGCTGTACCTGCACCGGACATATAGTCAACTGTTTCGTCAAGCTTCGGATAGGGGATGATACCGTACTCGAAGTCTACGTCACGGAGGCTATGTGCGGTTTCAAACTGACCGGGGCAGAAGAGGGACTTCTTATTGATGAAGGAGTTTACTCTGCCGCCGTCTTCATGGAGAGCCATATTTTCTGTGTAAAGGAGCTTATAGAGTGTGTCCGCCCACTTAATACCCTGTTCGCTGAGGATATCGAGTACGGGGTAGCCGTCTTCGTCACGGGTGATATAGGTAAGACCTGTGGACATGGAGGCATAGTTCGGGAAGCCCCACTGCTCATATCTGAAGCCGGTAATATCCTCTGTATCAAGCATACCGTCACCGTTTACGTCTGTATATACCTGACGGCAGTAGTCCATGAACTTATCGTAGGTCCATGTTCCGTCGAGAACCATGTTGTAAAGCTCGCTTATATCTCCGAAGTAGTCTGTATACATACCCTTATTAACGTATGTAGCGGACGCATAAAGCATTACGGAGAGGCATATATCGCCGTTGAGGAAGAAGCGGTGTTCGTTATCGAGGTTGGATTCTTCCATCATACTGCCGTACCACCAGGGAGCATCGAGGTCGAGGTACTGCTGGTCGATGAGATTATGGTAGAGACCCTGAACGGACTGCTGCCAAAGTCTGGAGGATTCTTCCATGATAATATCGTACTCTGTGGAGCCGGAGTTAAGGGATGTAAGGACATCGGACGGGAAGCTGTTCCAGTCGGAGGAGCCTTCAATGTAGTTAATCTTACAGTTAAGTCTGTCTTCAACCGAGATATTACGGTTATAGACAGCGTCAAGCACAACGTCACCGCCCATTTCACCGAGGGTATCGTAGTTAAGGGTATTCTCGGAGCCGAAGTGGTAGACGTTCACGGTATCTCCGCCGAGGTTGAGGTCATCGGGGAGGCTGTCCTTAACGTCGGCACGGGTTGTTTCGGTTTCCTCTTCCGCTGCATCATCGCTGTCAACAACGGTGTTATCGCCAGAGACGGAAGAGCCGCCCTTAGTTTCGTCGGAATCGCCGTTTGAACAGGAGATGACGGCGGGGGCAAGCATAGTAAGAGCAAGAACAAGAGCAAGAAGCTTTTTATTCATGGTATATACCATCCTTTTTTGTTTTGTGTTAACTTCATTATACAATTTCACACCGAACAAGTCAACAGTTTACGTTAAATTTACAGTTTTATTAACAAGAAAACTACAAAAATAAAATGAATTGAGAAAGACCTTCGTTCTTTCAGTTTTGTTTAATCCAACTTCGCTTGGGATTATTCAGAAGAAAAAGCTCCGCTTTTTCAATTTCATTTTTCATTCTTCATTCTTCATTTTTTCACTCCCCCGAGCAATGTGGATTGGATTTCTCAATTCCGTAGGGCGGTGGCTTGCTGCCGCCACACAAACGTAACAAGCAAACCCAACGTAGGAAAAATCACGTTCGGTCTGATGAAATATCGCTGAGTCCTATAATTCAGACGGCGGGAGCAAGCCACCGAAATGCGGTAACCGCCCATACGGTAGATTTGGAGATTGCCATATCACGACAAGATAGCCTAAATCCGAGGTTTTCCGTTTTCTATGATTTTCGACAAACCAAATGTAGAAACAGTTCCCTCAATTCCGTAGGGCGGTGGCTTGCTGCCGCCACACAAACGTAACAAGCAAACCCAACGTAGGAAAAATCACGTTCGGTCTGATGAAATATCGCTGAGTCCTATAATTCAGACGGCGGGAGCAAGCCACCGAAATGCGGTAACCGCCCATACGGTAGATTTGGAGATTGCCATATCACGACAAGATAGCCTAAATCCGAGGTTTTCCGTTTTCTATGATTTTCGACAAACCAAATATAGAAACAGTTCCCCCAATTCCGTATGGGCGGTTTCCATCCGTCAGCAAAACAAAATCTCCGGTTTTCCATTTTTCATTCTTCATTCTTCATTTAACCCTTACTCTCATTATTCCGCTTGTTATGTCGTCTGCGGAGCCTCTCATTGCCGCTTCGCTC
>CAYWFS010000063.1:0-2695 GCA_964457685.1 uncultured Ruminococcus sp. | reverse complement strand
TCTCATTATTCCGCTTGTTATGTCGTCTGCGGAGCCTCTCATTGCCGCTTCGCTCACTATTGCCATCGCCGCATTTTCCGGGCTTCCGTGCAGCACCACCTCGTCACTCGTCATCATGTCCAGCAGCCACGGCACCTCCTCATACGATCTTGCCGCTCCGTCCGACAGCATTACCACCGTATCTCCGTCCTCTATCTCGAACCTTATCTGCTCTGCGTCTATCGCTCTTATTATTCCTATCGGCACTGTTTTCGATTGCAGGCGGTATATGGACCCGTTCCTCAGCACAAACGACGGTGCGGCTCCCGATTTTATGAATCTCGCTTCCGATGTATAGAGGTCTATCTCGCATATATCCATTGTCGTGAAGCATTCCCGTCCCATCCTACGCAATATTCCGTTCAGCAGCTCAAGTGCATTTTCAAGCTCCGCTCCTCCCTCTATATACTGTCTCAGGAGTGTTACGGCAAGTCCCGACGTTACCGATGCTTCCCGTCCGCTTCCCATGCCGTCCGATATTATCATGTACCTTTTTCCCGAGGCTTCAAATGTACATATTGTATCACCCGACTGCTTATCCTCGACGGTGACTACAGGCTTTTCGTTCTCATGTGTCGCACAGTATTCGTCAACGGTATTTGCCGCCATTCCGAAAGAGCCTGCGTTTATCTCGAGCCTTACCGCCGACTCCAGCTTCATTGAGAGAGTATTTCCGTCAAGAGCAAACTCGGGTTGTGTAAATTCTCCGCCCAGTATTTCTCCGACAAGGCGGCGAAGGTCATCCCCTCCGACTCTCGCACTCGCCACCTCTATTTCCCCGACAAACACTCTTTTATGCCGCTCTCCCAGCACTTTCACTCCGCTTGCCGCAATATCGTTGTATCTAAGCAGTCTTTCAAGCTTTGCAGACAGCTCCCTGTTCTCTTTAAACTCCCTCTCGTGTGAGTTATCCATTCGGCAAAGAAGCTCTCCCACGGCAGCCATATCCTCCGCAGAGGTCATCAGAGCGTCATCCGTATCGTTAAGCTTGAGTGCGACTGCGGAATTTATTTCATCCAGTATTTTTCCTATATTACAGCAGGTTGACGCATTTTTTGTCGGTACGTCCGCAGCACCCACTTCCCCTCTCTCGACTATCCGTTTCACCATGATTTCGCTGAGGCTGTCTCTCGGACACCTATCCCGTCTCGGGCATAGACCGCAGTGACGTGAAAACACCGTCCCCACCATGTCTTCTATATTCTGCACGCTCGGCTTTCTCAGCTTTTCCGCAACGGCACTTATCACCGCAGAGGTTGTGACAAGGGACTGTGCTATACCTCCGACCCTCTGTCTGTATTCCTCGGACGACACCTTCACGTCTGCCATGGCATATGAGGCTTTTTTCAGTCTCCGACCGAACAGCACGACTGCCACGCCCTCCCCTCCCAATGCAAGGAACGGGTAAACGAGAGAAGCGGCAAGAGTAGACGGCGGAAAAAGGGTTAAAAATCCGTCAAGACCTCCCGTAAGTATTCCGTATGCGGAGGATAGGGCAACCGCAGAGGACAGTGCAAGAAGCGGAGAGCGTGAGAAAAACAAGGCACTCATGACGGCGGCAAGTGCAAGTGGTGGAATCATTTCACTTTCAAGCACGCAACCGCACGAGACAGCGACGGAGACTGCACGATAGATACCGTATTTTTTCGCACAGATGACGGTGATGAAGAAAGCGGCGGCATACCCAAGCTCGAAAACGTCTCCGCCGAGTCTGTGAAAGGCATATGTGGTGGCGGCAAGGGTGAAATACGCTCCGATTTCGCAGACAGTCGAGGATTTCATTCGTTTATCGAAGGCGGCGGCGAAGAGGTATGTAAATACGGGGGTCATAAGGGTAGAAAGCACCGCACCGAACAATCTGTAGTACCCGAAGTCATTTGCGGCGACACTCCATGCACCACAGGCAAGTGCTGCGGCAGAGGAAGCGGTCATTCGGAGGTAGATATTTTCGTCAAGGAGAGTGGTAAAAAGCTCTCTGCCGTGCCGTTTTCCCTCTCCGAGATACAGACTCAGACCTATTCTCGCAAGGAACGAAAGGAGTAGAGGAAAAGCACGCTCGCCCGAAAGAAGTGTACCGAATACTGCACCGAGGAGGGAGACGGATGTGATTTTCAGCCCCTGCATAGCGGAAACGAACGCAATTCCGAGTGGATATGTATTCGGAAACAGCTCTGCGGATGATAGGACGGCGGAGATGACGGCAAGGGTGACATAGAGAGAGGTACGGCGAAGCAGGTCGAGGACGGCGGTCTTTTTTACGTCTGTAAGTATTTTTTCGTTTTTCATTTTTGTTTTCTCCCGAATTATAATTTGATGGTGACGGAATTATATCACGGGAGGGGATGAAAAGACGGGCGGATGCGGTCTGTCACAGTTCACGTGGGAATAGGGGGAGATAAAGCATTTCAACAGGCAATGACGAAAGCGAAAATTTCCGACTCACTCCCTGCCGCACGAAAAGCGGAAATGACGAGGGAAAGGCTCTACACGGAACAAGATTAACGGCTTCATCGTAAGCGGTGATAAAAAGTGATAAAGAAGTCGGTGATTTTTCGGTTAAGCGGTGGTTTTCGGCAAAGCAGAATCCCCCGCATTTTGCCGAAGTTATCTTGACATTGCAAGCAAAATATTGTACAATGAGTTGAAAAAATGAAGA
>CAYWFS010000062.1:5826-7899 GCA_964457685.1 uncultured Ruminococcus sp. | reverse complement strand
GACGTTCTCACAAAACAGCCGATCCTCATGTAACCGAAATCGCCATCTTGAATAATAGAGAAACAGCACCGGTACGTACAGTAATGCCGATGCTGTTTTTTATTCGGATTATTGCAGTTGAGAATAGAAGTGTTACATTTGTATTCCGCTTCCATCGAATTCTCTGCCTACCTGTGAATTATAGTTTGCGTTGTTTTTTGCGAGAACACAATAAAGACCAATCTGTTTTGATACACTGTCAATCTCATCATCGCTCATATCATGGTACAAATAAAGTTTTTTTGCATATGACATATTATTTTCCGATTAATCCGGCACATAATCGAATTAAATCAGTATTACTATTTAATTGTCCGACAGTTCCAAGTAAATCTTCGTTGTCTGAATAAAATCTAATACAATTGTTCTGCTCACCGGTAAGAATAAAGCATAACTTACTCACAGGATAAGTTTTCCGCTCTAAACGGTTTTCAACTGACATATTATACGGTTCTTCATAACAATACTCCATATAATACTCATCAGCAAAAAAATTTCCATTATCATTCACTTCAACAAAGTACTCTACTATATCCGTTCTCATCTGATTTAGTTCTACAATTTCATCAAAGTAAGGTTCTCCCTGATCAATCGTCATTACTTCATTTTTATAGTGCAATACAATTTTATCAGGTATAGAAAAAATTATTTTTTCAGCATTCTCCTCATTATTCCCGAAAAGCAAGACTACTGTCACCAGATTTGATACGACTATCCCAAAAATCAAGATTATATTCCATCTCAGAATTTTAGTCAATCGCATAATAAACAACCTGTGCAATAATATCGTTTTCCAACGCCGAACCTACTACCACGCTAACATTCATCTGAAAATAGAATTGCCCATTTAACTTCACTAAAGTTATCTTGGTTACATCCGAAGAAACCATATTGTTTGGATACAACACTTCTACACAATCAATTGCATACGAAACAAGTTCGCTTTCTTCATAACCGGCAACGTCAGCTTCTGTAACGGCTTCAAAAGTGTCTTTATTTGCTATCCCGTAGTTGCAAATAGAGCCATTTTCGTCTACATTTACTGTACAAACCTCATTGGTTATATACTCACCGATCTTCACAGCATATTTAATGCAATACTTCTTCGTATCATGCTTGTATTCAATGGACAACAGTTGATATTTATCAAACCAATCTCCATATACAGAACTTAAAAATCGGTGTGCTTTTTCTTCAAAAGTCTGAGATGAGTGCGTATTTACAGACACATTATTGCCCGAAGAATAGATTCCCACGTTAGAATTATTTACAACGTACATTCCAATTACAGAACCATCCATATCATACACATACTCATTCCCCAAATCATCTACATATACATCCACATAATCACTAAGACTATTGTTCATCGTTCGATTATATGAAACAGTAGCAGTCTGAAGCGAACGCTGCGTTGATTCCGCAGTTAGATTGTATACCATTGCCCTCGTTTCTTCCGCCTCATCACGAATTTCCCAGTAATCAATCGGCTCGCTTCCAAATGATTGTTCCGCACCTACCATAGTCGAAAAATTTGTTGTATTAGCATACGCTATGGTTGTACCCACAACAGAGAAAAACAATACCAGTGATAAGAACGCAGTCAGCTTATTTTTCATACCTATCTCCTTCAATCAATCTAAATAGATGGATGTATCAGAATCGCCTATATACCTATCGCAAACAGAGTCATAATCAATACAGCTTTCAAACTGCAGCCAGTAATCCGCATACTCTAATCATCTGAAATCGAACCTGAATTTGCACATTCTTCAAAAAACAATCCTATCCATTTGCTTGTATCGGCTGGATAAGTTTCATTGTTTCATCCAATTGCACAATCAACACCCTTGTCAAGAGCCGCATCAACCAAATTACCATAGGTTCTATCTGTAAGTCCGGTTTTACATCCGATAAATGCTGCAAACAAAACAGATGAGAGTTCATTAGAAGAATATGTAGAAATCGCACGGCTGGTAGACGCAATGGAAGAAAATGAATTACCATATAATCTCGTTAAAGTTGTAGACGATG
>CAYWFS010000062.1:0-5726 GCA_964457685.1 uncultured Ruminococcus sp. | reverse complement strand
ATTTCATAATCACGCATAGGATTTCTTTTACGTATCGGTTTTACTATCATCCTCATCAAACCAACACAATAACACATCTATTTGAGATAAGTTTATCATATTTAGTCAAACATTCCAATAACGTATTTGTGAATTTTATTCCTATTTTTGTACATTCATCGAATTATATATTATATCGGAGTATCGTAACACAAAGAACTGCACCGATAAAAACAATATGCACCCCAAAAAGCCAATCACAGCTACGTGTGCATATTTTTTAACTCAATTCAATTGTGTATCTGCTTTTCAAATCAGGCGAAACATATCGCTGTCTTTTTCGGCACGGGGGTAAATTCGGTTTGTCTGTCCCATTCCGTCACAGCGTATACGGCTTGCGTCATAATTCGGGTCGGCGTGCTTGTCATACCAGTCGAACAGTGCATTTCTAAGCTCGGTTGCAACGGCGGCATATTCCTCTTTGCCGTAGAGGTTGTTCTGTTCTGTCGGATCGTTCACCAAATCGTACAGCTCGTTCATGCCCTCGTAGTTGAGGAATCTATGCACATACTTCCATTCGTTCGTGCGAATCATTCTTACAGGACCGTACTCATCCGCTATTACAATATGTTCGTTTCCGTCCATTGTCTCGCCGTGAAGTATCGGAGCAAAGCTAATTCCGGGCATGGTGCTTTCAAACGAATACGGTATTCCTATGTATTCCATCAATGTGTTAAATATATCGTAATGGCTGAACATTCCGTTTTCATGCTTTCCCTGCGGTATCACACCCGGCTGAGAAATAAGGAACGGAACATGAATGGATTCTTCAAACATATTCATCGGAATCGTTATATTCCCCTTGCCGAACAGACCGTGATGACCCATACACATACCGTTGTCTCCGGTGAAAATAACAAGGGTGTTGTCTCTTATTCCCATTTCGTCAAGCTTATCGAGAATCTGACCTATGCATTCGTCCATTGATGTGATTGCGGCAAAATATCCCTGCAAGTTCTTTCTTCTTACTGCAATACGTTCCTCCTCGGAGCTGTATGTACCGTAGTATCCTCCCCACTGATGCGTAGGCATATTGGGAACGGATTCAAACGAGCAATCATCGTATTTCTCGTACACATCCTTTTCGTGATGGTGCTTATCCCACGGTGCGTGAGGTGCGGTATAATGCACGGAAAGATAGAACGGCTCATCGCTTCCCTTTTGTTCATCCAAAAATTCGAGTGCGTTTTCCGTAATGTACCTTGTTACATACTTATCCCTTAAAAGGCCGAACTTTCCGTCCTTCAGCACAACGGGATATTTGTAGTTATCTCCGCCCATGGCAAGGGTTCTCCACCATGTAAAGCCTGCCTGGGGATTTCCTGCGTCTCCCATGTGCCATTTTCCGGATATTCCGCATTTGTAGCCGTTTTCAGCAAGCACTTCGGTAAACGTCTTGTGACCGTCGAGGAATCGTATTCCCTTAGCGTCACTGAGCTGATCTTTCGGCCATCTGTATTCCCAAGCAGGAGAATCAAGCGCCAGATTCTTTTTGAGGTCATCGTCAAGCTGTCCGTAATCACAATGGCCGTCCGCAAGCCAGTCTATAACACCGTGCTGAGACGGAATTTTACCCGTAAATATTGACATACGGGCAGGCGAACAAACAGGGGATGCACAGAAAAAGTTGTCAAACTGTATGCCGCTCTCCGACAGACGGTTGAGGTTCGGGGTAATCAGCTCCTTATTTCCGGCACAGTTCATCGCCCAGTTTCCGTGGTCATCCGACAAAATAAATACAATGTTGGGCTTCTTCATATAAGCACCTTGCTTTCCGTTTTTATTTTAGTATAACACATGAATTGCCGAAAAGAAAGTACAATTTAACATAACTCAAACATTTCTCAAAAAAACGGCAAACAAAATTCGGATATAATACGGGCATAAACCAAAAGGAGAACAACAATGAACAAAAACGACAGAAATTATTTAGTTGAAAAAATACGCACTCAGTACACCGAACGTGAGCATACGGAGATCTACGAATTAAGAAAGCTTGACAAACGTGTGAAAAAGCCCGCTCTTGCTTTCGCTTATTCTTTCGGTTCATTTTCCGCACTTGTAATGGGTTGTGGCATGAGCCTCGTTATGACCGATTTAGGAGATACCTTGGGGCTTTCCTCTCCCATGCTTCCCGGCATTGTAATAGGAGTTGTCGGTATGCTGATGGCTGTTTCGTGCTATCCGATATACAAACGTATTTTAAATAACCGCCGAAAGAAGTATGCAGAGGAAATAATCGCCCTCAGTGACAAACTCCTGAAAGAAAGAGTCTGACGAAATGGCAATAAATGAATTTTTAAAAAAAGCCTTTGAAGACATGAAAAAGGACGCAAAGGCTCAACATGAGGTTGACAAAGCAACTTTTTCGGCAGTAAAGGCTGAATCAAAAGCGAACTTTGAAACCGCAAAAGCGATGGGTTCAATTGATAGACACAAATCGCTCAGACGTGCCGAGCTTGAAAAGCAGCTGTCGGAGGCAACAAAACGAAAAAACACAGCAGACGAGTACATTGCAAGGCTGAAAAGCAATCGGGAATAATATGCTTATCTGATTTTTTCAAGACTCCTGCCAAACGCAAACAAAATCTTAACATTTGAGTGGTATGATATACAGTAAGCCATACTGAATTACGGAGGATAAACCATGTTTAAGATATTGGTCGTTGAGGATGACAGGGAACTGAACAAGGCTGTTTGCTCCTATCTAAATCAAAACGGTTACGAAGCGATAGGTTGTCTTAACGCAAGTGAAGCATACGATGCACTGTACGAAAATATGCTTGACCTTATAATTTCCGATATAATGATGCCAGACACAGACGGATTTGAGTTTGCCAAAAGTGTCAGAGAACAGAACGAGGATATTCCGATACTGTTTATGACCGCACGGGATGACATTGCTTCAAAGCAAAGAGGCTTTCGTATAGGTGTGGACGACTACATGGTTAAGCCCATAGACCTTGATGAGCTTTATCTGCGTATAGGTGCAATTCTGAGACGAGCAAGGATTTCTTCGAGCCGCAAGATAGAAATCGGAAGCTTCTCTATGGATGCGGACGAACACACCGCTTACCTGAACAACGAAGAAATTCCTCTGACAAATCGTGAATTTTGTATTCTGTACAAGCTTCTTTCATATCCGAAAAAGACCTTTACCCGTACACAGCTTATGGATGAATTTTGGGATGCGGACACGGAAACTGCTCCACGGGCGGTAGACGTTTATGTGACAAAACTGAGGGGAAAGCTCTCCGCCTGCGATGATTTTGAGATAAAAACTGTTCACGGACTTGGCTATAAGGCGGTACTGAAATGAAAAACAGCAGCAAAATCCAATCAGTCCTACGTCTTGTGCGAAACTACACGGTATTTCTGCTGACAATTTCCTTTGTAATCAGCTGCTCTACCGTGTTGTTTGTGTCTACACTTACAGATACTCTTAATATAACACTCACCGCCGAAAACCTGAATGCCGCCGCAAAGCTCACAATGCTAAACATATTTTTTCTGAGCTTCATATTTTTCGCAATAGATACCGTGCGACGTAAGCTCACCGTTGATATGGCTGTCAAACGTATAACGGAGGGTGCAAAATCTATAATAGACGGCGATTTTTCCGTTCGTCTGAAAAAGCAAAGCAGCTTCGGCACAGATGAAAGCTTCGGTCAAATAAGCGACTGCTTTAACAAAATGGCAGAGGAGCTTGGAAGTGTGGAAACTCTGCGAACGGATTTTATCGCAAACGTCTCCCACGAAATGAAAACTCCGCTTGCCGTTCTCAGGAGTTATGCAACACTTCTGCAAGACCCTGCTCTGTCCGAGGAAAAGAGAATCGAATACGCAAAGGAAATCACGAACAGCACGGTAAGAATGTCCGATATGCTGACGAATATTTTAAAGCTGAATCGCCTTGAAAACGGGCAGATACATCCGAATTTCAAGGAATTTGACCTCGGAGAAGAAATATGTGCCTCCCTTTTGCAATACGAAAATGTGTGGGAGGGCAAAAACATAGAGCTTGACACGGATATTGCGGAGGACGTAAAAATAAAATCCGACAGCGAGCTTCTCGCACTTGTTTGGAATAACCTTTTCTCAAACGCACTCAAATTCACGGAGATCGGAGGACGGGTATTTGTCGGGATGACTGCGGACGAAACAAGTGCAACGGTAACGGTAAGAGACAACGGTTGCGGAATGAGTGCCGAGGTCGGAAGTCGTATTTTCGAGAAATTCTACCAGGGAGACACCTCGCATTCAAGTGCCGGAAACGGACTCGGACTCGCACTCGTTAAACGTGTTATAGATATTATGCACGCGGAAATATGCGTTGAAAGTGTTGTCGGAGAAGGAAGTACCTTTATCGTCAAGCTTCGTAGGGAATAAATGAAAAAGCTCGGACTTACAATTTTGTTTCCGCATATTGCCGTTATTTTCGTACTTATTCCGCTATCCGCCGTGTTTCTCGTGTATTCACTGCTGTTTCTGAGAGATGACGTAATAATCTCTTCCTTCTCATACGCCCTCGCTTTCTACACGCTTACGGTGTCATGCTTGAGAATCCCGTCTCTAATCGGATTTTTTAAGGCATTCAAAAAAGAAAACAAATTTGTTTCACGCTGGACAAGTGACACACACCTGAGAGTAAACATCTCACTTTCCGCTTCACTTTTGTGGAATACTGCATATTCGGTACTACAGCTCGCCTTGGGCATTCGTTACCGTGATTTATGGTTTTACTCTCTTGCCGTATACTATGCCGCCCTTGCAGTAATGCGATTCTTTCTTTTCAGGCATACGCGGAAGAACAAACCCGGAGAGAAAATCGCAACCGAGAAAATCAAATGCCGTGTCTGCGGAATCCTGCTGCTATTCATGAATATCTCAATCTCCTGTATGATATTCTATATGGTAAGCGGAAACAAGACCTTTCATCACCACGAAATAACCACTATTGCAATGGCTGCCTATACATTCGCTTCACTTTCACTCGCTGTCGTTAATTTGATAAAATACAGAAAATACAACAGTCCCGTATATTCCGCATCAAAGGCAATAAGTCTCGTTTCCGCATGTGTGTCGCTTCTGACTCTTGAAAGCACAATGCTGACCACATTCGGCGACTCGGGCATGACTCCTGCATCAAAGCAAATAATGCTCGGCTTAACGGGAACAGCCATATCGTTTTTTATAATCGTTATGGCTGTATACATGATAATAACAAGCAACAAAAAAACGGAGGATACCTCAAATGGCTGACGGAGAACGCTTCAACTACACATATTCCGCAAATGCACAGGAAGAAATTAAAGAAATACGAAAAAAATATATATCGGAAGAAAAAAACGAGGATAAACTTGAACAGCTTCGCCGACTTGACGCAGGAATATATGCAAAGGCTTCTAAGGCTTCGATAATAATAGGAGTTATCGGTGCTTTGGTACTCGGAATCGGAATGAGCCTTGTTATGAGCGACTTCGGAAATATTCTCGGCACTCTTACGTCGATGATTGTCGGAATAGCAGTTGGAGTTGTCGGAATAGTCCTTGTATCCATTGCCTACCCTATCTACAATCGCATACTGAAAAAAGAACGTAAAAGGCTTGCCCCTGAAATTCTCCGTCTAACAGATGAGCTTATGAAATAACAAAAAAGAACGATTTCTTCACTCAAAATGAAGATTA
>CAYWFS010000061.1:2032-7959 GCA_964457685.1 uncultured Ruminococcus sp. | reverse complement strand
ATTCTCGTGAGAATCTCTTTATACGATATTCCGTCGTTCATCATCATCTTCGGGTACATCGAGATGGGGGTAAAGCCGGGGAGGGTATTTATTTCGTTGAACACAAAGCGTCCGTTTTTGTCGAGGAAGAAGTCCACTCTCGAAAATCCTCTGCATCCAAGTGCCTTGAACACGCAGAGTGCCGCTTCTCTTACCTCCTCCTGCTTTTCCTCGCTTATTCTTGCCGGAATATAGAACGAGGACGCATCGTTTACATATTTCGTTTCGTAGTCGTAGAATTCGGATGAGCCGTGGTCTATTTCAGCCGGATGTGCCGCATAGTATTTTCCATGCTCCTCAAGAACCGCTACTTCTATCTCACGTCCGTCTATGAACTCCTCGACAAGGACTCTGTCGTCCTCACGGAGAGCGGTTTTTATCGATTCGTCAAAATCAGCGGCACTTTTTACCTTTGTTACTCCGACGGAGGAGCCTGCGTTTGCCGGTTTTACGAACATGGGGTAGCCGAGCTTTATTTCGCATTTTTCACGGATTTCGTCTGCCGTGTTGTTTGTGTAGTCCTCGGCACGGATCACGACGGCTTTCGCCTGATTTATTTCGGTATCGGAGCTTATAACGGCTTTTGTGAATGCTTTATCCATGCAGACGGCAGAGGAAGTACATCCGCAACCGGCAGTGGGTATTTCCATGAGGGCAAGCATTCCCTGTAGGGTACCGTCCTCACAGTTTTTGCCGTGCAGCATGGGGAGGACTGCGTCGGGTTTTATTTCACGCTCTCCCGCACGGAAGGTCTTATTCGCAAGGTCGAGGGTGAGGGGGGTGATTTTGCCGTCCGTATGCCATCTGTCGTCACGGATAAGCTCGTTCTCGCCTTCGTAGAGGTAGAAGCTACCCTCCTTTGTTATGCCCACCTTAACGACGTTATAGCGTTCGGTATCTATATTTTCGAGGGCTCCGTATGCTGAGGAAAGTGATACGCTGTATTCGGAGGAATGTCCGCCGAAGAGTAATATTACGGTTTTTTTCATATATGCTGCCTTTCGTGTGGAGTTACAATGGGACGTTGTCCCCTTGACCCCTACAAGCCTTTGAAAAGGCTTGACCTAAACTTTATGAGTGGGTTTGTTTTTTGTTTTTTGGGTTTGGCTTAGATTTTTTTATTTTATTCTTTATTTTGCGTCATTTTGTGGCAAAATTTATTTTGCTATAGCTTCGAGGTATTCTTTTATTGTTCTGGCGGTCTTTTTTTCTCTTTGGCTTATCATATATTCCACGGAGTCTCTCAGTGCCTGCCAGCTTGCGTTTATCACGTCTCCGGACACGCCTGTTGTTCTCCATACAAACTCGCCGTCCGTGGATTCGATTGCAACTCTTACTCTTGACGCTGTTGCGTTTGAATCAAGCACACGAACCTTATAGTCCGTCAGCTTCATTCGTCCCACCTCGGGATAAAACGGCATCAGAGCGTGTCTGAGGGCTTCGTCGAGAGCGTTTACGGGTCCGTTTCCCTCTCCTGCGGTAAGAGCTTCTTCTCCGCCCACGGATATTTTTATGACCGCAGACGAATGCAGCATTTCTTCTCCGCCGTCGTTTTCGTCCGTCATTACTTTAAGGCTGATGAGCTTGAAGCAATCACTGCGGATACCGAATGCACGATTTGCAAGAAGTGCGAACGATGCACCTGCGTCCTCGTAGTCGTAGCCTATGCTTTCCCTTTCTTTAAGCTCATTCATGAGTGAAAGGAGTCTCACGTCATCCTTATCTATTCGTGTATATTCCTCGGGGAGATATTCTCTCAGCTTATCGAGGAGTGCCGCCCTGCCCGAAAGAGAGCTTATGACGATATTTCTTTCGTTTCCTACATCCGACGGGGGGATATGCTCAAAGGAAGCCGGGTATTTTTTTACTCCGTCTATGTGGGCACCTGCCTTATGGGTGAAAGCGTAGCCTCCGACAAAGGGAGCTTTCTCGTCAAAGGAGAGGTTTGCGGCGTTTGCTATACGTCTTGCCGCTTTTGTGAGACTTCCGATTCTGTCGCCGATACAATTCATGCCGAGCTTCAACTGGAGGACGGGGATTAGTGTACAGAGGTCTGCATTTCCGCATCTTTCTCCGACACCGCCGACCGTTCCGTGAATATGTGACGCTCCCTCAAGCACAGCGGAAACGGTACACGCCGCCGCCATGCCCATATCGTTATGACAGTGGATGCCTATTCTGCCACCGAACCTTTTGACTGCGGCTCTTGTAACGACTCCTATTACGTCAGGCAATGCACCTCCGTTTGTGTCGCAGAGTACCGCCGTTTTCGCACCTGCACGGAGAGCTTCATCTACCACTGCCATTGCGTATTCGGGATTTTCGGAGTAGCCGTCGAAGAAATGCTCCGCATCGAATATGACCTCTTTTCCGCCGTCCTTGAGGTATTTTATACTTTCCCTTATCATTCGCAGGTTTTCCTCGGGATGCACTCCGAGAACCTCTGTGACGTGGATGAGGGAGGCTTTTCCGTAGATGACGGCGGCGGAGGTATGAGCGTTTTTCGACAGTACGAGGTGTTCGTCGTTCTCGGGCTTCTCCCCTGCTTTAACTGTACGGCAAAATACGCACAGCTTTGCTTTTTTCAGCTTCACTCTTGCTATTTTGTCGATAAGCTCGGCTTCCGCACGGGTCGTTATCATTCCCACCTCGATGTAGGAGACACCAAGCTCGTCAAGCTCCATTATCGTATGCAGCTTATCATCGGGTGAGAACTCTACTCCCGCTCCCTGGGCACCGTCTCGAAGTGTTGTATCAAGTATTTCTATATTCATATTGACTTAGTTTTATGTCACGGGAGATTCGTTTTTAAGGAATGCACCTCTGTCACGACCTCCGTAGTCCTTTATCACCTGTGCCGTCATTCCGTTTTCCCGTGCGATTTCACTTACGCTTTCATACTGGTCAAAGCCATGCTCAAACACGATTGCTCCGTCCTCGGAAAGCGAATTTTTATACAGCTTTATTATCGCACGGTAGAAGCTGAGTCCGTCACCGCCGTCTGTGAGAGCTATTCTCGGCTCAAACGAAAGCTCCTTTTCAAGAGTCTGCATATCGTCCTCTCTTATGTACGGGGGATTTGCACACACAAGGTCGAATTTTACGCTTGACAAGAAAATTTCCGACATTGCGTCCGCACAAGCAAAATCCGTTCGGGTGGAAAGGCCCAGTGCGGTTATGTTTTCCCGTGCGATTTCAAGTGCCGACTCCGAAATATCGACAAGGGTGAAATGTGCGTTTTTTACACGGCTCATTACTGCCGCTGCAATACATCCCGAGCCTGTACAAAGGTCAAGGCAGGTATATTTTTCTTTATTTTTCAGCTTATTCAGGTGTTTTACCGCACTTTCGACTATAAGCTCCGTATCGGGACGCGGGATAAGGCAATTTTCGTTCACCTTAAACGGAAGTCCGTAGAATTCCCATTCACCGAGGATATACTGAAGCGGTCGGCGGTGCAGTCTTTCGTCAAATGCCGTCATAAATTCGCCAAAACCCGACATTTCCGAAAGCTCTTCTTTTTTTCTGAACAACGACTGCGACATCGGGATTTTGAGAAAACGCTCCGCAAGCAGGCGAATCTCAAATTCGGAATCCTCTATTCCGACCTCGCATAGCTTTTTTGCGGCTGTTTCAAGATTCATTTCGATTTTTGTATTATTATTCGTTATCTTCTGTATTTTTATGCTCTCTGTATTCTTCGGGGATTGCGTTTTCAAGTGCTTCGAGAGCTACCTCAAGCTGAGTGAGATCGGGTTCCTTTGTGGTAACTCTCTGCATCCAAAGACCGGGAGCGGACACTATTTTCACAAACAGGTTATCGTGAGCTCCGGCATATCTTATGAACTCAAAGCCGAGACCTACGATAAGAGGAAGGGTGAGTATTTTCAGACCGAAACGCATCCACACGTTATCCCATGTGAGGAACGAGTTTACGACAATGGAGATGATGAGCATAACAAACATGAAGCTTGTGCCGCATCTGGGGTGGAAGCGAGTGCATTTTGCCGCATTTTCGGGAGTAAGGGGGAGTCCCTTTTCAAAGCAGGCTACGGATTTATGCTCCGCACCGTGGTATTCATAGGTACGACGCATATCGGGCATGAGTGCGGTAAGACCTATATATCCGACAAAGATTGCAATACGGATCACTCCCTCGACCAATGCACGGAGGAAGCGATACTTACCGACAAAGCCGCCCGTGAGGAAATCGACACCCTTTGCGGCAAAGGTCGGGAGCATGACGAAAAGACCGACACCGAGGACAAGTCCAAGCACCATACCGATGGAAGCGACAACTCCCATGAGCTTATCTCCGAGCTTATCGCAGAGCCATTTTTCAAATTTTGTTTCGGGTTCTTCTGTGTCTATTCCCTGCATTTCCGCGGATTTGGTAAGCATATCCATGGAAAGCTTGAGCTGTTCAATAAACGAGACGATACCTCTTATCAGGGGGAGGTTAAAGAATTTATATTTTTTTCTGAGTGACACGAACTTTGTGTTATCGACGGCGATGTTTCCCTCGGGGGTTCTGACGGCGAGAGAGCAATCCTCACCCGACTTCATCATAACGCCCTCAAGGACAGCCTGACCGCCGACTATACCAATACGGGGGTCTATCGGTTTCTTGTTTTTCATCTAATCTTCCTTATAAATGTAATTTTTTTCATTATATCACTAACTCACGATTATGTCAAATGCATTTAAGCACCTCAAATCATATAAAAAGCTCCGTTATTTGCTATCTTTGCTCCGTTCATGCTTACTTTTTCTGATTTTTGTGCTATAATTATCGTGGTTATTTTTTCATTGCGTCAAAGAGTCCTCTTGTCAGCTCATAGACGACCTCTCTTTCCTCTTTACCGAGATTGCCGAGTGTTCTCGATGCGGCAAGGAGCTTCGGAAGCTGTTCTCTCGTGAGGTCGGACACTGTTTTCGCACCCGTGGATTCAAGCACACCGAAGAAAATATCGGTAAATTCACGCTTTTTTTCGGGCGGCAGCTTACCAAGCCATTTATGAAGAACCTCGTCGTGACGTTTCCCTCTCGCAGACACGGTGGAAAGGTGGACAAGCTCCCGTCCGACGACCTGCCATGTAAAGGGATTATGCTGCATGAGACCATTTTTCGCCGTGCTTTCGGTTACTTCAAGCTCAGAGCTTCTTCCGAGCAGCATACCGATAACGGAGGACTGCGGAACTATGGTAAGTATTTTTTTATCCATGGATTTAAATTCGGGGGAGAGGACTATTTCATCGACAAATCCGGGGCCGTCGTTACTGTAGGCACGAATGACACGCTGTCTTATTTCCTCCGATGCGAACACCGCCGAATAGACCGCAAGGTTACCGCCCTTTGAATGCCCACCCGTGCGGATATTTCCCCGATAGACCGATGCGACATCACGAAGGTATTCGGCGGCATAGGCTTGAGCGGGGACGGGGTGAGTGAAGCTGAGACAGAAATCCTCTCGCCAGCCGACTATTGTATCATCGGTACCTCGGTAGGAGACGAAGATAGAGTTATCGGGGAGGACGAAGGTGACCGCCGAAAACTGCACACCCTCTGTTTCGTCCGTGCGGCATCTGTAAGCGACCACATATATTTCGCTGAATCTAACAGAGCGTGCGGCGGCTACAAAGAGGTCGTTCACCATGGGAGGAACAACACTGCCGAAGTCCTCGCCGTTTGGGTATTTTATGCGGTTTTCATCGAAGCATTTGTCAAGTCTCACCGGCATACCGTACTGCGACTCCGACACGGCAGAGGAGAAGTCAACGAACGACAGCATAGAGAGGATGACGTTATCGACCTCGCAAAACGGAGAGGTGTTAAAGGAAAGATCCCCTCGCCATTTTATATAATCTATGATATTCGACATGGAAAAA
>CAYWFS010000061.1:0-1932 GCA_964457685.1 uncultured Ruminococcus sp. | reverse complement strand
ACCGAACGTGAATTTTTCCTACGTTGGGTTCGGTTGTTGCGTTTGTGTGGCGGCAGCAAGCCACCGCCCTACGTAATTGGGGGGAACCGTTCCTGAATATGGTGGTAAATTGTTTGTATTCCTAACGAACTGTAGGATAATTCTTAATTTTCAGCTTCTCATTCTTCATTTTTCATTCTTCATTCTTCATTCTTCATTCTTCATTTCTCTTATTATATTCCCATTTTATGAAATAAAAATAAATTATTGATTACAGAAAGGTTATATCATGACAGAAGCCGAATTCTCTCGCCTTGTTCGCTCGGGTTCGCTCAGAGGAATGTACTTCCTGTGCGGAGACGAGGACTACCTCAAAAATCGCTACATTCTCTCCGCCGTTCAGCTTGCTCGGGATAACTACCCCATGGCGGACTTCAACATAGTAAAGCTTGATTTCGGTGAGGGTGAGTGCCGTCTCGATCAAATAGAAGCCGCTCTTGCCTCCCCTCCGCTTATGGCTGAGAATAAGCTCATCGTGCTTTCCTTTGCCGCCCTCGATTCTCTGAAGCAAAAGGAACGTGACGCTCTGCTTTCCATCCTTTCCGACTACAGTGACCGTGACGACACCACGGTTATAATCAAGGTGTCCGGCGGTGGTTGCGACTGCGGTACCGAAAAAAAGCCCACACCCATATTCCGTGCGTTCTCGAAAATCGCCGAGACCGTCAGATTTGAATACCAAAGTCCGTCAAAGCTTTATTCGTGGCTCTCACGTCATGCCGCAGAATACGGACTAAAGCTCTCCCCTGCCGCCGCCGAATACATGATGAACTGCTGCGGACGGAGTATGTACACACTCTCGGGAGAAATCGAAAAGGTATCCGCTTACTGTGCCGCCCACTCAATGACGGAAATCGACGTACCGTCATGTATGATGTGCTGCTCAAGGACGGACGAGGATGACGCTTTCGGGCTTGCAAACGCTCTCATAGACGGCGATACATCTACAGCCTACTCACTTCTCGGGGTGAAGATGAGAATGCGTCAGGACCCGTATATGCTTCTCGGGCAAATCTCGAAGACGTTCTCCGACCTCTGTGCCGCCGCATTATTCATTCGTGACGGACGAGATGCCGCCGACCTTGCAAAGTCACTCGGGATACACGACTTCCGTGCGAGACTGTACTGCAATGCGGCGAAAAAGTCAAGCTACGCATATTTTATGCACGCTGTGGAGCTTTGTCTGACGGCTGACAGGAACATGAAAACTATGTCGAGGGGCGGTTACGGTGAGCTTGAGCTTCTTGTGGGACTTCTCTCCCCCACTCTGTTCACACCGCCGGAGCCGGAAGAAGACGAAAACAAGGAGGAGGAAGACGAATGAAGATAAAGGTAACACTTCCCGTAATAGTCGAGGGAAGATACGACAAGGCGAAGCTCTCTGGGATAATAGACGGCACCATCATAACGACAGAGGGGTTCGGCATATTCAAAAACGAAGAAAAGCGGTCGCTGATAAAGGCTCTCGGCAGTCGTGGGGTAATAATCCTCTGCGACAGTGACGGAGGGGGAAAGATAATCCGCTCACGTCTGAAAGGAATGCTCGGCGGAATCAACGTATACAACCTGTACATACCGCAGATAGAGGGCAAGGAGAGGAGAAAACGGAAGGCATCGAAGGCAGGGTATCTCGGGGTAGAGGGAATCGACGACGAGGTACTTGCAAAGCTGTTTCTGGACTTTACGCAGGCACATCCGGAGCTGTTTTCGGAGAATGACGTGATGGCGGTATCGGATCTCAGCAGGTACGATATGTTTGAGCTTGGTTTAAGCGGAGGTAACGGCTCTGCGGAGGCAAGGGATCGTATAGCGAAGAAGTATTCTCTCCCCTCCGGAATGAACGCAAACGGTATGTACGAGGCTCTTGTTCTGCTCGGTGTAAAGAAATCCGAA
>CAYWFS010000060.1:0-8482 GCA_964457685.1 uncultured Ruminococcus sp. | reverse complement strand
GCTTGCCTTTGCTATGAAATTGCCGATAGAGGAAAATGCCGCCGGAGAAATGACCGAATACCTCGGCACAGCACAGAAACAGTTGCATCACGCAGAAAAATGGTGACACACCAACGAACAATACCACGCAGCCGAAGATCACACCGATAAGGTTTGTCCACATATCACTCATACGATTCATGGGATAGCGGTCGGGGTAGTTGGATTTTGCCATGAGGTTATACATGGTATGAAACCCACCCGGGAAATGCCATTCTTCCAAAACATGAAACGGAAGAAGTGCAGTTGCGGCGGCAAACAGCTTTTGCTGTAATCCCCATATATGCCAATTACAAACGGTTACACCAATAATGACACCACTGACCAAAATCATCAGGTACAGCCACAGGTCAAGCCAAAGTTTTCCTATCTTTTTCATAATATGCTCCTTGTTTCGCTACAACTTATATGGTCTTTGTAGCACTTTTTCTCAAACTATTGTATCACATTTCCTTTTCTGATACAATAGTATCGTAAAAATATTTGCAAAGGAGCAATTTTTATGGAAACTGTTATCAACGCTTGGCTTTCCGTTTGGCTGTATGTCATGGCGGCAATCGGAATTGTGCTTGGTGTGCAAATTTACAAAAATCGCAATGCTTGGGATAAAATCAACATTCTCTGCACATTTGCGATTATCGTGCTGGTTCTTCATGTGATTGAAGAATGGGTGCTACCGGGAGGACTGCACTATTCTTACAATATTGATCACGGTTCGTCTTTTTTGAGCCGCTACCCAATGAATCGACTGACCGACATGATTACCAACTTCGGCGGTGTGGTTCTCGGATGTATCGTGCTGAAGATTTGGGGATTTCGCAAGCCTGCCGGAGTTGCGGTCATGCTGTTTTCCGCGTTTGAGGTAATCATTCACATTGTCATAGGCATCACATCCATGAAAACTTTTGGTGACTACGGCATGAACACTCTATATTCTCCGGGCTTGCTGACCTCGCTGTTCGGATTTTTGCCCGTTGTTATAGGTTTGGCAAGGGAACTGTTTTTCAGCGGCAAAAAGAGTCCTACCGTTAAGCAGTGGATTATGGCAGTGATTGTCATGTTCGGCTTTTGCTTTCTGTTAATCAATCTGCCTGAAATGCTACTCGGGAACGAAAACAGTCTCTATGAGTTTACCGACAGAGGTTACTACGAAAAATTCGGTGAAGCTTACGAAAAGGATAACGGCGTTGAATATTTTGAGCCTTACAGTAAGGAGTAGGAGAAATATCGGAAAGTCCGTGACGGTAAAGCAATAGGATGAGAGCGTCCATGTATTTTTTTCGGAATATTATTCTTTCGTAATTTCTGTAAAAGGACGCTCTGCCTCCTGACGGATATTTTATAATACAAATTAAAAAGTTATATAATTAATCCACGCAAAACAGGCATGACGAAATCACACCTGTTAGATATTGCTTGTTATCGGCAACCTACCTAATATTTGGTTGGTTTTGCCGATTTTTTATTTTACGGTTATCTGTAGCATTTCGCTGTTTTTTACTACCCCCGAGGAGAGCAGGGTTAGAACGGTGTCGGGCGTGTAGTCGGAGCAGAGCTTCAGTGCATAGTCGAGTGTGACGTACCTGAAATCTATCAACACTATTTCGGTAAAATAAGCCGATAGAAGAGGGGCAATACTGCTTCCATATGAGTCACGGAAAATGAACAGTGTCGCATCGTTTTCGGCATTCTCGTTCTCAATGAATATTATCGGAACAGCTCCGCCGAGAAAAATGTCGTACATATCAACGCTTGTTTCCGCTTTTTCCGTTGTGTAGAGAGTATTGCAGTCACCACCGATAGAGCTTACTTTTATTTCATCCGAGCTGTCAAATGTCAGATACACTATTTCCTCAGCATCAAGCCAAATAGCGGACTGACCTGCGTAGACACCTTTAAAATTCTCTATCGTGTTCTTCGTAAACTCCTTTTCGTGAGCCGAATAACCCATTTGCTCAGTTATATATTTTGCAAGGTGAGTTATTTTTTCCTGTCTCCAGTGGCTGTCGGAAAGGTAATAATCCTCAAGCTCAAGTTTATCTTGTATGTCTATAGCTTTGCCGTCGGAAGCAGAGTCGAAAACATTTTTCAAACCGTCGAAATCTATCACCGGATGAATTCCGTCGTTTATATATACATCCTTCGGGGGAATCAGTGCGGTATAGTACTCACCACCGAATTGTTTTGCAGCGTAGCTTAACTTTATCGCCGATTTTTCAACCAAACTCTCGCTGAACTTATAGTCAAGTGTTGCAAGATAGCCGTTGTGTGAGTATATGTCGTTTACATCGAGACGACCGTACACAAGCTCTGTCAGAGAACCGATTGCTCGAAAACCCTCTCTAAGCGGAAACTGATCCGAGAGGTACTTTTCGAGGTTCTGCATATACACCCCGTCAAGAAGTGAGTTTGACGAGAATTTCGGAAGTGATGCAAGATGTCGTCTTTCGCTTTCGGAAACATCCTTGTCGGGGAGAAGAATGTGGGCAAGCATAAGAGAGGCAGTAATGAGACAGAACACTCCCACGGTTATTTTTTTGAATAATTTTTCCATATTGTTATTTTCTGTCAAAATCTGAAATAAAGGAACGGATTGTATGAGCCGCCGATGATGTATGCACTTGCAGTCAGAAGAACAGACGTACATACAACGGGGGACAGCACAGCCTTTACGTTATCTCCCACGCGACCGATAAGCTTTTTTATCAGCGGAGTTGAGCCGACTATCGCAATGATAAGCGTAAGTGCATAGCTCTTCAGATAATAAAGCGAGTCAACGTCGGTGAGATTTGTGAAATCAAACATTGTTCCGATACGCAATGCAAAATCCGATAGGGAAGAGGAGTTGAATAAGACGAAGCTTATCATTACGGCAAGGATTACATATGCGTGCTTTATAACGGACGGCAGCCTCTTTATTTGCTCACCGAACAGCTTCTCGATTACCAGGAATGCCGCAAAATACAGTCCCCATAATACGAAGGTCCATTCAGCACCGTGCCAAAGACCTGTGAGCATCCATACGACAAGTACATTTCGCATCCACTTCGCAAAGGATACTCTGTTTCCGCCTAGGGGAATGTAAACATAATCTCTGAACCATGAGCCGAGAGATATATGCCACCTACGCCAGAATTCCGAAATACTCGAGGAAATGTACGGATAATTGAAGTTTTCGTTAAAGCTGAATCCGAAAATATGCCCGAGACCTATTGCCATGTCAGAGTAACCCGAGAAATCGTAATATATCTGCAAGGAGGCGGCGAGTGCATATATCCAACCTCCGAGAGCAGAGGTACCGAGAGAACCCGAAAGCTCACCGAGTACATTCGCTACAAGTACTTTTTTGAACAGTCCGACCGAAAAACGCATTATTCCGCCGTAAACGGAGTCAATGCTGTGGGTTCTGTGTGCGAGAGCTTCGTTTACATCCGTGTATCTGACGATTGGTCCCGCAATCAGCTGAGGAAACAGCGATACATACAGTGCGAGGTCGAGCGGATTTTTTGCTACCTTACAGTCGTTTCTGTAAACATCCGCAAGGTATCCGACTATTTGGAACGTGTAGAACGAAATACCTATCGGAAGGGAAGCACCTGTTTTCGGAACGGATAGTCCTGTCAGAGTGTTCAGATTTGTTATCAGAAAATCGGCATACTTGAAATACAGAAGCGGAAGTATAGACAACACGACCGAAAGTGCAAACATAGCCTTGCGAGCCGCAGCTTTTTCGATGGATGAAAAAAACAATGCACCGATATATGCTATAAGGACTGCCGCAAGCATTACTGTAATATTCTTCGGTTCTCCTGCGGCATAAAATATGAGGGAAAAGAGAAGAAGTACGGGATTTTTCAGCTTGCCCGGCAGTATAAAGTAGAGAAGAAGCAGTATCGGCAGAAAGAAGTACAAAAACGGTATGCCGGAAAATACCATATTAGCCGAGTACGTTTACAACAGAACCGATTTCGGAATAAACTCCGTCAGCGGCGGTAACTGTAGCGTCCATAATAGCTTCAACTGTGTCGGAGTAACCCATTACAAGAACAACGTCATTATCAAGAGAAACCGTTGATACCTTTTCTGCGGAAACACATATCCACTTGTCGGGGTTTACGCTGTTACCGAGTCTTTCCTGAACACCCGCTACATCGCTTCCGTCAGTGCGAACGAGAATGTAGCAGTAAGGAATGGAGCCTACACCGGACTGAGAAACGATAATTTCGTTGATTCCCGTAGTATCTGTGAGACCTGTCATAAATTCAACTGTATCAGTCTCGGAAAGGTCAAGCTCAACCCCCTCTGTGTACATGGGAACATTGTTGGGACAGAGAGAATATACGTTAGATGCGATAAAGTTGAGAGCGTCCTCTGCACTTTCAACCTTTGTTACCGCTGTGGGACCGTCTGCGTTTTCTTCGTCTTCAACGAGTCCGTCACCGTCTTCATCACCGAGAGTGGGGTCTTCATCTTCAACATCATTGTTTTCGTCTTCGTTTATATCGTCTGAACCGTCGTTTACGCTTGATTCAACGGAGTTGTCGGGATTTATATTAGTATCACCTGTTGTTTCATTTCCGTTGCCGCCGGAGCAGGAGGTGAGAAGAAGTGAGAGCATAAGTGCTGTGAGTATAATTTTTTTCATTTTAATATCCTTTCGATTTTTGTACTCATATATCCGATAATTATTATTTTCACTTATTTATAAATTATTCATTTGCATTAATATTGAACGCAGAGTGTAAGTGTGGTATAATATCGAATGTGCCTTTAAAAAACACCGAATAACATAAGTCGTTTCAGTGTACAGTAATAAGACGATAAATAATCAAAACAGTTCCGATTATTTTAATTGTTTAACAAATATTTATATTGTTCCTCGGAGAATGAACATGATTAATTATTTTGACATAACAAAAAACGAAAGTATCAACACTTATATACAAAAAGCGGACGATTCTCTCCGTGCTATGGGGTATACGGAGCATTCCTTTGCACACGTTACAAGGGTCGCGGAGTCGGCTGGATACATTCTTTCGACACTCGGCTACGATGAGCATAAGGTGGAGCTTGTGAAAATCGCCTCCTATCTTCACGATATAGGAAACCTTGTGAACAGATTTGAGCATTCGCAAAGCGGTGCGGTGATGGCATTCCGTATACTCGATAAGCTTGGCATGGACAGTGCGGATATTGCAGATATAGTTACCGCCATAGGAAACCACGACGAGGGTACGGGAATACCTGTAAACGATATTTCCGCCGCTCTTTTCCTTGCGGACAAATCCGATGTGAGAAGAAGCAGGGTGAGAAATATAGAAATGTCAAAATTTGACATACACGACCGTGTGAATTATTCTGTATTCTCATCATCTCTAGAAATAAACAAAGAAAAAACCGAAGTCGTGTTAGACCTCGGTATAGATACCGCTTTTTCAACAGTAACGGACTTTTTTGAAATATTCCTCGAAAGAATGATACTGTGCAGAAAAGCCGCCGAAAAGCTCGGACTTGTATTCAGATTGGTGATAAACGGTCAGAGCCTTATGTAAGCTCAGAGAAGCACTGCACCCAACGCACCGCTCGCAAGGATAAGCACGATCGGAGATACCTTTTTCGTTTGCAATACGATAATACCTACCGCAAATATAAGCAGAGCAACTATATTTATGCTTGCGGAACCAAAGGAAAGCACGGAGGTTATTCCGAAGCATACGGGAAGAAATACTGTAATGAATGCTGCAAATACGAGAGAGCAAACCGCCGGCTTTATAGTTCCGATGACATTGGAAACAGCGTCCGTTTTACCGAATTTCGAGTAAACATATGTAAGAACCGCCATAACCACGCAGGAAGGAAAAACACATCCGAGTGTTGCCGCAATGGAACCGAGTAATCCGCCTACATTGTATCCTGTAAAAGAAGCCGCATTAAGTGCTATCGGTCCCGGCGTGATTTCTGAGAGAGTTATTACGTCGTAAAGCTGCTCGGGAGTTATCCAACCCCATTTCTCTACGGCAATCTCCTCTATTAAAGAAAGAGTTCCGTAGCCTCCTCCGAAGCTTAATGCTCCGATCATCAAAAAGTTAAGAAAAAGCTTAATGTACAGCATTTTTACCTCTCATTGTCTTAATCACTGCCGAAACGATTCCTACTGTCAATGCACCGAGAATTATATATATTGAGCTTACCGAGAAAACAAGCTGGAGAACCATCGCACAAACAAATACCGCTATTCTGAGGATATTCTTTTCACGAATAACCGATGCTGTCATGCCGTATGCCGCATCAAGTACGACTGCCGACACACCTGCCTGCATTCCCGTCATGATGTTTGCGATTGTCTCGTTTTCGCGGAAGTTTCCGAGAAGCCCGTATATAGCGGCGATTACCGACATAATAACAAGCGGAGGAAGAAGAGCTCCCACAACAGCGGCAAACGCTCCCATAACTCCGCAGAGTCTGTAGCCTACAACAAAGTTTATGTTTATGGATATAGAACCCGGGGCAGATTGTGCAAGTGAAGCCATCTCAAGTAGTTCGTCTTCGCTTATCAGCTTGAGCTTTTCCACAAAGATAGATCTGATTACGGAAATTACAACAAATCCGCCGCCTACAGTCGTTGCCGAAATAACAAGAGACTTTATAAACAGCTTCATCGGGGTCATATTTGTATCGGCTTTCACCTTATATTTTGCTTCAGTCATATTTTTTCTCCTCTAAGAACAGATTATTTATATTATACCACTTGCTTTTTAATTTGTAAAATGATATAATTTAATCAAATTCATAAGGAGCTACTTATAAATGACCATCCGACACATGAAGATATTCAAAACCGTGTGTGAATGCGGTTGCAGTATCACAAAAGCTGCCGAGAAAATGAATATGACTCAGCCTGCCGTAAGCCTTGCTGTCGGTGAGCTTGAAAGTTATTACGGAATAAAGCTGTTTGACAGAATCTCACGAAGACTCTACCTCAGCGAAGCCGGAAAAATGTTCCTTGAATATGCAAATTCCATCTCACTGACCTTTGATGATATGGAAAAGAGAGTTCGTTCGTGGGAGCTGTCGGGAATAGTGAGAGTCGGTTCGAGTGTTTCAATAGGTGCAAAGCTCATGCCGCAATATGTAAAGGAATTCAAAAAAGAAAATCCGGGTACAAGAGTTGTCGTTAACATAAACCGTTCCGAGGAGCTTGAAGCATTGCTGTTTGAAAACAAGCTTGACTTTGCTCTTATCGAGGGTATGGTTCACGACCACAATCTTGTGTATGAGGATTATATGGAGGACAGGGTAGCTCTTGTAGCACAGGCAGATTACGAAACAAAAGTTATCGCACCCGAGGATATATATGATTTGCCGTTTCTTCTGCGTGAGCATGGAAGCGGAACCCGTGAAATTTTTGAAAGCTCACTTGCCGCAAGTTCAACTCCATTGCCCGAGCCTGCATGGGAAAGCACAAGCACGGAAGCAATAATCAATGCCGCCGCAGAGGGTCTCGGAATAGCCGCGGTACCTTATCGTATGGTAAAGGAACGTATAGACAGTGGGGAAGTGGCAGAGGTATTCATAAAAAATATCAGTTTTGCAAGAAAATATAAACTCGTGTATCATAAGGACAAAAAGCTTTCAATACACGATAAAAGATTCATAGAAATATGCCGCAGAAGCGGTGACTGCTAAAATAATCGAAAGAAAGGTGTAAACATATGTCAGTTATAAAAAGAGCCATTTCAGCAGACGGAGGAATCAGAGTAATATTCTGTGACAGCACGGATATTGTTCGCCGTTCATGCGAAATACATCACACATCAAAAACAATGACCGCAGTTCTCGGTAGAGCCTTGACTGCAACATCGCTTATGTCATGCCTGCTCAAGGACTCCGATAACACATTGACTCTCCAGCTCAAGGGTGACGGTCCCTGCGGCAGAGTAATATGCGTAGGCGACTACAAGGGAAACGTAAGAGGATATGCGGATGATATGACCGTGGAGCTTCCTCCGAACAAATTCGGAAAGCTTGACGTAGGCGGAGCTGTCGGTGGAGGCACTCTTTACGTTATCAAGGATATGGGAATGAACGAGCCTTATGTGGGTATGTCTCCCATAGTTTCCGGTGAAATAGCGGAGGATATTACCGAATATTTCGCAAACAGTGAGCAGACCCCCACAGTATGTGCCCTCGGAGTCAGAGTTGACCATGACAATATGTGCTTTGCCGCAGGAGGATACCTCATACAGCTCATGCCCGGCTTTACCGATGAAGATGTTGACAGAATCGAAACAAACGTAAATATGCTTGAATCCGTCTCAAAGATGATTGCCGACGGTAAGGACGGAGACGAAATTATCGCTCTCCTGTTCGACGGAATCGAATATCAGATGTTTGACGAATTTGATGTTGAGTATATGTGCAATTGCAGCCGTGAAAAATATCT
>CAYWFS010000059.1:3434-9016 GCA_964457685.1 uncultured Ruminococcus sp. | reverse complement strand
CCCTCGGCGGACTCTCATCGTCACCTTTGACAACAACGCTCTTGAGTTAAGCTATCCGGGCGTATTATTTCAAACCGTTTTACGGTGAAATACGATATTAATTTTTCAGAAGTCCTTTTATCTTAACTTTCATACGGTATAATGCGTTGCTGACGGACTTTTCTTCTCGTCCGAGCTTCTCAGCGATTTCTCGTGTGGACTTGTCATTAATATATAGGTCAAATACACTTTTTTCAAAATCTGACAGTTCTGATTTTATTTTAGAAACAAGCTGTGCATCATCCTCTGCACGAATAAGTGTAGCGATGGGGTCGGAGGCGGTTCTGTGTTCCCTCTCCTTGGCACGTTGCTGTCTCTTTTGCTCTGTCTTATATTTTCTGAGAGAAGATATCAAAGCATTGTTAACGCAGATTTTTGCGTAAAGTCCAAAGCTGACTTCTTTTCCGTCTTTATAAGTTCGAGCTGCTTTAAACAATGCGAGTGCCGCACATTGACGCAGGTCTTCCACACCGAATGCGGGATTTTCGCCTTCTCTTATATCGAATGAGGGAAGAAAACGCTTGACTGCCGCTTCGGTGAGTGACTTATAATTATCAGCCAGTTCTCCGAAAGCACTGTCGTCTCCGTTCCTTATTCTTTCGAGAAGCGATGACGTATCGTTTATCAAAGCAGAACTCCGAAAAGAATTATAATTAGACTAATACAATTATATCATAAATTGAAAATTTGTCAAGAGCTTTTTACAATTATTTTAGATTCTTTCAATCATTTACACAAACTATATTATAAAAGCAAGCCGTGTAATATTGCAATTGGCTTTTTTGACATCATTTCCGATAAAATGACAATTTTCGGAAATAATTATTTTTCAAAGAGATAATTTACGTTACCTGTAACGAGTGCAACGATTCCGCGATAGACTACATCAGGCTTATCCTCAAAATTCATTCTCATTCTCGATGCCTGAAGATAAGAATCCGCTCTGAGCGACAAATCAAAAGCCATTCCGTCGCAATCCTTTATTGAGCAATGGAAAATATACGAGCCGTCTCCGACCATTTCGATATTATGATCTACAACAGCACCTCTTTTTTCAAGCGAAAGGTGACGCATGGCGGAAATATAGCTTTTCTCACGAACTGCCGCAAGAAGCAGGTCATCCGCAAGTCCTTTTGCTATCATACGACCTGTATCCGTTACCTCATATACATCCTTTGACTTATCGTCATCGGTATCAAAGCTGTCATCAAGCTCATCTGCGGCTTTCCCGTCAAGACTCGGTACACTTACCTTTTTGATGTGTCCGTCCTCGAGCAGCTCATGGAAATATGTAACAAAATCGAAGTAATCGACATATCCGTCTCTGATTATTATGGTTGCAATATCGTTATAATCGAGCGGATAACCGACCTTTTCGAGTAAATATAATATAAATACCTTCACCTGCTGTGGCGAGTGAAACGTTTCCGGCATAATACTCCCCGTATGGCAAAAGTCACACGAGTCTGCCTCCTTCTTTATTCGACATTTATAACTAAATAAAACGGGAAGTTTAAGTTCTCCCCGTTTTATCAGTTAGGAATTAATTATTTCAGTTGCCTTCGTTGTTTGCTGTAGCCTGCTTATATGTCATGTAATCCTTCATCTTTGTATCGTTGAAGTTTCTTGTACCATAGTAGTCAGTGCTGATTCCGGAAAGAACGTCAGAGTAAACATAAGCGTCCTGGAGGAATACAACGGGCATTACAGGCATATCTTCCATAAGCATTTCTTCTGCCTGGTGGAGGATAGTAGCTCTTGCACTTCTGTCCTTTTCAGCGTATGCTGCTTCGATAAGTGCATCATATTCTTCGCTGTTGTAGCCTGTGATGTGAGTGTAGAGGTCATATGTTTCGGAATCCATATCAACGCCGTTACCGGAGAATGCGGCAGAGAACTGAGAAAGTGCACTGAACGCATCTGTGGAGAGCATATTCATATCGATAGCGATAACATCGAAGTCGCCTTCGTCATATGCCTTCTGGAAGTTGTCAACGAAGATTGTGGAGTCGCTGGAGTTTACGGTAGACTTAACAGCTTCAACTGTTACTGTGAAGCCGAGACCGTTCCATACGCCTGCAACATAGTTTGCAACAGCGAGGTCAACCTCATTGTCACGAACCTTGAGTGTGAAGGAACCGCCGTTTACACCTGCGGATGAGAGAAGGCTCTTAGCACCTGCAACATCTGCTGTGGAAGAGATAATATCGCCGCCTACTTCACGGAAGGAAGTACCGGATGTGGAATCGAATACCTTATAAGGAACGTAGCCTGTAGCTGCCTTTGCGAAAGTGATGAGAGAAACTATTTCGTTTCTGTCGATAGCCATGGAAAGAGCACGTCTCACTTCAGGCTTGGAGAAAAGTGCATTGTTTGTGTTGAACACATATGTGTGAGTTGTCATCATATCTGTAACAACAGCACTTTCAGCGTAGGAAGCTCTCTGAGAAAGCGGAATTTCGCCATCGTAGTAGATTTCACCGTTAAGGAGAGAATCAAACTGAACCTCGGAAGAACCCGTGCTGTAATCTGTGAGAAGTCTGTAAGGAATTACATACTTATCAAGCATTTCGTCCTTATCGGGGTCGATGTAGTAGTAAGAGGAACGCTCGAGACGGAGTGTGTTTCCGTATGTGATGTCCTTGGGGCAGAACGGACCGTTTGTAACGATTGTAGTAGCCTTCTGAGCCCAAATATCATCGCCGTAACGTGTGATAACGTCTTCACGAAGCGGAACGAGAGCGATAGAGGAGCAGTTTTCAAAGAACTGGTCGAGGTCTACCTTCTGTTCAAATTCGATTTCGAGGACGTATGTATCAACAGCCGCAATACCGAGGTCGTCGATAGTAGCATCGCCCATCTTAACGTCTCTTGCATTCTTTATGTCATAAAGAAGTGAAGATGCTTCGCTTGTTGAATCGGGGTCGAGAAGACGCTTCCATGCATAAACATAGTCGGAAGCCTGTACTGTACGACCGTCGCTCCATCTGTTTGTGTTGAGAGTTACGAGAATCTTAAATTCGTCGTCGCTGTCCTTCTCAACCTTATAGCTCTTCATACCCGCATTCTGCCACTTACCCTTTTCGTCGATAGTGGTAAGACCTTCGTAAATAAGGCTGAAGATCTTGAGCTGTGCATCGTCTGTGATGCTGAGCTGGGGGTCGAAGTTATATATCTCGGTTGTGAGATACATATCGATAATTGCACCCTTATCATACTTTTTGCCCTCAGGGTCGGTAGGGTCCTTTTCCAGTGTTGTACATCCGACTGCCGCCGATACTACCATCAGCATGGCAAGGATAAGGGATAACACCTTTTTCATGATTCAGTAAATCCTCCTCGTGCTTCATAAATAAAGCGTAGTTAATCGTATCGCTTAAACTTACCTCATTATAGCACTTTTTTTGAAAATAATCAACACAATTATTGACCTTCTTGTCAAGATTCATCCGAATGCACAATTTCTGCGTAAATTTTTGTGCAATTTACCGACATTTATATCAAAGATAAGGGCATAAATAAACCTATATCGGGTATATTAAGTGAAAATCACTCATTCGGGAGGTCGGGAGTGCCTTATTCAAGCGATATTTATCTCGATAAGCGTTCATTTATCGGTGTGGGAGAGACTTCAAAAAGCCCGAAATTCAGTTTTGTGGAAAGCGTAGCTATCGACGGTTTTGAGGTATTCCACGGAAAAATCCCATCTCACGAATGCGATATTATCTGTCTCGAGTCCCCGCTTTCGTATCCGCTTGAAAGGAAAACCGCCCTTTCCTACTGCCTGTGCAAGCTGCTGAGAGTCTATGTCACATCTTCTTCCTCCATACTTGTGTCGGGGATAGGAAACCGCTTCATCGTCTCGGATTCACTCGGCACTCTCACAAGCAAAAAGCTCGGAGCAGGTGTAGCCTCGGGAAAGCTTTTCGCCTTATCTCCCGGCACTCCCTCTCAAACGGGAATAGACACCGCACGAATTGTTTCGGTCTGTGCAGAGCTTACAAAAGCGGACGTGATAATCACCGTAGATTCCCTTTGCACCTCGGAAATAAAGAGACTCGGAAGCTCGATACAGATAAGCAATGTGGGACTGATTCCCGGCTCCGCTCTTTCGCACACCTCCTCGGAGATAAGCAGTGATACAATGCCGTGCGGGGTAGTATCAATAGGAGTTCCCACGGTATTTTATTTCGGCGGCAAGCTTCTTACATCCGCAGACATAGATTTAACGGTAGATTTTTTCTCAAGCGTGATCGCAAATGCAATAACAAAGCTTATTTTTCCGGGAAATACCTGAGTCTGACGTAATACAAGCGGCATAGTGTGCATATATTTCTTACAAAAGCCACAGATGAGGGAGCGGCAGATTCAATGGACGAAAAAAACGATATAAGTATCCTATCCGAAGTCACGCAAGACACCGTTGAAGCCGTACATGAGACGGAAGAGGAGTCGGAGACATATTCGGAAAGCACGCTTAACGATGATTCGATGACCGATGACTCGCTTGGCGAAAACACGCTCGGCACAATGGTAAAAAAGATTTTTGCCGTCGCAATGAGTATTATCTCTCTTACCGCCGCCGTATATCTCGGGATATATTTTACGGGAAAGCTTGATTTTTCAGCCGAAAGCATAATAAAATTCTCTATAGCGTCGGTAACCGGACGTGAAGCCACAGTTATAGCCGTACAAAAACAAGAACCTGCGGAAGCTCTCGAGGAAAACGTGCCGATAATCCAATACACCGCCACGGAAACAACTGCGGAGACAGCGGAGAAATATGAGATAATCCCGATTCACATAGAGCTGTCGAACGAAACTCCGTATGACCCCGACATAGATGAGCTTCTTTCAGGCGGCAGAATAATCCCGACCTGCGATGTGTTGTACGAAAAATACGGAGAGGATGAGCCTATCGTGCTGATACTTCACACACACGGAAGCGAGAGCTACTCCGACACCGCCGACACCGACTACAGAAGTGAAGACAGTGCAAAAAACGTAGTTGCTCTCGGAGATATTGTATCCGATATACTTACCGCAAACGGAATAAACAACATCCACTCTCGAGAGCTTTACGACACCCCCGATTTTAATATGTCATACTACAACGCTTCCCTTGCGATAAAGAAATACATAAACGAATATCCTTCAATATCTTATATAATAGACATACACCGAGACTCAATCATGGACGATAGCGGCAAATACTATGCTCCCACCGCCGTAATAGACGAAAAGGTCAGTGCGGCTCAGATAATGTTCGTTGTGGGAACGGATCACGGTGGCTCGGGACATACTGAATGGCGTGACAACCTCACCTTTGCCGCAAGACTTCAATGCGGTATCTCATCGGACTATCCAAGCCTTATGAGAAACATAAATCTCCGCTCCGCTTCATTCAATGAACAGTATTCAAAAGGCTCCGTAATTGTCGAAATAGGCTCGTGTGCGTCCTCTTTAGACGAAGCGAAAACAAGTGCGGATATATTTGCAAGACAGCTTTGCCGTGAAATAATCGGATAAAGCAAACAAATGCC
>CAYWFS010000059.1:0-3334 GCA_964457685.1 uncultured Ruminococcus sp. | reverse complement strand
ATATATTTGCAAGACAGCTTTGCCGTGAAATAATCGGATAAAGCAAACAAATGCCAAATCATAACGTCGGGGGCTGCTCCTTTGATAGGCCCCCCACAAGATAGACACTTTGGAGTGTATATCCGTCATGATTCGGCATTTTATTTATTTGATTTTCAGTGACTCGTCATCTATGTACCACTGCGAGGAAAGCCACTTTACACGTTTCGTCATCCAGTCTCTTACATACTCGACCTCAGCCTTGTGTGAGTATTTCGAGAGATATTCCCCTCTCAGACCGTTAAACGATAAAGCATCCTTCCATTTTTTGAAGTTCAGCGTAGTTGATTCCGAAATATACTCGTCCGTCTCATCCATGAGATCAAAGAAATATTCGTCTATCGCACCGCTGTCTATAAGATACGTCCATCTTTCCGAAAGCATACGGAAGAAGTCCTCATCTTCAAGAAGAGAAGCAAACCACGGTGACGTACCGACATGGTATCCCTCAGTATCAAGGCAGGTTGCAACGGACTGGTTTCCCATACAGGTATCGTAGTCCCAGACGGGTCCCATGTATATTTTTCCGTCATCCTTTACATAGCAGTAACAGCTTGTTGTAAATGCGGAGTCGTAGTTTTTGACAAACTCGTTTATTATGTACCAATCGATAAAGGAATCCACGTCAATGTATCTCGAATAATATTCGTATCCCTTACCCGAAATACAAATATCCGCTTTCGTAAACAGCGAACGATATTTTTTCAGCTGTTCTTCCTTGAAATCCTCACCGTATTTGTCTGCGTCAGGCTCCTTAAAGGTAACGTGAACTCCGCTCGGAAGGTCTATACACCATGTACAGTCGCTGTGACGGTAGGTCATTTCTATCTCGAAAAGTCCGCCGTCTTCGGGGTCTATATCTATTCTGTTCTTGCCTATTGTTATTTTTTCGGTAAGCAGATAGTTTCCGTAATATTCTCCGTTGAAATAAAGGTCAACGTACTTGCAGTCGGAGGAATACTCAAGTCCGATATTTCTCGCAAGCTGCATGGTAAGGTAGTTTCGCATAAGAGTCTTGTCGCTCCAGTTAGCTATAAGAACCCAATTTTTACCTTTTCCCATATCAAGCAAGGATGCCGACTCGTCAAGCTTCATCGCATACGGCTTTTTGCTCATCGACCACGAGTAGTTTCCCCTGCCCTTTATCTTGAACGACTGCTCGACTATTCCGTTATCGCCGTCAACTAGAGTATATGTTGCATTCATCCAGTCATCGTGCGTTATATTTCCCACGCTTTTTCCGTTATCAAGCTCAATATACAGTGCGGGGAGGGCGGTTGTCTGCGGATATTTTTCTTTTTCCTCAGCTGTGAGCGTGTGTGTACTGTTTTTTCCGCTTACCGTCACTCCGCTTTCGTTCACTCCGAGTCTGTTGCTTGCGTGCGGTATTTCCGTAACATTTTCTTCGCTTACGTCTTCATTGTCGGAGCTTTCAACAACATCCGAATTTTCAATTGCGGATTCGTTTTTATCAAACAGCACGCATGATGCCGCAGAAGCCGTAACGACAAGTGCAAGGAACGCACACGACAATATCATTTTTTTCGTTTTATTCATTTCAGACGCTCCAAAAATTCAAACAACAAAGAAATCCTTATTCTATGCCTGCGAGAGCCGCACCGATTACCGTACCGAAGCATGAGTTTTCGGGTATTATGAAATTCATGTCAAACATACGGTTCAGTGTTTTGAAGATATAGTCCGCCTGACTTACGCCCGATACGTTTCCCGTAAGAACAATATCACGAATACCGTAATTTCTTGCGGCAAATATTGACATCATGCCTATCGTTTCAAACACCATGTTTATAATACCGAGTGCTATATCGGCTTTTGTCGCTCTGTCGTCCATGAGACCGAAGTTTGAAGCGGTCATTATGTCACCGAAGCCGGGAACTATATCCTGCTTTGTAATATCCTTTATCTTCAAGTCAACCTTGTCGATAGAGCCGCTTTTTGCGAGATTCGATATATGCTCCACGTTGTCCATGGAGAGAAGCTTTTTGGAAAGTCCGACAAGAGTTCCTCCGCCAACCCCGGTACCTCCGAGGTATTTCGGCTCCTGTCCCTCCTCCGCATATACGAGAGCTGTGCCTGTTCCGCAGCTTGTTATTATCGCCCTGTCAAGCTTTGAAAGATAGAGACCGCCGAGACCTATAGACTTAAATTCCGCAATTTTTTCGCACGGGAGATCGTATATTGATTTTGAAACATAGGACGAGCCTGCCCCGGTTATCATTACTTTTTTTATGTCACCTATAGTGAGTGAATTTGTATCAAGGAATTTGCCGAACGCACCGTAAACAGAGGTTATCGGGTCTGTTGCCTTAACGAATATCGGCTGAATAAGCTCTCTTTTTCCGTCAGCCACATCGAATCCGACGATTTTTGTGGTACTGCCGCCTATATCTATACCGATTATGATTGTTCCGCTCATTTTTAACTCCGTAGCTTTGCATATGTTTGTTATACTATGATACCACAAAGGGAGTAAAAAATCAACGGTCTGCGAATTGTTTGGTGATTTTATACAGTTTTTCTCACGAAATTTCTACGTCTCAGCTTGATTGGTTAAGCATTCTAATCCAAACTCGATTATTGACGTTTAAGCGGTGGCATGGTATAATTGTAGTACAAAGCTGACCCGAGAGTTAGTCACAACAAATTATAGCAAAGGAGCAAACCGATTTATGAAAAAAAGAAAGATCACTGTATACATATGCTTGATTCTTGTTGTATTCACTGCACTCATCGGTGCGATATATGCAAGCGGTCTTCATTCCGACACTGATTGCGGCAAACCATATGAATCGTTTTGCCCACGTTGCAATACCGAAATGACTCTTTGTTGCAGCACGCAGAAATGCACCGACGAAAACCTTTGCATGAACGCATATTATTGCGAAAACTGCGGATTCTTTGAAAGAGGCTCACATACTGACTACCACAACGAATCCCATTGCACTCTTCCGAAGCTTACAGAGCTTGTAATGTCCGAAAAAAACGACACAAGTGATTCCTTGGGAGAAAGCTCTGCGATTGCGGCAGCTGACCAATGCGGAGTGTGTGGAAATTTCGGCTGTGAAATTCTCCACTGACAAAGACCTTTTTTAAGAAATAATTCAAAATCACAATTAACAATTGACTGAAATTTCTCGGGTCATGCTTTATGATTCCGAAAGTATGACAAAATCACTCCCTTTCTTTCGAGATAGGGAGTTTTATGTGTATATTTAAAACTAAGGAGCAGGAAAATGCTGACAGAAAAAAACTACGAACAATGCCGTGAGGTTCT
>CAYWFS010000058.1:0-9211 GCA_964457685.1 uncultured Ruminococcus sp. | reverse complement strand
CTACCGTCAGCACGAACAGCGTCAATTGAAAGGTCGGGGGCACCGATCATGAAGTCAACGTGTATCATGGAGTCGTTAATACCAAGCTCATGGCATTCTTCGAGAGTCTTTTCTTCAAAGCCCTTTATGCAGTTTTCAAAGCCTGCTCCGAGTGCAAGGTGGCAGCTTGCGTTTTCGTCAAAGAGAGTTTCAAAGAATGTGATTCCGGTATTCTGAATGGGAGAATCGTGAGGAATTAAAGCACATTCTCCGAGATATGCGGCGTTTTCGTCCATGGATATCATCTTGCGGAGAAGCTCTTCGTTCTTTTCGGCACTTACATCAACAGCCTTACCGTCCTTGAATGTTACGCTGAAGTTTTCGATAAGCTCACCTCTGTAGGAAAGGGGCTTTGTTGCAACAACCTTACCCTCAGCCTTGCCACGCATGGGAGAGGTAAATACTTCTTCGGAGGGAATGTTGGGGTTAAATTCGATTCCGCCGATTGTGGTTTCGGAGCCGCCTACAAACTGTGCTTCGGGGATAAGTCCTACTCTGAAATCTGTTCCGTTTTCGGAGTGGTATCTAAGCTCAACAGCACCTATCGCATTGATATAATCGCATCTCTTGCTGAGGTCTGCGTTATGCTCGTTCCAAGCTTCAATCGGGTCTTCGCCGTCCGCACGGGATGTAGAAAGAATGCACTCCCAAAGCTTTTCCATAGCTGTGCTTGCTCTAAGCTCGGGGAATATCTTCTTTGCCCACTTCTTTCCGGGAACTGCGGCAATGCACCACTGGTACTTGTTTTCCATCTTATCCTCAATAGGCTTGAGAATGGGGTAACGCTTCTGCTGAACTTCGCTGACCTTCTTCTGGTTGATTCCCTTGAGTCCGTCGGGGTCATCGGAGGTGATGTATATCATAGCGGGGAGAGTTTCTGCCATATGCTCAAGCTTTGCCTTTTCCCATTCCTCAACCTTTGAGAGGTAGGAAGCCTTTGCATAACGGTAGGTACTCTTTGTGATAGGCTGGTATGACCATTCTACCTTTACATATCTCGCACCTGCCTTGTAGCACTCGTCAACAAGAACACGAACAAATTCAGGCTGTTCAACGCTTGCATTTATAATAACGTCCTGACCCTTTTGTACATTTGCACCCTTTCTTGCGATAAGAGCGGCATATTTCTGAATAGTAGTCTTTTTCATTTTCGCAATATATCCTTTCGATTTCATTTTTTTCGCACGAGATATATTATAATTCCAACTAATCCTTGTGTCAAGGCAAAAGATATTAAAAATCGGCAAAAACGCCGTTTGTAGCTATATTTATTTCATATACTTGACATTTGTGTTATGATGTGATACAATTAACGCTTGGATATAAACAGAATAATGTAAGTGAGTTCGTGACCATCCTCACTATAAGTAAAACTACGGATCAAGCTGTGCGGCTTCCTTTGTAGCTCACGGCTTTTTCCTTTTTAACGAAAGGACAAAAAATGAACAGAAATAAAATAAGAACCATTGCGTATGCTGCACTTATAGCTGCCGCATATGTTGCACTGACCATGATTTCCGCCATGTTCGGTCTTTCATCGGGGGCAGTGCAAATACGCATTTCGGAGGCACTCTGCGTACTTCCGATATTTACATTTGCCGCTGTTCCCGGAGTGACAGTCGGATGCTTCCTTGCAAATATTCTCTGTGGCGGTACGGTATATGATATAATCTTCGGCACACTTGCAACACTCATTGCGGCTGTAATAACGCATTTCATAAAAAATCCCGCATTTTCTTCGCTTCCCACAATTGCTTCAAATGCAATAATAATCCCGATAGTTCTGATAGCTTCGGGTGTCGGAAACATAGACCTCTTCCCGTATTTTGCCTTGACAGTAGGACTGGGTGAGGTCATATCATGCGGAGTTCTCGGAACAATTCTCGCCGTATACATAAAAAAGCACCCGAGAGTATCCCAGGTACTTTTTAAGGCTTAAAGCTTTTTATATTTGAACTTTTTTCATTATTCGGTTTATCCGCTTACTTTACATCATCGGACATAAGCAGCTTTTTGAAATACAGCGTGCCGTCGTCTCTTTTGATAACCAAAGCAAAATACTCCTTCGCTTCGTCCGTCTCCGATGTGATAACCTTAAATCTGACACGATAGGTTTTGTCTGTCTCGGAAAGTGCGGTTATCTCGGTCTTCGGAAGCTCATTTTCTGCAACTGCGGGGGAAATATACGCACCGACCTTTGAGAGATATTTAAATCTTTCGCCGTCTCGGTGCGTTATTTTTACGTTTCCGCCGAAATAACGGTACATAACGGACTCAAACTCGGTTGCCGGAATTATCTGTGCCACTGTATATTCGGGGTATTCCCTCTCTGCCTTTTCGATAAGCTCCGTATTTCCCGAATATTTTGCGTATCCATTCCGAAGCATATACATAAGCACGGCATCCCTGTAGTCTCTTATTGCGTCACTCATGTTGTCAAATGTCGTCAGCTCTGCCGTATCCGACACGAGAACCTCAAGCATTTCCGAAATAGCAAGTGCATCCTCATCGTTTATATCATGCACGGAGGTCACGCTTTCGCCCATGTAATCGTATGTGTCAAATCCGAGCTTGTCGGTAATCGAGCATGAGGAGCATATGAGCATATTTAAAATACAAAATACAAGTACAGCCTTTTTTCTCATTATTTCTTCAGAATCAGTATTATATCAATATTATTTTCGGGTATTTATTATTTCAAGTGAATCGTATACAGCTTTTTTAACATCGGAGTACATATACAGCGAACCGAGACAAACAAGAGGACGTTTTTCCTCTGCGGCACATAAAACAGCGTTTTTTACACCCTCGAAAATTCCGTCATATGCCTCCGAAACAACTCCGTTTTCACGAAATTCACGCTTTACTCCGACGGAATCGAGAGAGCGTGCGTTTTCGGGGGTCACGGTAAAGGCTTTCGCACATACGTGAGAGAGAGCTTTTATCATGCTTGCGTGATCCTTGTCCGCCATAACTCCCATGAGCAGTATTATCTTCCCGTCGTTTGTAAGCGGTGAGAGATACTGCTTTATGTTTTCGACAGCCGCCGATATTCCGTTGGGATTGTGAGCTCCGTCATATATAACCAAAGGTGAGCTTGACAGACGCTCGAATCTTGCTTTCCAGCGTGCATTAATCAGACCGTTTCTGACAGCGGACTCGGGTATTTTTATACCGCTTTTTCTGAGTATATCAACGGCAGTGAGTACGGTTGCAGCATTTCTTGTCTGATATATGCCGTGCAGACCGAGCTGTACCTCTCTGTCTCCGAACGAAAAAGCTGTTCTGTCAATATCGGTTTTTACGTCGTGTATGCCGTCAAACGGTGTGCGATAATACGGTGACAGGCATTCCGCAGCCCTCGCCTTTATGACGTTTTCGGAATCGTTATCTCCCTCTCCGAACAGAATCGGAACACCGTTCTTGATTATTCCCGCTTTTTCGGCAGCTATTTCGGCAGTCGTGTTTCCGAGGATAGCCGTATGGTCGAGGTCTATTCCCGTAATTATCGACAGAACCGAGGTATTTATTACGTTTGTGGAGTCAAATCTGCCGCCGAGACCGCATTCAAACACAACGTAGTCGCAACCTACTCTGCTGTAATACGAAAGTGCGATTGCGGTGATGAGATCAAACTCTGTAGGCATTTCGCCTATCGTGTCGCTCATCTTGTCGGCGATACTGCGAACCTTTTCACACTCCTCGGCAAGAATTTCATCGGGAATCTCCTCGCCGTCAAGCATTATTCTTTCGTTGAAGCGTTCGATAAAAGGTGACGTATAAAGACCGACCTTGTATCCTGCCTCACGAAGTACGGACGAAAGCATGGAGCATACAGAGCCTTTACCGTTCGTTCCGGCAACATGAATGAACTTCAGCTTGTCCTCGGGATGACCCAGCATTTCGGTGAGGGTGCGTATTCTGTCGAGACTCGGACGTGTACCGAAGCGTCTGACCGAATGGATATAGTTTAAAGCTTCCTCGTATGTCATTTTGCAGTGCCTCTTATCTTTATCCTCTCGCAAAGCTTGATTATCACGGGGATAACGACAAGTCGCACGGGAATTGTCAGTGCGTATTCGGGAAGTCGGTATATGAACCATCCGATATACGTTTTCGAGCCGTAGAGCAAGCTTACCCAGTAGGTGTTTATCACAAGTCCGATGACAATTCCGTTGATGAGAACCGATGGGAAAACGTGTTTCCACAGACCGATTTTGCCGCTGAACAGACTCTTTTCACCGCGGTACAGGAACACTCCGTAGGTAAAGCCCATAAGAGCCGCACAAAGAGTAAATCCGGGGAAATACGGACCAATCGGAAAAAGTATCGCCCCGAGCAAATCCCCGAGTCCTCCGACAACGGCACCCATCCAAGGACCGTACATGACGGCGGCAGCACAAACGGGAACGAAGCTGAACCCGATATTCCAGCCGAAAGTCTTAATCGAGCAGAATCGGTTAAGGACTATCTCCAGAGCGACAAGAATAGCCGCAGTCGTAAGCATTCTGAGCGTAACGCTTTTGTTTTTTGCCTTTTGCATATAGAAAAACCTCCCAAAAAATGTTTATACGGAATCGTGAACAATAGGTCACTCGCATGAACATTTTCGAGAGGTATCGGCTCTTTTTATGTACAGCGGGATGCGAGCCTCGAACCGCAGCAAATGAAACCTTGCTTTCGTCCGACAAACAACTCCCCGTTTTGTCGGCACTTTACGCCCGAAGCTCTACTCTGTTTTTGATTTTTTCCGTATGATGAGATTATATCACAGACAACGACAAAAAACAATCCCCAAAGTCCAAGACTTCGCAAATCTATTCTTTCCACAGTTTTTCTCACCGTAAAAAGCCGCCCGTTGAACTTTTGCACAAAATGGCGGGTTAGTTACAAATAATCCTCTATATGAACATCATGCAGTCTGATATGTCCCCAAAACTTATGATTCCACAGTAATTGATTATTCTCGTTTATGACGTTGCTTATTTCAAAAATCATTCCGGGATATACACCGTCAATATATGATTCATTTCCCGCACCATCATATTGATACGCAACTATATCAACTTTATATTTTCCGTGCATCATATGTAATGTATCAAAAGATAGCTTATAAACATTCTCGCCTAAACTCACTTCAACCGTTTCATCTGTTAATGCTGTTCCCGCAATTGTACCATCTTGATGTTGTATTTCAAATCTGAACTTCACACCTTTCCATTCTTGCAACGATTTGCAAGTAAGCAAAAATTCCACTTTTGCACCAGGCTCAAATACTCCATCATCAGAAAGAATTCTAAGTGAGCTTAACTTAAAATCTTCTGTAGACCGTGCGTTGGAACGTTGTTGTCTTGTATATTCATAATATACTTTTGTACTCCCCAACGTACCCATATACACCTCAATCGCTTTTTCGACGTCGCCTTCGAAGACTACTTTGCCTTTGTCGAGGACGATACATCTGTCGCAGAGCTGTCTTATGGTGTTCATGTTATGGCTGACGTAGAGTACGGTTCTGCCCTCTCCGTTTGCGGCTTCTCTCATTTTATCGAGGCACTTTTTCTGGAACGCCATATCCCCTACGGCAAGCACCTCGTCCATTATCATTATTTCCGAGTCGAGGTGGGCAGCTACCGAGAACGCAAGCTTGACGTACATTCCGCTTGAATACCTTTTTACCGGGGTATCTATAAAATCACGCACCTCGGAAAACTCGATTATCTGCTCCATTTTTGCGTCGATTTCCGCTTTCGTCATGCCCAAAATCGCACCGTTCATGTAGATGTTCTCTCGTCCCGTCATTTCGCCGTTGAAGCCGGTTCCGACCTCGAGCATGGATGCGATTCGTCCGTATATGTCAATCTCTCCCTCGGTGGGGGCGGTTACCCTCGAAAGCAACTTCAGAAGCGTGCTTTTTCCGGCTCCGTTTCCGCCGATTATTCCGACAGCTTCACCTTTATAAACAGTGAGGTCGATTCCGTTCAGTGCCATAAAGGTCTGTCCGACAAGTCTTTCTCCCTGTCCGATTTTCGTGTTCGGGTCTTCCTTGCCACGCACCCTCGCCCACCAGCTTTGGAGGTCTCCCTGGAGAGTTCCGCCGCCTATCTGACCGAGCTTGTACATCTTTTTGACACCCGATATCTTTATTGCAACTTCCCTGTTTTCGCTCATTTTCACACCGTATCCATAAATGTTTTTTCCACGTGATTAAATATCATGACACCAACAAGGGCAACTACTACCGTAAACACACACGACAACGCAAGTCCCGTTACGGAAACAGTTCCCTCGCCGAGGACTGCATATCTGAACAGCTCTACCGGTGCGGTGACGGGGTTGAGCATGATAATAGTCTTCATTATCCCGTTTTCAATCTGCGAAAGGGGATATACTATAGGTGTAGCATACATCCACAGCTGTACTCCGAACGTAACAAGCACGGAGAGGTCTCTGTATTTTGTTGTAAGGCTCGATATTATTATGCCAAACCCAAGTCCCATAACTCCGAGGTGCAGTACAACAAGAGGTATGAGCAGCCACGCCAATAGATTCGGAGTTACAGCTCCCGTTACGACATAGTACGCAAGGAACAGCAGTACCAGTATCATCTGCACACCGAGCTGCACCGCAGACGACAGCATATTCGATATCGGTATTGTAAGTCTCGGGAAATATACCTTTCCGAAAACTCCTGCGTTTGACGTGAATGTGGAGGCATTTTTCGTAAGAGTTTGTGAAAAATATCCCCATATTGCGTTACTGCAAAGGTAGAAAAGAATCTGCGGAACTCCGTCCGTACCGATTCCCGCAATTCCTCCGAAAACGAACGCATATATAAGGCTGCTTATCAGAGGATTCAGAAATATCCACGCAGGTCCGAGAATAGTCTGCTTGAAGGTCAGGGCAAACGTCCGCTTTGTGAACAGCACGATAAGGTCGCGGTATTTCCAGACCTCTCGCAGGTTCAACTCAAACAGACGGTGCCTTGATGATATATGTGTGTGGTACTCAGTTTGTTTATTTTCCATAATTGTTTTTTCCTATCAAATCGGTTACACGGACGAAGGACTTTTTGAGTCATTACTTCGTAAAAGCAATGTTTTTCGCCGTTTTCCCGACACTTCCGTTTGTTTTACATTATAGCACTATTTCTATTTCCTGTCAATAAAATCCATTCACAAAAACAAGCCGAATAGCCAATTTATTCCATTACACAAAAAACGGAAACCACTCTGCGACAATTTGCAAAGCAGTCTCCGTTTTATTTTATTCCACGTCTCCGCTTACTATGGAGTAGTAGCTGTGTGAGGTTATCTTATACACCACTGCATAGAACAGACCGAATATTCCGAAGCAGGCGAGATTCACGACTATACTTAACGTGAGGTTATCAAACATGAACATAGTCAATATTTTATAGATGAACGGGAAAGCAAACGCAAGATGCACTCCGGCAAGAAGAAGCGGCAGGAAGAACACGGTAAGTATCTGCGAATTTATTCCGGAACGTATATCACGTTTAGTCATACCGACCTTTTGCATTATCTCAAACCGAGTTCTGTCCTCGTAGCCCTCCGAGATTTGCTTATAATAGATGATGAGAACCGCCGCAATCAGGAACACCACCCCAAGCATAATTCCGAGGAAGAAAAAGCTGCCGTATATCCCGTAAAACGAACTTTTTTCCTCTTCACGGCTTTCGAGATACAGCATTCTCCACGGATATTCGTCCTCTGCGGCATTTGCTATAGCTTTCTCAAGTTCGTTCTTGATTTCCGTTTCGTCTTCCTTATTGTCGCAGTCAAAGCCCAATACCCATTTGTACTCAACCATAGAATAGCCGTAGTCGTTTTTTATGTCTGCAATCGAGTACAAAAACGTATGTATATCGTTCACCACTATATATACGCTCGGCATTGTGCTTGAGGCTGCGGTACTATCCTCCTGAAAGCTTGAAAGCATTTCCTTTACCTTATATGTACTGCCGTACTCCGGGGTAAATGTTTCAAATTCACTCCCGAGTCTGCCTGTGTACATCATACATTCGTCGTCGGATATGCTTTTGTACTCTCCCGTCATGTCATTGTAGTCGGCAGTCGAGAGGATGTAGAGGTATCCCACTCTGTCATAGTCAACGGATTCCACATTTGTGTAGTTAAGTATGATTCCGTCATCGGTAAACTGCCCTGCCGATATTGCGTAGCGTATGCCTGTAAGGTCTGCGTCAATCGGTGCGTACTTTGAAATGCACTCTCTCTGCAAATCAATACTTTCGTCTCCGATTCCGTCAAGCGTTTCAAAATAATAGGTTATGTTGATTCCGTGCGGATAACGGTTGTAAATTGAGTCCTCCTCGCCGAAGTAAAGCGTAGTGGTCGAGGACAGCATTACAAGTACCATCGTAAGCAAAATGCAGATTGAAGCAAGACCTGCACCGTTACGCTTCATTCTGTATGCCATCGAGGACACGGAAACGAAATGATTCGGCTTATAGTAATACCTTTTGTTCATCTGTAGGAGCTTACAAAGTGCCACGGAACCTGCGATAAACAAAAGATATGTTCCGACAATTACCATTACAACGGCAACAAAGAAATAAAAGAATGCTTCCGTAGGATTTTTTATGCTGAGTGCCATATAGTAGGCATATCCGACAAGAACAGCTCCGAGGAGTGCAAGTACAGGATTGCTTTTCAGCCTTTTTTCGCCGACTCTGCTGTTCTGCATAAGTTCAAGAGGTCTTGCTCTGCTCACTTTTATGAGAGTGTTCACAAGGATCAGTGCATATATTCCCACATAAATAAGTGCGGTCACCAAAACAGAGGTAAATCCGATATGGAACTTAAATGTTATTTCGGAATCAAGTATATTCAGCAGAATAAGCTCCGCCGCCTTCGAGAATGCTATTCCGCACACAAGTCCGAGAGAAACAGCTATTACGGCGGTGTATATTGTCTCCCATAGCATTAGTATGCCGATGTCTTTCTTATCCATACCGAGAATATTGTAAAGTCCGAACTCACGATACCTTTGCTTTACAAGAAATGCACTTGTATAAAACAAAAACAGCAGCGAAAATATTGCAATTACCGCACAACCGAACGGAAGCAGATCCATCAAAAACGAACCGCCGTGTATGTCCTGCAAATCGGGAGACTCCAGCATTGACATA
>CAYWFS010000057.1:0-9268 GCA_964457685.1 uncultured Ruminococcus sp. | reverse complement strand
TTTTTCATTCTTCATTTTTCATTTTCTCAGCTCTACTCTTTCGGCGGAGAGGCATTTTCCGGTTTTTTCGTCTATTTCAAAGTACGCACCGTTGATTCTTTCGTCTCCTATGGCAGGCTCGAACGCTGTCGGGGTTTTTACGGTGAATTTATGCACTATCGACTCCGTTTTTACGCCGAGGATTCCTCCGTGTGAGCCGCACATACCGAGGTCGGTTATATATCCTGTGCCGCCGGGGAGAATCGTTATATCCGCTGTCGCTATATGCGTATGTGTGCCGACTACCGCGGAAAAGTGCAGCTCCGGCTTCATATCGAAATAGCGTGCAAAGAAAAGCTTTTCCGAGGTCGCTTCCGCATGAATATCGCAGACTGCTATATCGTATCTTCCCTTTTCGTTTTTCAGTATTCTTTCCGCACATTCATGGGGAGGGGTGAGCGGTTCCATGTAGACACAGCCGAGCATATTCATAACAAGCACCTTATACCCTCTCACATCTGCGATGACATATCCCATTCCGGGAGCGTCCGCAGGGTAGTTTGCGGGTCTCACGAGGTAACCCTCATCATCAAGTCTGCGGTAGACTTCCTTACGCTTCCATGTATGGTTACCGCCCGTTATAACATCGGCACCGCAGTCATATAGTCTTTCGGCGGACAGAGATGACATTCCGTTACCCTCGGCGGAGTTTTCTCCGTTAACGATGACAAGCTCCGCACCGTATTTTTTTCTGAGCGAGGGCAGGTTCTTTTCCATGAGAGACACTCCGCACTCTCCCACAACATCTCCGAAAAACAGTATTTTTATCATAATATCTCCACATCAAAAAATCAACGTCTCACTTTTGCGTAAAAAATGAGACGTTATTTTTACAAATAAAATTCTCTCAGTAGCTAAGTCCGCGTCTGCGTCTGTTGTAGTCGGAGCGAGGATTTACTATCTCTCTCCAGTCAAGATCGCCGTGATCCAAAGCACAGATAAGTACCTCCGCCGTAGCTATATTTGTAGCCACGGGAACATTGTGTACGTCACACATACGGAGAAGGTTATATTCGTTCTCATCGTACTGGAGACTGGGGGTAGTACTGCGGAAGTAAAGTAGTACGTCTATTTCGTTATAGGATATGCGGGAGGTTATCTGCTGTGCTCCTCCATGAGAGCCGGGGAGCAATTTTTCTATCTCAAGTCCCGTAGCCTCCTGGACATACTTACCGGTTATATTTGTGGCACAGATATGATGCTTGGAAAGAATTCCGCAATATGCTATACAAAACTGAGTCATAAGTTCCTTTTTGGTATCGTCCGCTATGAGTGCTATATCCATATTTATCCATCCCTTTCTTTACTTCTTGTATTAAAATCAAATTGTTGTTTATAATTTATAATGCCGAGGAGAGCTTCTTTCTTGCCCTGCCCATTCCGTCAAACAGCGGAACATCGTATCCGTCAAGCCGACGTGCGATATTTCTGTACGCAAGAGCCGATATTGAATGCTTCGGTATAATGCCCGAGTCCTGCATTTTCGAGAGCTTTTTATCAAACGGAACCACTCCGACGCATTTGAGGGAGCTTTGGTCTATCATTTCGATAATTCCCGCACGCTTTTCACGCTTCACAGACGGCAAGTCAAACGAGCATACCGCAAGACGGATGTTTCTTCCGCCGACCCGAGAAAGTATTCCTCCCGCATATTCCGCAGCTCTCACGGAGGTTTTACTCTGCTCCGAGGTAACTATAACGGAATCGAACAGCGACGCTATTTCCTCCGCAAGCGAAAGTCCGCCGCCCGTATCGAACACGATAAAATCGAAGTCCTCTCTTGCAAGGATTTCACGAACCGCTTTTCTGAGTCCGTCCGTGCAAACATTTCCGACAGACGCAAGAAGGAACAGCCCGTCCACATCTCCGGCAGAGGGAATAACGGCATCATCGAGTCTTTTACCGTTTGCGACATCGGAGAAGCCGAACAACGTTCTGTCCTCACTACCGGTCAGCATATCGAGACTGCGACTGCTTATATCGAGGTCACACAGGAGAGTTTTTTTACCGCTTCTTGCCATTTCGGCTGCAATACCGACAGCGGTTGTGCTTTTACCGACACCGCCCTTTGCCGAAGCTATAAGCAATCTTTTTACAGATGACGGCATCACGCACCTCCGAGTTAAAACTACGTCAGAAAAAACAACTGTCTGCTTAAATTATATCACCAAAGTGTATATATTGTCAATAGCATATATAAATTTTTTTCGCAAGACTTGAGCTTTCATATGAAAATTGCCATAACAAATCAGAAAAAGCATATTGTTTCCGACAATAATCGTTTATTTTGTTCTAATATATTCGCACATCTCAATATGTGGGGGTATCGAGTCTCCAGCCGTTCTCGGTTTCGACCAGCTTGAGCTGAACGTCATATTCACGTCCGTTAAGCTCGCTGGGAATTTTCACAAGAACATATCCGTCCTTTTCACGAACGATTTCAAGCTTATCGAGGTCATACACACGTCCAAGCTCCATCGCTTCGTTTGCAAGGTCTATTCTCGCCGTAAGCATTCCCGACTGCTCGATATATCTTGCATAGGACGAGGTTTCACGCTTATCTCCCACGCCGTCGTTCACGGTATCGGAAATTCCCGTAAAGGCAAGTGTAAAGAGATATTCGGAATAATCCTCCGTAAACACTTCAAGTGTAGCTTCCTTTATTTCGTCTATGCTTTCGTAGCCGCAGGACTTATCCACGGGATGATAGCTTATCGACTCAATATCGCTCTCAAACGAGGAATAGAATTTTTCCGCATCCTCGGGGTCTACGGTCAGGGGAAGTCCCTCTCCGAAATATATTACGTTAAGCTCCTCGGACTTTTCGATAAGGGGAGCGACCGCATCACGCATTTCCTCAACCGTATGTCCGCTGCCTCCGCATGAAGTAAGGGTCAATCCCAAAGCTGTCGCAAGTACAATCAACGCTGTTTTTTTCAATTTTTTATATCTCCCGAATTTTGTTTTTCCCAAACGGGAACACGGTTTACTCTCTTGCTTATTTTGCACACGACCTCGTAGTTTATCGTACCTCCGAGACGTGCAAGGGAGTTTATGCTTTCTCCGTCATCGCCGCCGAACAGAACAGCACGGTCTCCCACCTCTATGTTGTCTCCTCCGGTTATATCGACCATACACTGATCCATGCATATTCTTCCGACCTGACGATACTGCTTGCCGCCTATAACGACACGACAGCCCGAATACGCTCTCTCAAAGCCGTCTGCATAGCCTGCGGAAACGGTTGCTATTCTCATATCCTGACCGGCACTGAACACCGCACCGTAGCTGACTCTTTCCCCTGCCTTGATTTCGTGAATGTGAGTAACGGTCGAAACAAAGCACATTGCGGGTTTGAAGCGTTCATCGATTTTTCCGTTCGGCATAAGTCCGTAGAGGATTATACCCGCTCTCACGGCATCGAAATACGCTTCGGGAAGGGTGAGTATTGCGGCGGAGTTTGCGGCATGAACCATACCTACGTCCACTCCGCGAGCCTTGAGAAGCTCCACGGTTGCGATAAATCTTGTAAGCTGCATATCGGTGTAGCCGCCTCTGTCCTCAAAGCCGAACACTGTCTTTCCGTCCATCAGCTCATCGTCCGCAGAGGAAAAGTGCGTGAAGATTCCGCAAAGCTCAAGACCGCCCATGTGAGATATTTCCTCTATCTGAGAAAGTGTTTCCTCGCTGTCCTCTTCCCTTGCGGAAAAGCCGACTCTGTTCATTCCCGTGTCGAGCTTTATATGTATTTTCAGACGACCTCCGCACTGTACCGCCGCTTCGTTTAATGCAAGTGCGTTATCGAACGAAGTGACCGCGGCAGTTATTCCCTCCTCTATCATATCGGGGACATTTTCGGGGGAAATTCTGCTGAGGATTAAAATATCGGGCATTCTTCCGTTGGCTTTTTCGATTTCACGAAGCTCTGCCGCCTCCTCCTCGGAAGAAACCGCATACATTGTACAGCCTGCTTCACCGAGAGCGGATGCCACATTTTCGATACCGTGACCGTATGCGTCCGCTTTTACCACCGCTATTATACGGGGCTTTTTGTCTATGGCATTTTCGGAAACTATTTTTTCAATCGTGCGATAGTTTTCGCAGAGTGCCGTTTTATTTATATATGCTATGTTTTTATGTTTCATGATACGACCTTTTTCAGTCTGCGGAAACAAAGTCGGCGACAGTTATTTCACGTCCTCCGCAGATTATTTTTATTGGTATGCCGTTTTCGGTGACATAGGTCTCCCCACTCCTGCTTTTTATTACCGTGCTTTCTCCGTCCTCCGAATATGAAACGGTATATTCCTCGGGAAACATGGCAAAAAGCACCTCCGCAGCACCACATGACGCTTCATATGACAGCGGTATTTCACATTTCCCCACAAGCAAGGTGCAAGAGGCATCATTTTCCACCCTTACGGAAATATCGTCGCTTCTTTCGGGGGAAAAAACGGAAAGCTCAAAGCCGCCCTCGCTTTTTTTGCACCTTGCCGAAACATATTCTCCCGATTCCGATGAAGACGAGTCTGTATTTTTCTCATATGTCGGCGGAAAAACCAGAGTAAACTCCGCAGAGGACGATATATACGAGTCCACGGGAGATTTTGTTTTATCGGCACATGAAAAAAGAGCAATCGAAAGCAGGCACAGGACAAGTGTGAGTGTTTTCAGGATATGTCACTCCTTTTGCTTATAATATTATATCACATTATATTATCTCGGGCAAGAGCATAGAAGTAAAAAACAAATTTTCGCCTCACTGTTGATGTACAGCGTTTAATGTGGTACAATATGGTTACAGACATAAAAACCACGGAAAGGAGAAATATATGGATTTTCGTCTGCACTCTCCGTTCAGTCCCACGGGAGACCAGCCTGAGGCTATTGCAAGGCTTACCGACGGCATTCGTTCGGGCATGAGGTATCAGACTCTGCTCGGGGTTACAGGCTCGGGAAAGACTTTTACGATGGCGAACGTCATTGCAAATTTGAACCGTCCCACGCTGATTCTGTCGCACAACAAGACCCTTGCGGCACAGCTTTGCACGGAGTTTCGTGAATTTTTCCCCGAAAATGCGGTTGAATATTTTGTTTCCTACTACGACTACTACCAGCCCGAGGCATATGTTCCGGGAAAGGATATGTACATCGAAAAGGACGCAATGATAAACGATGAGATAGACAAGCTCCGTCATTCCGCAACATCCGCACTGTTCGAGAGGAGGGACGTAATAATAGTCGCTTCCGTCTCGTGCATATATTCTCTTGGCCCTCCCGAGGAATATGCAGGTCAGATAGTCGGAGTTCGTCCCGGACTTGAGGTATCGATTGAGGCTCTGTCGGAAAAGCTGGTTTCGATAAGCTATGAGCGTAACGACATAGATTTTCGCCGTGACCGATTCAGGGTAAGAGGAGACATTCTTGACGTATACCCGGCAGGCTACAGCGAAAAAGCAATACGAATAGAGTTTTTCGGAGATGAGATAGACCGTGTGTCGGAATTTAATCCCATGACGGGGGAGGTTTACTCATACCTGAACTATGCGGCGATATACCCTGCCACTCACTATGTTATCGACCCTGCAAAGCGTGAAAAGGCATTCGAGGAGATAGAAAATGAGCTTGAAGAAAGAGTTGATTTTTTCAAATCTCAAAACAAGCTTCTCGAGGCTCAGAGGATAGAGGAGAGGACGAGATACGACCTTGAGATGATGCGTGAGGTGGGATACTGCTCGGGAGTCGAGAACTATTCGAGGATATTCGCAGGACGTGAAGCCGGAGCTACTCCGTACACGCTTCTCGACTACTTCCCCGATGATTTTGTTGTATTCATAGACGAAAGCCACGTCACACTTCCGCAGGTCAGAGGAATGAGCGGGGGAGACCGTGCGAGAAAGCAGAATCTTGTCGAATACGGCTTCCGACTTCCCTCCGCATACGACAACAGACCGCTTAACTTCGGCGAATTCGAGAAAAAGCTCGGTCAGACGGTTCTTGTGTCCGCAACTCCGGCAGAATATGAAGCGGAGCATTCGGAGCAGGTGGTTGAGCAGATAATTCGCCCCACGGGACTTCTTGACCCCGAGATAGAGGTTCGCCCGATTGAAACCCAGGTAGACGATCTTCTCGGCGAAATAAGGGAGAGGACTGCAAGGGGAGAGCGTGTTCTTGTTACTACGCTTACGAAAAAGATGGCGGAGGATATAACGGAATACTTCGACGACTGCGGAGTAAAAGTGAAATACATTCACCACAATGTCGAGACGATGGAGAGAACGGAGCTGCTGAGAGACCTGCGAATGGGAATGTTCGACGTGCTTGTAGGAATAAATCTTCTCCGTGAGGGAATAGACCTGCCCGAGGTCACGTTGGTAGCGATACTCGACGCAGACAAAGAAGGACTTTTCCGTTCTGAGAGGTCGCTTATCCAGATGATAGGACGTGCGGCAAGAAACGCAAACGGAAAGGTCATCCTCTACGCCGACAAGATAACTGAATCAATGAAAGCGGCAATGGATGAGACCGCACGCCGACGTGAAATCCAGGAAGAATACAACCGCATTCACGGCATAACTCCGAAAACTGTCGAAAAGAAAATAGCGGAGCTAATACGGATAGGAGCTGACGACGGCGGAAAGTCAAAGAGAGGAAAAGGACGCACGGTATCTGCGGAAAAGTCAAAGCAGACGGGAGAAACTCTTGAGATGCAGATAGAGAGACTGACTGCCGAGATGAAAGAATGTGCGTCACAGCTGAAATTCGAGGAAGCGGCATTCCTGAGAGACAAGATAAAAAAGCTGAAGCTTACGAAAAAATAAAAAAAGGCATTGCAGAGACGGAATGATTACAGAATCTGTCCGTATTCGGCAATGCTTTTTGTTTTTATCCCTTATGAACCTTTTTCCATATCATGAGGACTGTTACATCGGCAGGGTTTACTCCCGAAATTCTCGATGCCTGTCCTATGGTCTGCGGCTTTACCTTATTCAGCTTTTGTGCCGCTTCGAGTCTGAGTCCCTTTATTTCGGAATAATCCATATCGGTGGGCAGGGTCATTTCGTCCGCTTTCTCCTGACGTGCGGCTTCCTCGAGCTGGTGACGAATATATCCCTCGTACTTTATTTCCGTCCAGACTCTGTATCGTATATCTCTCGGGAGGGTCGGTCTTTCGGGGTCGTAGGGAGCAAGGCATTCGTAATCGAGCTGAGGTCTTCTTATAAGCTCCGCAAGAGTGGTTCCGCTTGAAATTTCCGTTGTTCCCTTTTCGGCGAGGAGGGTATTGATTCCGCTTGACGGTCCGAGGTTGACGTGGCTTACTCTTTCAATCTCACGTCTGACAGTTTCCGTGCGTTCGAGAGTCTCTTTATACTGTTCCTCTGAAAGAAGTCCGGCATAGTGACCGTATTTCGACAGTCTTTCCTCTGCGTTATCCTGTCTGATAAGTATTCTGTACTCACTTCTGCCCGTCATAATGCGGTAAGGCTCATTCGTACCCTTAGTAACAAGGTCGTCAATGAGGGTACCGAGGTATGAGGACTGTCTTGTGAGGGTAATCATTTCCATACCGCGGACATAAAGAGAAGCGTTCATACCCGCGAGAAGTCCCTGTGCGGCGGCTTCTTCATATCCCGAGGTACCGTTGAACTGACCGGCACCGAAAAGTCCATCGACACGCTTTGTCATGAGAGTACCGTAAAGCTCAAGCGGATTTATGCAGTCATACTCTATCGCATAGGCATAACGCATTATTTCCGCCTGCTCAAAGCCCTTCAGTGAATGTAGCATTTTGAGCTGTACATCGGCAGGGAGGGAGGAGGAAAAGCCCTGGAGGTAGATTTCGTCCGTATCCGCACCCATGGGTTCAACAAAAAGCTGATGACGGGGTTTATCTGAGAATCTTATGACCTTATCCTCGATTGAGGGGCAATATCTCGGACCCGTACCGTGAATTTTTCCCGAATAGAGGGGGGAGAGGTGAATGTTGTCACGAATAATGCCGTGGGTCATTTCGTTTGTGTAGACGATGTGACACGGAATCTGCTTTATCGAGTTGAGCTTTTCGGCATCGGTACGCATGGAGAACGGGGTAATGTACTCCTCGCCCTCCTGTCTTTCGAGTACGTCAAAATCAATGGAGCGGCGGTGGATTCTCGGTGGAGTGCCTGTCTTGAATCGATAAAGCTCAAATCCAAGCTGACGGAGAGAATCGTTAAGACCCTCGGCAGGAAGCGAATTATCGGGGCCGGAATGACGTTTTACATCTCCGACATAGGTTGCACCGCCGAGATATGTACCGGTCGAGAGGATAACAGCCTTGCACTCAAACTCACCACCGGGTTCAGTCACTACTCCGACGACCTTTGTTCTTCCGTTTTCGTCCTTTTCGGTGATAAGTGAGGTAACCTCCGCCTGAATGAGACGAAGATTTTCGGTATTTTCAATCGTCTGCTTCATTATAGCGGAATAAAGTCTTCTGTCTGCCTGCACTCTTTTTGAGCGGACTGCAGCACCCTTTGAGGTATTCAGCGTTCTCGACTGCATGGTAACGAGGTCGGCAACGTGACCCATTTCACCGCCGAGAGCGTCTATCTCGAAAACGAGGTGACCCTTACCCGTACCGCCGATAGAGGGGTTACACGGCATATTTGCAACGGCATCGAGTGAAAGGGTAAACAGTGCGGTTTTTACACCTACTCTTGCACAAGCGAGGGCGGCTTCCACACCTGCATGACCCGCACCGACGACGGCTACATCAAATTTTTCCATATATTTATACTATTTCCTTTAAGTCAGCATATAAAGTTTTAAGATTTCGGCTATAGGAGAAAATCCCCCGAGCCACGGGAATATTATACCACAAAACGGTGCAACTCACAACATATGGGACTGATTTAATAAAATATATCTAGGGCAAGGACTTTTCAACGGACTTTTCAACAAGCTGTGGAAAATCAACTGTTGAAAAGTATTGGATTCTATCGTCCCCTGTCGTATCCGAGCGGTTATGCGAAATAAGCTTTGATTGAGTTTCCATATTTTACCTGTTTTCAAATTGCTTTTCAACAAGCTGTGGATAATCTCCCTGCTATAGGCTACGGATTTTTGCGGAAGAAATCGTCAATGGCTTCATCTTTTTCGGTTCAATAATATTAATAATTTCCCGTACTATTCCAACGGTTTCATGACACTCATCGGTCAACCATGGCAGTAAAATTGCGAAAATCAA
>CAYWFS010000056.1:0-9460 GCA_964457685.1 uncultured Ruminococcus sp. | reverse complement strand
TTTTTTATACTGACAGAAAAAAGCACATAGACCGAATCTGCAAGTTAAAACGAACAACTTACAGCCAACCTATGTGCCAAAATGAATACGCTTGATCGGATATGGTAGGGTATGGATCAGAATGTCTACCATCGGCGTTTGCATAGGATGGCGTATAAGGCGGTTCAGTTCGATTACCATATTCATATCACTCCCTTTCCTTAAAGTGAACTGATTTGTCTGTTGTATCTGATCAATTTTATTTTAGCATGAGTTTGCGGTTTTGTCAATATGGCATATACAACGGATTTGTGCCGACATTTTTGTGCAAATCAAACATACCGCAAAAAGGATTACATAACAATATGCACCCCGTAGCTGTGATTGGCTTTTTGGGGTGCATATTGTTTTTATTTGTAAAGTCTAAAGGATAGAATTACTTTTTCCAGTTTTTCATCTTACCGGAGGCTTCGAGGAGCTTTATGAAGTGACCGCCTACAACACTTCTGTGCTGGAAGCCTACTTCATATGCGGTAACGGTGTTGAACCAGTCGGTCATGGGGTTGCGTGAGAGGGATGCATTATAGCTTTCCCAAAGAGGTGCAACGTATTCTTCAAAGCCGCTTCTGCTGTCGGAGAGAGTAGCAGTCCAGATGAGCCAGTCGGACTTTGTGTAGGTTTCTCTGTTGTCGAGAGGCATACCGTAGTGGTTGATGTGACGCTTGTATGAGTTGAACTCGGAGTTTATTACGGCCTTGCTCATAATATCGGTATCCATAAGCTTGTCCCATACAATGTTGTACTTCATCGACCATGTACCCTCTCTGTCGAATGCGAGACGGTAGCTTCCGTCACCGTTTGAAGCACGCTTTGCCCAGCTTTCAGCCATTTCACGAGCTTCTGCGGTCATTCTTTCGTAGTCGGCTTCACGTCCGAGCATCTTGTAAATAATACCGAGACCTGCGATACCCATTACAGCCTTGAGAGAGAGGTTGCAGTTGTGAGCGAGATGTCCTGCGAAGTCGTCTGTGCAGAGCTGGTTTTCGGGGTCTTCTCCGTGTGCTTCGAGATATTTTACCCATGCTTCAAGAAGATCGAGGTTTTCTTCCGCAAACTTTGTGTCACCGGAAGCAATGGAGACAGCTGCCGCCATTACGAGCATATTACCGCATTCTTCAACTGGCATCTGACCCTCGAGAGCGTTTCCTGCGTATACCTGTCCGTGAACGAGAGGATACTGACCGCAGTCATGAGGAGCAAAGTCGAATACCCAACCCTCTGTGCGAGCGTACTTGTAGATGGGACGCATCATTCCTCGAACAAGCTCGGGGTTGAAGTTGAGGAACAGAGGAATGGACGGGTAGCTTACGTCAACAGTTGCGGCACAACCGTTTGAGAAGCATTCCTTGGAGATAAAGAGTATCTGACCCTCGGTGTCAACTGCAACCTTGTGAGCCGCAATTGCCTGACGATATGAAAGCTCACAGATTTCGGCATATTTTTCACCGCCAGCTCTTGTTGCGTCAATGAAAAGTCTGTCGGAGAAGTTTGCAGCCTTATCGGTAAGAGCTTCGTAGTCCGCATAAGCTTCTTCGATGGCGGTTACGATTGTCTTGCCGTCTCGGTTCCAGTATGATGTGAGGTGGTCACCGAAGTATTCAATGGACTTTATATCGTCATACGCAAATGTGAACAGAGCGGACTTCGCACATTCGGTACAAAGGTCTGCTTCTGCTGAGACAAAGGTCATTTCTTCCTTGAAGTCCTCGGGAGCTGTTTCGTCACGTCTTCTCGGAATAAAGGGAGATACAACCTTTTCCGCATATGCCTTGCCGTTGTTTACAGTGAGATAGAAGTACCCCCAGTTGATTCTGATGTCGTCTCCCGATACTGCGAGAACTGGCTGCTTTACACTTCCGATTTTTACACCCTTGAAGGAATCCGTTGTGATTTCTTCTGTAACAACCTCGTCTTCTCCGCGGTAGTTGAGACAGATTTCTTCCGATACGGATATTTTTACCTTAACGGAGTGAGTTTTTCCGTCGTTTGACTTTACCTCAGTCTTTAAGTAGCTTACGGGACGGGTCATAATGTCGAGGTCATCCATAAACAGCGGTGTCATGAATGTGAGCTTGAGTGTGATACCGGCTCCCTCGAATGTGTAGTAGGTTGAAAGAGCATCACAGTTGTAGGCGGTCTGTGTGAGTGTCTTTGTGTTGTCGTTTCTGTTAAGCTTTCCCATGAAACGGTAGCTTTCGCCGTCGATAACAGCAGTGCCTATTATGGTGTTAGGCTTGCCTGTCCAGTGAACGGTTTGGGTGTCTGTCAGACGGTTTGCGGGTGACCAAACGGAAAAATAGGGATCAACAGTGATAAGCGGAACTGACGGAGGTCTTAAAATCATGTCTTGTTCTCCTTTTGATAATAATAAATTTGTCGGATGAAGTCGTCTCCGAGCTGTTACTAATAGAATATCATAAATAAATAACAAAATCAAGACTGAAAATAGATATATTCTCACTAAATTGTGTAAATTATTAATATCGCAGTGAAGTGTGAAGTCGGAGCGTGTGTCAGGGCGGAAAATAACGCATATTATGATAGGGGAATAGTCCAGACTTTGTAAAAACGAAAGGAGAAAACGCATATCTTTTTTGGGTGTGCATAAATACCATGAAAAAAGAAATCAAGGTAGGTATACCGGGCGGTGACAGAAGAATGCTTAAAACAGCCGCCTGTCTTTCAGAGACATACGAATGTGCGGTTTGGGGATTTTCAAAGCTCGGCAGTGCGGAATACGAAAAATATCTGAAAAATTCGGTAAGGTGCATTGACGTTTATTCTGCTCTTGACGGCTCATCTGCTGTGGTGCTTCCGCTTCCGACATCTAAGGACGGTCTTACTCTGTTTCATCCACTATCAAATTCCGCAGAGGAGATAAAGCTCTGTGATATTGTTTCACGAATGGATAAAGGTACGCTTCTTCTCGGTGGTATGCTACCATCCGCGGTCGTGAAATATGCGGAAATTCGAGGGATAGAAGCATTTGATTACTATGAATGCGAGGAAACGCAGATACTTAACGCAGTTCCGACAGCAGAGGGGGCGATAAAAGCTTGCATGGATGAGCTTTCTGTAACAATATCGGGTATGAGTGCAACGGTCGTAGGCTACGGCAGGGTCGGCAGAACTCTTGCAACACGGCTCAGACTTCTCGGTGCGGATGTGTTTGCGGTTGCGAGAAATCCGAGAGACCTTGCGTGGGCGAAATGCGACGGCTGTATTCCCGTACCGCTTGAAGAATATAAGTCTCTCCCGGTGAAAAGCAACGCAATATTCAGCACAGCTCCGGCACTTATATTCGACCGTGCGGTTTTAGAAAAAACAGACAGGGACAGCGTAATATTTGAGCTGACTTCGGGAAACGTCGGTGTGGATATTCACTCTGCACAGGAGCTTGGAATAAAGGTGCTGTCTCTGCCGTCACTTCCGGGAAAAACATCACCCGATACTGCCGGAGAGATAATCTGCACCGTGGTCGGAAGAATACTGTCACGTCATTTTGATAAAAAGGAGTATACATAATGGATAAAAACAAAAAGAGACTCGGCTTTGCAATGTGCGGCTCATTTTGTACTCACGAAAAGGTCGTGGAAACAATGATGAAGCTGAGTGAATACTACGATATAGTTCCGATACTGTCAAGTAATGCCGCACGATGTGACACGAGATTCGGCAGTGCATCGTCTCTTAACGAAAAAATAGTTTGCATATGCGGAGTGTCTCCGGTAAAAACTATTGTCGAGGCAGAAACATTCGGAACCTCAAATCCGCTTGATTTGCTTCTTATATGTCCGTGTACGGGAAATACTGTGGCGAAAATAGCGAACGGAATAACGGATACACCGGTGACTATGGCGGCAAAGGCTCATCTGCGGCGATCGAAAAAGCTTATTTTGGCTCTTGCAACAAACGATGCACTCTCGGGGAATGTCGAAAACATAGGAAAGCTCATGCAGAGAAAGAATATCTATTTTGTTCCTATGGTTCAGGATGATGTTGTCTCGAAGCCGTATTCTCTCGTTGCGGATTTCAATCTATGTAAAAAGACTATTGACGATGCCGAGAATAACAGACAGACTACTCCCGTGTTTTTGACCGTGTAAAGACGAAAAAGCCTATCGGACTTGAAATTGCGGGCGTAATATGGTAAAATGGCATTGTTAAAAATCAGCTTGGACGGAAAAATATGAATGCAAAACGAAAAACGGCGGTTGAAAGAACTGTTTTTTCATCTGTAATGACCCTGTTTCTTGCGGGAGCTATAACGGTGTCTGCGATAATGTATACGGATTCGGATTATTCGGCAGGACTTTCTAAGCCATCGCAGAATTCTCCCACCGAGGAGGCTGTACAGAACTGCTGTATAAACGAACCAGAATTTTCATACGAAAGATACCTTATGACATTTGCAGGCTCGATAAACGCAGGCTCAATGCTCGGCAGCAACTCTTACGGAACAATATGCGGACTGTATGAAGAAATTGGAGGCGAGTACTTTCTTGAGGAGATGGGAGAGTATTTTCTTCACGATGACTTCACTTTTGCTTTTCTTTCTTCAATCTTCTCCGATTCTTCCGATATGGAGCTGTCTGACGGAGGATGGTATCTTGCACCGTCTGAAAATGCAGATATGCTTTCGATAGGCGGAGTTGACGCATTGTCCCTCGAATGCAGCGGTGTAAAAAACGGCGGAGTTGACGCATATCGTGACACAAAAACAGCTCTCGAAAATGTCGGAGTAGAATACGGTGACTCGGGTAAGGCGATATACAAAAAGCATTCAAGCGGAGTTGACGTTGCCGTGTATCCATGTACATATATGGAAGAAAATCTGCCCGGAATTATCTCGTGGATAGAAAAGGCAGAGGCGGAGCATGATTTCGTCGTTGTTGCGATAAGCTCGGAGGAAGTTGAACAGGAGGAGGTAGCCGAAGCATTCCGATTGTTTGTTGACTCGGGAGCGGAGCTTGTGGTAAGTACAAACTGTAAAGGTGTTTGCGACAGTGAATACTACGGGAACGGATATATAGCATATTCTCTCGGCTCTCTCGTGGACGGAGCGAATAAATACGGAGAGAAAATGTCGGAGCTTCTTGAATGTGAGCTGATAATCAACGATGGGAAAATCGAGAGGGTAGAGTACCGTACGGTTACCGTCGAAAACTACAGCGAAAACAAGTCGTGGCATCCCGAAACAAAAGAAGAATAAAAAAATCGCTTGAAATTACATAAAACGTGAAATGAACGGCAATAATAATGACCGTAAGGTGTGGCATACAGCTCACGCTTTCAAATATAAACAAAGGATGGTCATTAATCATGGCGGAAATCAAGAAGCCCAATCATTCAATTTCATGTAATGTAAAGCAGTGTGCAAATCATGCAAAGACCAGCGAATACTGTGCCCTCGATAAAATCACTATAGGTACTCATGAGCAGAATCCTACCGTATGTCAGTGTACGGATTGCGAATCCTTTATTCTTGACGCAAGAGAAAACGGAAACTGCGGCTGTAAAAGAGACGAAGCAAAGTAAATAAAGCATATGAAAAACGCTCTCGGTGACGTGCTTTCCGAACCCATTCTTTTCGGAATACGCTCAAAAATCGGGAGCGTTTTTTTGATTTCGACTTTTTACTTTCCGTTTACAATTAATTTAAAATAATGAAACATTAATCGAATATGAAAATGTTATATTTATTGTGTACGCATAGTTAAAATCATGAGGCTCGATACGGTTCGCGTGAGGACGCATGGAAGTTTGACCGTATGATGTTCGGGTCTTAAAACACAGGAGTCAAAATATGACGATTTTTACAGTCTTTACTCTGCTCGGCGGTCTGGCAATGTTCCTTTACGGCATGGAGATCATGAGCGAGGGTCTCAAGAGTGCGTCCGGTGAAACTCTCAAGCGTGTGCTTGAAAAGGTTACCGGAAACGTAGTCATGGGCGTTATCACAGGTGCGGTTCTGACGGCTATTATTCAGTCCTCGACCGCTACTATCGTTATTACGGTAGGTCTTATTACCGCAGGCGTTTTGAATTTGAAGCAGGCGATATGTATCGTACTCGGTGCCAATATCGGTACGACCGTTACCGCACAGATAATCCGTTTGATGGATATTGATTCATCGGGAAATATGCTTCTCCAGATGTTCAAGCCCGAAACGCTTGCACCTGTCGCACTTTTCATCGGAATTATCCTTATAATGTTCATTAAAAAGAAGAATTCAAAGCCTATCGGTGAGATATTCATCGGCTTCGGTATACTCTTTACCGGTCTTCTTTCAATGATAGACTCTGTTGAACCCCTTGCGGAATCGGATGTATTCATGAACATCCTCGCAAACTTCACAGACAAGCCTCTTCTCGGTATCGCAATAGGTCTTGTTGTAACAATGCTCGTTCAGTCTTCCGCCGCTGTTGTCGGTATGCTTCAGGCTCTTTCCGTAACCGGTGCAATGACGATGAATATCGTATATCCTATAATAATGGGTATCAATATCGGTACCTGTGTTACAACTGCGATGGTATGTTCTATCGGCTCCTCCAAGGATGCAAAGAGAACCGGTGTGGCTCATATCGTATTCAATGTAATAGGTACTGTACTGTTTATGATAGGTATGTCGGTGCTTAAAGCCTGCGGTGCATTCCCCGGATATTGGGACGGTCCCGCAACAAGTGGTGACATAGCAAACTTCCAGACAATATTCAACCTTATTACTGCTGTTGTTCTCATTCCCTTTACAAACCTTCTCGTTAAGCTTACATACCTCGTTGTTAAGCCCGACGAAAAGGAAGCAAAGCAGAACAGTGACGACTACAACAAGATTCTCGAAGCTCTTGACGAAAAGCTTTACGTCGTTCCTCAGATCGCTATGTCCGAGGCTAAGAACACCATTGGCACTATGGGTAATATAGCTCGTCAGAACTTCAGCGACAGTATAATACAGCTTAAAAACTACAGTGAAGAAACATCCGTCGGTATAGATACAAGAGAGGAAAAGCTCGATAACTTCACCGACGCTGTTGAAAACTTCCTTGTTACTCTTTCCAAAAACGCACTCACCGAAGAACAGAACGAAGTTATCAATATTATGATACAGGCTTCTACGGACTTCGAGAGAATAGGCGACTACGCTACAAATATCAATGAGTTTGCTCAGAAGATAAAGAACGAGGAGCTTTCATTCTCACCCGTTGCAGTAAAGGAGCTTTCCGCTATTCTCGAAGCTGTTGACGACATTATAGATATGACAGTAAAAGCATTCAATGAAGATGATATTGAGCTTGCAAAGCGTGTAGAACCTCTTGAGGAGGTCATAGACGATATGGTACAGTATCTCCGTGACAGCCACATTAATCGTCTCAAGAGCGGCGAATGTAAGGTTACGGCAGGTATCATATTCCTTGAAACTCTCACATACCTCGAAAGAGCGAGTGACCAGTGCTCCAGTATCGCTATGCTCATTATCTCCCGTGTTGACGTTCGTATAAGAAAGAACCACCACGAGTATATTGAGTCTCTCCATAAGGAAACAGACTCCGCTTACGTTGAGGAGATTAAGAGAAGACGTGAACAGTATCTGAAACCCCTCTACGCAATCAAAAACGAAAACTGAATTAATTAAAGCCGAATTTTCACATTAGCTGAGGTTCGGCTTTTTTTGTTCTTGAAATACCGCCCGTGCTGTGATATACTTTCCTGTGAAAGGGGGCGATAAAATGGATTTAAAGAAGATATTTGTCGGGATAGCAGACGTGCTGTTTCCGCCGACTTGTGAGGTGTGCGGTCAATCAACGGAGCGTGGAGAAAGGGTTTGCTCGGAGTGTATCGGCAAATTCAGACGCGAGATGTTTGTACGCTGTCCGAAATGCAATATGACTGCGGATAAATGCCTTTGCTTTCAGCCTGAAGGAAAGTCTGCTTTTTCCGAAATCGGCGGCAGAAGCTCGTTATCGCTGACCTTTTACATGAACGTGTGCGACAGAAGCGAGGACAGAATAACCGAGAAAATGATATTTGCCCTAAAGGAAAGACGACTTCTTTTTGACTTTTTCGCAAATGAATGTGCGGGAGCTATTAAAAGACACTTCGATATGTCAGGCGAAAGCGTTGGAGAATGGATACTTACTTATCCGCCACGATCCGAAAAGAAATATGCGGAGCTTGAATATGACCAGTGCGAGGAGATAGTAAAGAGAATGGCGGAGATTCTCGGAATAAAATGGACGAAAACATTTAAACGAGACGGCGGACTCGAACAAAAGGGACTGACAGCGGAAGAAAGAGCCGAAAATGCAGCAAACGCACTTGTGTTAATTCGCAAAAATGTTGTAAACGGCGGCAAGTATATAGTTTTCGATGATGTATTTACGACGGGTGCAACTCTGAATACCGCCGCAAGAAATCTTCGTTTCGGAGGGGCATCGGAAGTGTTTCCCGTTACCATAGCGAAAACCGCACATAAATAAAAACACCGCTCTCAATCGAATAAAATCTGAGCAGGACGCAAATAATAATGCAATTACATCTTCGGAGGATTTTATGAAGTATATTGCTGCATTGTGTGCGTCCTTTCTTTTGGCTGTATGTGCGGTGTCCGTGTTTCCGACCGTGAGTGAGAGCGAAATATATGATGACGTACTGCGTTTTCATGTTGTTGCGAAATCCGATTCGGAGGAGGATCAAAGACTGAAGCTTACAGTCAGAGATTCATCCCTCAAGTATATTTCCGAAAAGCTCGACGGATGCACCGAGATTGATGAAGCCTTTGCGGTTTTGGAGGACTGCCTTGACGAAATAAAAGAAACAGCGGAAAAATGCATTTCCGACAACGGGCATTCCGATAATGTGGAGGTATATCTCGGAAAAGAGAAGTACCCTCGCAGAATATACGGAGATGCTGTCATGCCAAAGGGAGAATATACCTCACTCAGAATAGTAATCGGAGAGGGGGAGGGGCATAACTGGTGGTGCGTCTTGTTTCCGACACTGTGTACCGGATTCTCGTATGCGGACGACAGCGTTCCCGTTGGATTTACAAGTGCGGAGTATAAACTTATAACCGAAAACGGAAGATACCGTGTAAAGCTCAGAGTGCTTGAAATACTCGAAAATCTCTTTGAAAATGCCACGAAAAAATAAATTTCAAAAAAATCGAAAAAAGTTTGAAAAAGGGGTTGACAAAGGGAGAGCAGTGTGATATAATATCATCGTTGCAGCGAGTGAGTCACAAAAACGACAAACAAAGCAAGCAAATGGCGGAATAGCTCAGTTGGCTAGAGCAACCGGTTCATACCCGGTAGGTCATGGGTTCAAGTCCAATTTCCGCTACCAAAAAGGTATTTATCAGGTGTTTATGGCCCGATGGTCAAGCGGCTAAGACACCGCCCTTTCACGGCAGTAACGGGGGTTC
>CAYWFS010000055.1:0-9468 GCA_964457685.1 uncultured Ruminococcus sp. | reverse complement strand
TTCTCTGTCACAGACCGTGCGGCGGCTCCACCTACAAGTCCGTCACCAATGTCATCGGAATATCCGTCATCGGCTTCATCATCGTCCATATACGAAAGGATATTTTGGCTTCCCTTCGTATCGAGTCCGTCTTTCTGCATCATTTGCTCGAGAACGCTTATATCGCTTGAAATATCAATATATTCGTTCTTGAAAAGCTGGTCAATCTGCTGTTCAAAGCCGACAACAAGAAGATCAAGAGTTTTCTCAATGTTATCCTTGGAACGCTGCATATTTTCTCCCGCAACTCCGACACGCTCTATTCTGCTGTAAGACCGGAGCAGCTTCAAAGTTGTGGGGAGATAATAGTTCATGAACGTCCTTATCTGCGGCATAGCTTCGGGATTTTCTGTAACGTAATCAAAGATATTTTTTGTGTGTCCCTCGATAATATCTATCTTATCGGACACCTCCTTGTCCTCGATTTCGTCATTGAGTCGTCTTATTCTGCGAATTATTTTCTCGAAATGCTCTTTATCAGAAGTATCTCCGCCGATTTCAAGCTCCTCCTCATCCTCTCGGAAGTCATCCTGTTCAGTGTCACCGTTCTTTCCCGAGTTCTTCAACACATCATCATAAAGAGTTTTGTAGTCAAAGATTTCGGGATCATCGGGGACAGCCTCCGAAAAACGCATGAAATTATTAGTTCCGAGGTCGATATACGCTCCGTCACCGAATTCACCGTTGTCTATCAGCTTCTGAACGTCACGACGAACCACATCCATATCTGTTCTCGACGCATTTGCAAGCTTTGTAAGGTTTATGCTGTCTTTGCTACCGATTATTGCACGGATTCTCGAAAGTCTGGTATCTCTTTTCTTAGTAAGCTTTGCACCCGCAAACAGTCCGAGAGAAAGTCCGAGGAAGAACAACGCAACAAATACAGATTGGGGAGAAGTAAATCCCACACCTATCTGATTAAGGATGCACATTGCGGCTACAATACCGCTTGTGATTGAACCGGCTGTTAACGCACGGAACAATGAAGAACTTCTGCTTTTCGGAGCTTTCTTCTTGTTTTGTACAGCACTTTTGGGCTTTGCAGATGTACTGTAAGTATTTGTCTGCGATGTACCGGTATTAAATTTCACATTATTTCTTCTCGCCGCCTTTTTATTCTCTCTCGCTATTATTCTGAGAATGAGAAGAAATATTCCGACCGGCTGACAAAAGCAAAATGCTAAAAATATTACTATTCCCGGTATCTCAAAATCAAAATTATTATTCCTGTTTGCCACTTATTCGCAGACTCCTTTAATATATGCCTCAGCTTTTATGATTATTATTTTGCGTCCTTTTCATCGCAGGCTTTAAGGAAGTTTATACATCTTTCAACTTCTTCCTTACCTGTGGGTTCAAGACCTTCGCTTTCTACAACGATGGTAACTCCAAGCTCGATAGCCTTTTTGCGTACTGCCTCAACAGGAGCTTCACCGCTTCCGAGAGAGCAACCCTTACCGTCGGGAGAACCATCCTTTAAGTGTATGCAACGGAGACGGGATTTCAGTCTTTCCATTTCGGAAACAGGCTCTCTCTTTGCAACGAATGACCAATATGTATCAAGCTCAAAGAATACGTCACATCTTTCTTCAAGCTCCTTGTGAATTTCGTATCCCTCTGCTGTGGGGATGAATTCGTGTGAATGGTTGTGGTATCCAAGCTCGATTCCCTCTGCTCTGAGTCTGGGAGCAAGCTCATTGCACTGACTGATGAATGTGTCAAGCTTTTCCTTTGTTCCGAGGTCATGACCGGGGATGATGTAGTTGTGGTTACCGATTGTCTTGTGATACTTTACGGTTTCATCGAAGTTGTTGAGAAGATCGCCGAGACCAGAGTGAGTACCGCTGCAAACAAGACCGTACTTATCGAGCATTGCTTTAACCTCCTCGGCAGAGTGACCGAAGAAGCCCGCAAATTCTACCATCTTGTAGCCCATATCGGCAACTGCTTTGAGTGCTCCGTCGAGATCCTTGTCTGTGATGTCACGAAGGCTGTACATCTGGATTCCGTATTCCATGTTTTTTTACCGTCCTTTTTATTTATTTTTATATGTTATACTAATTATAATAAAACAATGTGCAGAATTCAATATGTTTAATCAATTTTTAAGTGAGGTTTTACTTTTTTCTAATTATTTTTGTAATTAAAGAGCTATTTTATAGTACGCCGCTCTACCCTTTTTTCCGTCGTTTGCGATTATTCCTCTTTCGAGAAGTACCTTGACGATTGCATATGCCCGTCTTGACCTCTGCTTTGTCACCTTTGCAAACTCCGGAGCTGTAAATCCGTCTTTAAGCTCGTCGGGAAGTGCCGCAAGGTAGCTCTCGTTGTCATTCAGCTCTATAATGTCAATTATATCTGTCGGAATACGCTCATATCTTGTAGAACCGCGTTTTTTGTCACGACTCCATCCGTTCAGAAGTCTGTACTCGTCTATTTCAAGGAGTGGAGCTACAAACGTAAGTCTTTTGTCATTCACAAACGGCAGAACGTATACCATTTCGTAAAGCAGGTCGTATATCCCCTCTTTTTTCGGAGATTTTTTTCTCGGAGATATTTCCGCAGATTCCGTATCTATCCACGATACATATTTTTTTGCGGCAAGTGGATAAACAAGTCTGACTCTGTATTCGGGTAGGTATGCCGCAAGCTTGGGTCGAAGTCCCGAAAAACCCGAGGTCTCGATTTCCGTTATAAGGTCGTCACGTCTTATATCGGCAATAAATCCGTTTGTTTTGACTTCATGTAAGCTCTCGTCGGTCTCAAAATATTTCTTCATTATTATATGAAGCTCTTTTTCCTTGTATGTACCGATGTTGTAGCGTTCATGCTTTCTTCTGTCGGCAGAAGAGACAATATCATAGAACAAGGCTCTGTTAAGCTCTGTCATCTGTCTCTCCGTTTTTCAAGCCATTCGATAAGCTCATCAATATCTCTATCGGAAAAGTCTCTGTCATAATACAAGGCTTCGAGAAAGGCTCCTACCGAGGACGAATGATATTTCCCGACAAATTTATTCGTGACAGCCGAAAGATATTCCATACGCTCGGCAAGAGGGATATAGTACCTTTCTTTTCCGTTTTTGTAGGACATTATAAAGCCTTTTTCTTCGAGTCTTGAGAGAAAGGATATAAGAGTAGACGCTTTCCAGCCTTTTTTTCGTCCTATCGTTTCCATAAGATGTGTACTTGTGAAAAGAGTCTCGCTTTCGTTCCACATAGCAAGCATTACATCAGCCTCGGATTCAGGCAAAACAACGGAATAGTCTACCGTCTCGGAACGCTTTACATATTCCTCTTCGATATATCGAATTTTTTCTTCATCCATACACATTCCTCCGAAAAATGCTTACTTGGTTTTATGCTATTATACAACCACATAGCGTATTTTGTCAATGCTTGCACTTCACTCGTTTTTCTTTACTATTGCTTTTCATGCAAATATATGATAAAATTAATCCATACTGATTTGGGTTAAGGTAAAAAAATGACTGAGAAAAAATATGTTGAAATATATACGGACGGCTCCTGCCTGAAAAATCCGGGTCCCGGCGGTTGGGGAGCTGTACTCGTATACAACGGCAAGGAAAAGGAGCTTTCGGGCGGAGAGAGTGACACCACAAACAACCGTATGGAGCTTACCGCCGCAATAAAAGCTCTCGAGGCCTTAAAAATGCCGTGCAGAGTTAAAATGACAACCGACTCAAAATACCTTTGTGACGGTATGGGAAAGGGTTGGGCAAAATCCTGGCAGAAGCGTGGCTGGAAAAAAGCCGACAACAAACCCGCACTAAATCCCGACCTTTGGCAGAGAGTTCTTGAGCTTTGTGAGCTTCACGAGGTCGAGTTTTGTTGGGTAAAGGGTCACGCAGGTCATCCCTACAACGAACGCTGTGACACAATGGCACAATCGGAGGCAAGACAGCTTCAATGAAGAATCCTTATTTTTCCTTTATCGTTATTCTGTCGTGCGTCACTTCACTTGTTTCCATATTCGTGACTATACACGACAAAAGAATGGCTAAGCGTGGCGGGTGGAGAGTACCCGAGGCAACACTTCTTTTGCTGTCAGCTCTCGGCGGCTCTGTCTCTATGCTTGTAACCATGCTTCTCATACGTCACAAGACAAAACACATCAAATTCATGCTCGGTATACCGATAATAATCGTTTTTCAGGCGGTATTTCTCCTTTGGCTTAACTATAAGCTCCCTCTGTTTTAAAGCTCAATTAAGCCTGTATGTGAGAGAATCCCCTCCTATATCGGCATATTCATCAAAATATTTCCGTGTCATGTCATCGGCATAGCTGTATGAAGCTTCCGACACAAGCACAGTCTTCGGTTCTTCAAGTGTAAGTCCGAAGACTTTTTTATATACAGGAGAATGTCTTCCCAGTATCAATGCATCTGAACTCTCCGCTTTTTCTGTTAAATCAACGCTTTTCATTTCGGAAAATGAGCTTGACGCAACAAAAATCTGCTTCTCCCCATCACCCTTTATGCTTACGGCGGTTATCGGATGTGTGGAGCGGCTGAGATATTCCCTATAACAAACGACTGTTGTTCCGTAAAACGGTATTTCCGTGCCTGCGGAATAGACCGACACTCCGATTCCCCTCTCTCTTGCAAGTGCAACAAGAGAAACAAAAACAGATTCTTCCTTTTCGTTTATCGGTTTTGTCAGGATAAGATTTCTTACTATTTCCTTGTCACACAGTTTTCCTATCATTCTCAGGTGTTTGCTGTGATAATGCGTAACGAGAACGGACTCTATCTCTGTACAGTGCAAATTATCCATGTCATCGGTCAGCTCATATATAAAGCTGTATGACGCATCCGATATTTCGCAAAGAAGCAGCTTTCCGTCTGAGCGGAGAACAAATCCGTCGTTTCCTTTGTCTGCCGAATATGTGATATAGTCCTCACTTCTTTCTGCCAAACGAACACCTCCGATAGTTGCCGTCATAAGTACAAATACGGTCGCAGCTCCCAAAGCCACCTTTTTGCGTACTCTCTTTTCCGCAATCGGAACAGCGATAACAAAAAGAGTAAGCGGAACGATAAAAAACACGGTAAAGCTGTAGTTTATCGGAATTACCGCAATGTCGAGAGTCGAAAACAGTCCTGCCGCCCACGCAATGAACGAACAAAGCATATTTATCGCCCCTGCCATCGGAGCTACAAACAACTTTATCGGATAAAGCAAAAGATACGCACCGCCGAGATAAATGAGGATTGTAACGAGCGGAACGAAAATAATATTTGCCGGAAGCGACAGAAGTGAAACCTCACCGAAGTACAGCCATATAATCGGCAAGAGGCTTATACTTACAAAGCTTGTCATTATCACGGATTCCGCAAGCGAAACAATAAAGGAAATGAGCCGCTTCATATACGGAATATGATTTCTCAAAAACAGTTTTAGCGGTCGCAATATTCCCATTCGGAACATTTTTACCATAATACAGCTGTATGTAGCCGCGAACGACAATTGTAATCCGCAATCCGCCGCCGCAAGAGGATTAATGAGCAAAATGATACATCCCGATATTGCAAAGGAATTAAGATTGTTTTCTTTACGTGAGATAAGTATCGACAGCTGTGCAAGAATATGCATAACACCCGCTCTCACTACCGATGGTGTCATACCTGTAACCGCCATGAAGAACAGAATTATTATGATGTTCATTATCGAACGCACATTACGCTTCAGCTTCAGCTTTTTCATATAATTTTCCGCCATTGTTACGATAACGGAAAAGTGAGTTCCGCTTATGACAAGCAAATGCGATATTCCTATCCGTCTGAAATCACGTTTGACGGAATCATAGATATTTCTTTTGTCACCGAGAAGTACAGCCGACGTAATTCCACCAGCCTCTGCCGATGTATGAGCCTTTATCATCGCAGACAGCTTGTCCCTTATTTCAGCAACAAAAATATCCAAAGAAAAGGAATCATCCTTATACTTATATTCAAGTGAGCTGTCACTGCATACAAGCATAATCTTCTTCGGGTTATAGTAGCTCTTTGCGTCAAATGAACCGAGGTACCCGTCGAGAGAAACATATTCTACCTCTCCCTCAAGTATGCTTCCCCTTTCAAGATTCGCAAGTGAAGTTTCGAGTATAACACGGGTTCCGCTTTTGACAAGAGGAGAGTATTTCACTTCCGCTTCATAGGTTGCACTATATGACTCTTCACTCATACTCTCTTTAATCATGAGCTGTACATAATCACTTTCACCTGCGTATTTTTCAAATCCGTCCGCATATATATTAAAGGAAGAATATGATATAACAGAGGCAAGAATTATCGCAGATGACGAAAGAATAAGCGAAAATCTCGTCTTGCGGTCAAGCAGATTTTTCACGTTTACAATGCAAAATATAAGCAGTGCCAAAAATACGCTTCCGACACCTATCTTCGCATAAGCGGAAAAATACGCAAAAAAGCAGGAGGACAGAAAAAACGCAAGAAACATACAAACCGTCGGAAAAGCCTTAAAAAACCTCATAAATCCTCCCTAATATTTTATAAAAGTCTTCCCATTTAATATAACATATTTTTCCGTACTTGTATATACATAAATCATGTTTTTTGAATATAAAAAATGGAAAACAAATTATTATTGACAATTTAATAATTCTTTAGTATAATATTTAATGCAGTAAAAAAATACCTTACGAAAGGGCATGAGATATGGGCAACGTCAGTCTCAGGAGTATAAAATACGAAAGCATACAGCAGATATTCGGTGCTGTAGCTGACTGCGAAAAGATTTCCCGTGCGGAGATTGCGGAAAAGACAGGACTCAGTCTTGTTACAGTCGGAAAAATAGCGGACGCTTTGGTAGAACGTGACATTCTGTCGCAGGTAAAGGAGATTCGCAATCATGCCGGTCGTCGTGCAGGTATGCTCAGCGTAAACCAAAGCAAGTATTCCTTGATTTTCGACTTCACATCGTATGATTTCAGATATTCCCTGCTCGATTTGCACTTAGAGCTTCTCGAAAAATCACAGTATCAATACAATAAAAATCTCTCATTTGAAGACAACATGAGACGCTTCCTTTTCGAGACCTATGTTACCGTAAACTCAACGTATTCGATAGAAAACTGCTTCGGAATCGGTGTTGCCGTCTCGGGACCCTACAACGATGAAACAGACTCAGTCATTTCAAGCAGGGTAAGTGAGTTATGCTCAATAAAGCTGTCAAGACTTATATCGAGATACTACCCCGGAATCAACATACGCATAGATTCTCAGGTAAATGCGGCGGCGAAATCCAACGTAACAAGAGTAGAAAATTACAAAGAAAAAAACATAGTATATTGGTATATCGGAAACTCATATGTATGCGGTGCGTATCTTGTCGGCGGTCAGCTCATACTCGGTAAGGACAAGCACGCCTGTCAGTTCGGGGCTATGAGACTTTACGACGGCTGCACTCTCGAGCAAAAGCTTGAATACTGCGACGATTTACAGTCATATGCCGATTATATTTCAATCGCACTCGAGACAGTTATACGAATACTCAGTCCGCATATGCTGATTATAGAATATGACGCAAAATTTGTTTGCGAAGATATAATTCCGCTTCTTAAAACAAATCTGATAGAAAAATATTACGTCTCCCGTGAAAATATGCCGGAGATGATTCGTGCCTGCTGTAAGTTCAGAAACTCACACCGTGGACTTACAATGGATCTTCGTGATATGTGGCTCGACCGAATAGTTTTCGCAGAAGAATAAAAAAACAGCAGAGAACATTGTCTTTTATATCCACCAAAAAATCTAAAGATTTGGAGGTAGGTTTAATGTTCCCTGCTTTTTCTTTTACAAATGGCACTTACGCCAAAACAAAAGCCAATTTTTTGTGCAAATACACAAATTTCGACACACCACAACAAAGGATATTGACAACAAGTATGAGGTGTGCTATTATATGATTGTAGCGGAGTCTACATAAATAAAAAATCATTTCGAAAGGCAGGTATCTCGTATGAAAAACAAAAAAATTATTAAGTCGTTAGCTTTAGTAGCACTTGCATCTACCTTTGCAATTGCAATAGCGGCAAGCTCAAGGGATGGATCGTCTTCCGGATCTGCCTCAGCAGACGTTGAAGGTGCAAGCACATCAATTACATATTATCCTGATGTAAGAGCAACGTCTGGCTGTAACTCATATGCAACCATCGGAAATGCATTGAAATGGGCTCGCGATGAGCATTCGGGTGCTTATTCTTCATCAGCAGAAACATCCGCTGATGATTTGCCATCATATGGTGGAAGTGTTCAAGCTTCCCGTGCAGTTTCAACATATGGTGGAACGGTAATGTATGATGCTTATTGGCCGGCAAAAACAAATAATTAAAACACAAGAGAGTGTGCGAACATATGTCACACTCTTTCTAATTATATTAGGTAAATATCATGAAAAAGTCAAAAATATCAACAATCTTAATTTCTGCACTCTTAATACTGTCATCCTGTACTCAAAACAAAGGCTTGATTATAGAAAATACACAAGATTTTTTAAATGATATTCCTACAGCCGAAGAGGGATACGAATATCTTGAAGACATCGGTGACTGGCTAGAAAGCGAAAGCGAATATAATAGGTATTCTGAGGAAAGAATAGATATTTTAATGGGAAATGGGCTTAGTACTAAATTAGGAGATAATTTATTTTTTCAACTAAAAAAAGAAGAAATATATAATGAACACTATAATTCTGGAATACCTATCTACGCTTACATAAATCGTCAAACAGGTGAAAAGCACTTTCTTTGCCCCGACCCTCTCTGCACACACGGCTCTTTCAGCGGTTGTCAGTATCTGAATTTATACGGTCTTGTTGAGGGAGAAAACGGTATACTCTACTCTTGCAAATCTGTAATGCCGAATAAAGTTCCTTACAGTGTTATATATGAAATAGATACTTCAAAAGGTACTCTTACTCCAATCTATACCGTCGATGTAAGCGATGACACAATAACATCTCGAAGCATTTCCGTAAAATATTATGAGGACGGAAAGCTGTACTATCACTGCGGAACAGGATATGAAGAAATTAACGAAAACGGAGAATCTGAGGAAAATTACACGCAAAAATTCATGTCACTTGACCTTTCAACAATGGAAACCGAGGTTGTATCAGATGCATTTTCCGATTTCTTTTATGTCATCGGCAAGGCATGGGATAAAATGTTTATCTATGACAAGCTTGAAAATAAATATTACCTCTCCGATATGAATTACGAGAATTTAGAGCTTATCGACCTCGAAAAGCCGGTGGGATATAGCAACCAAAACATCTATTTTGACAACAACACCGAGGAGCTTTATATTTTAATGTCCTCGGACAAGCTTTACTACCCCGAAAAAATGGATATGTCGGACGAGGATATTCCGAGCTACCTTTACAA
>CAYWFS010000054.1:0-10052 GCA_964457685.1 uncultured Ruminococcus sp. | reverse complement strand
AGGGGTATAGCTCAGTTGGTAGAGCAGCGGTCTCCAAAACCGCGTGTCCTGAGTTCGAGTCTTAGTGCCCCTGGTGATTAAAGCATCTGAATTTTACGGTTCAGGTGCTTTTTTGTTTCTTATTCATACCAATATACAAAAACAGCATCCATACGGAAGAACCATATGAATGCCGTCCTTAAAAAACTCAGTCAGCGTCCTCTGCATGAACGTCAACATTGCGTACAGCAGTGCGGAGGATTCTGATTTTGTTACGTTCGTTACTTGTTTCGATGGTAACGGTTTCGTCCTTTATGGAAACGATTTTTCCGATAACACCGCCGATAGTGGTTATCTCGTCACCGACCTTGAGATTGTTTCTCATGTCGTTTGATTCCTTTTCCTGCTTCTTCTGGGGACGATACATAAAGAAGTAGAAAATAGCTATCATTGCAACAAGCATAACGAGAGTTGTTATTGCATTTACAGAATTAGATGCAGTTGCGGCTTCAAGGTAATAGTACATCGCTTTTCTCCTTACAAAGATTTATCTCTATGATTATATAATAAATTTTTCGCTTATGCAACGCTTTATGCCCAAAATTAATAATAAGTTTAAGATTTTTCGATTATCTTGTTCTTCCGAAAGCTCCGAGTAAGGAAATAAGGGTGAGATATTCGCTGTCGGGTATCATGCCGCCCGATCCACACGCCCATTCCTTGCGGTATTTTTCCGAAAGTGAAGCCACGGTTTCATAAAGCTTGACAGGCGAGGTCGGTTTATCGGAATTACATCCCAGTCCTCCGAGAAGACGAATGCTTTTTCCATATTTCGGCAGAAGCTCATCTATACCCGAGGAAGCATAGCAACCGCAATAACCGCACGATATGGCAGAAGCGATGTCTACGTCCGTGTGGCAATCAGCTCGTATTGAAGGAATCACATCGGAAACGACACCTCCGTACAGTGCAAGAACGTCAACCGCACCGCATTCTTCGGCAAGTTTTACGTCCTCCTTGCAGTCTGCTATTATTCCGAAGCCTCTCGGGAATATTTTCTCGGATTTTTCGCATACGGCATGAATCAGCGAGAGCTTGTCTTCTTTTCCGTAGGCTCTTATGTCGGCGAATATTATATCGGACAAAGTTCTTTCCGACAGAGATATAAGCGTGTCTATGTAATGCTCCGGTGTATCCCAAAGCTCGTTCCCGCGTCTCCAAATGAGCGTTTCGGTATGGTAGCGTGAGATAAAAGGCTCGAACAGAACGGTTTTTGTTCCGTTGCCTTTGAGAAAAGATGTGAAATAGCTTTTGTTCAGATCCATAGCTTACCTTTATATAACAGTATTGCCAAACAGTATACAATGATTATACAGCTTTATTTTACGAAAATCAATGTACACTTAGAATAAATCCGACAGAATTTACTTGATTCTCACAAAGCTATGATGTATAATAGATAGAAAGCAAAGCTAACGGAGGCATATTATGCTTAATATAAAAATCGAAAGAACACAAACACCCAAAGTAAAACCCGACTACAAGGCACTCGGCTTCGGTAAGTATTTCACCGACCATATGTTTCTCATGAATTATTCCGTGGAGAAAGGCTGGCATGACGCTCGTATAGTTCCTTATGCACCCATCCCTCTCGAACCCTCCGCAATGGTATTCCATTATGCACAGGAGCTTTTCGAGGGTCTTAAAGCATACAGAACAGAGGACGGCACCGTTCAGCTTTTCAGACCGCAGTGTAATATCGAGAGAATGAACAACACCTGTGACAGACTGTGCGTTCCGAGAATAGACCCCGATGACGCACTTCAGGCGATAAAGGCTATCGTTGAGACAGACAAGGACTGGGTTCCCTATGATTACGGAACATCCCTTTATATCCGCCCGTTCATCATAGCGACAGACCCCTACCTCGGAGTTCATCCCTCAAATACATATATTTTCTGCATAATCCTTTCTCCCGTAGGTTCATACTATGCGGCAGGAATCAATCCCGTAAAGATTATGGTTGAAAGAGAGTATGTAAGATGCGTAAAGGGCGGCACCGGTATCGCTAAAGCAGGCGGTAACTATGCGGCATCCCTCATAGGTCAGAAAAAGGCGGCAGAGCTTGGATATGCACAGGTTCTTTGGCTTGACGGCGTTCACAGAAAGTATATCGACGAAGTAGGTGCTATGAATATGTTCTTCGTTATCGACGGAGTTGTTGTAACACCCGACCTTACAGACGGAAATATATTACCCGGAGTTACAAGACGTTCTTGCATAGAACTTCTCAAAAGCTGGGGAATGCCCGTTGAGGAACGTAAGGTGTCCATAGACGAGGTATTTGAAGCCTACGACAACGGAAAGCTTAACGAAGCATTCGGAACCGGAACAGCGGCTGTTATTTCTCCCGTCGGAGAGCTTTACGACAACGGCAAGAACTGTGTTATAAACAATAACGAGATAGGACCTGTCGCAAAAAAGCTGTATGACGCAATAACAGGTATCCAGTGGGGCAAGGTTGAAGACACCATGGGTTGGACACTCAAGATAGACTGAAAATAATGAAATACATGAGTCTGTTCGGTATAATCGGGCAGGCTTTTTATGTTTCTGTCAATAAATCGTGACTGTGCATAAACTGATACGGAAACAGAAAAATTTCGGAGGAGAGTATGTTTACGGTTTATGACGGATATTCCACGAGAAAAAGTGACGGAAAGCATATGTTTTTCGCAGGGGCAAATACGGATAAAGGCTTTGTAAGCTCATATGACGATATAGCAGACGAGAGAAGCTGTGAAAGGGTGTACATAATTAAAGGCGGTGCGGGGTGCGGAAAAAGCTCTCTCATGAAAAAAGTTGCACTGGAGACGGAAAAGCACGGACATAAGACAGAATATTATCTCTGCGGCTCAGACCCCGATTCAATTGACTGCATAAAAACAGACGGAAGAATAGTAATGCTTGACGGCACGTCTCCACACGTCAGAGAAATGCACTTTCCGGGAGCTTCATCGGAAATCATAGATTTGACAAGGTTTTGGGACACATCCGTGCTAGAATCAAACAGAGAAGAAATAATTTCGCTGACTGGCAAGAAAAAGCGTGCATATTCGGAGGCATATAAGCTGCTCGGAGTATCGGGACTTACAGAACGTGCAACTATTTCTTCCGCAGGGGAGGTGTATCTTCGTGAAAAGGCAGACGGCTTTATAAACAGACTTGTGTCGAGACTTCCGAAATCAAGCGGAGAGTGTGGAAGGCTCACGGAATACTATTCGTCTGCAATTACAATGCGTGGTATGAGTAGTCTCGATACCTTTTCGTATACCGGAAAAATACGATATTCCGTTGAAAACGTCATGAATACCGCACAGATTTTTATGCTTGAGCTTAAAGAAAAGCTTCTTTCACTGAACCGGCGTATAGTGGTTGCAAAGCTTCCGATAAACGAAACGATAGTGGGAATCTATCTCCCTGAGCATGAGATTAGCGTTTCCGTGTGCGAAAAAAGCGATGACGGACGAAACATAAATATGGCAAGATTCACGGATTATGACAAAATGCGAGAGATAAGGGGCAAAATGAAGCTTTACGGAGCTATACTCGAATCCTCCGAAAAAGAAGCTGTCGCAAGGCTGAGAGTTGCCGCCGAATATCACTTTGCACTGGAGAAAATATATACCTCCGCTATGGATTTTTCGAGAATGAATGAGTATTCGACGGAACTTACGGAAGATATACTCAGCAGACTTGACAAGAGATGAGTGCGGTAATATAATGTAAGAAAAAAAGGATGAAGAAAAATGAAAATATACGATATAACTCAGGAACTGTTTTCCTCAAATGTTTACCCCGGAGATAAGAAGCCGATAAGAATTACGGTATCGGATATGGCAAACGGAGCGTCATGCAACATAAGCGAGCTTGAAATGAACGCACACAACGGTACTCATATGGACGCACCGAAGCATTTTATAAAGGACGGAGCCGCAATAGATGAGTTGCCTATAGAAACTCTTGTCGGAAAATGTACGGTAGTTACGGCAAGCGGAAATATCTATCCCGAATTTGTCAGAAAGGTTTGCGAAAAAGGAAACGTAAGCCGTCTGCTTTTCAGAGGAAAGTGCCAACTTACACTTGAGGCGGCGGATATTCTTTCCGAATGCGGAGTAAAGCTCATAGGTGTGGAGAGTCAGAGCATAGGAGAAGAGAACGCACCTCTCCCGGTTCATGTGTCCGTGCTTGGTCAGGGAATAGCCGCACTCGAGGGACTTGTGCTTTCCGATGTTCCGGACGGAGAGTATATTCTCTTTGCGGCACCCCTAAAGCTTGCGAATTGTGAGGGTTCTCCGTGCAGAGCAGTGCTTGTAGATAAATTTGATACAGATAATTAAAAAATTCCGCTATGTTTTTTTGAATAAAAGTTATATAATCAAATAAAAAATAGGTGAAAAACGAACGGAATTTAAAAATGAAAAATTTCAAACAAAAGCTTCTTACGTTTATGTACGGCAGATACGGTGTCGATGAACTGTATTACGGTCTTTTTACGGCGTGGTTCGTCCTCGTCATAGTGAATATGTTTGCTCGTTCGAGTGTAATATATCTCCTCGAGACAGTCGCAATTGTCTTCTCCATATGGCGAGTTCTTTCACGAAACTATGAAAAAAGAAGACGTGAGAATGCCGCTTTTCTGAAAACATGGAAGCCCGTAAAAAATTATCTGCTTTACTGTAAAGACAGAATAAGAGATATAAAGACCTTCAGATACAGAAAATGCCCGAAATGCCGTGCGATAATCAAGCTCCCGAACAAAAGAGGAAAGCATACAACTCGCTGTCCCAAATGCGGAGAAAGATTTGATGTAAGAATACTTTAATAAAATAAGCTGCCCTGTCGTAAATGCGAACACGAAATTTTGTCCGTATATTATCGCATAGGGTAGCTTTTTTTGCTTTTTTATGATATACTTCTATCAGAATAAAAAATCCACAAAAGAAAGAGGCTTTAAATGGGAAAATTTGACGGATATCTTATGCTTTCGGATATAGACGGAACTCTCACCGATTCACACGGCAGAATATCGGAGGAAAACGCACAGGCGATAAAGTATTTTCAGTCAGAGGGAGGACTTTTTACAGTTGCTTCGGGACGCTTCCCCGACTTCATCGACGGCTTTTCCTCCGCTGTTGAACCGAATACATATATAATAGGAATAAACGGTACGGTAATCTACGACCAGTGGAATAAAAAAGACCTCGTTACACGCACATTTGACGGAGCGTTTATGGATATGATGAGAGATGCCATCGAAAACAATCCCGAAATACACAATGTCTACGTTTCACACAGACACGATAACATTTATTTCCCCAAGGATAAGTTCGGTGAGATAGAAAAAACTCTCGCTTCATACGATTATGAATGGTATCGTGTGCTTTTCGAGCAGCATTCCTCACTCACCGATAAGGTTGTGTCATGGTTATGCGAAAAATACGGAGACAGCTACAGCATAAATTGCAGCTGGTCATGCGGAATCGAGATACATACAAAAGAAAGCGGCAAGGGATATATGCTGAACGAGCTTGCGAAAATAGTATACCCGAATGGTGAAAAGAGAAAAACAATCGCTGTCGGAGACTACGGAAACGATGTTACTATGCTTGAGGTCGCAGACTACGGATATGCCGTTGCAAATGCCGCAGAAAACGCAAAAAAAGCCGCAAATCGTCATACGGTAAGCAACAACGAAAGCCCGATTGCAAGAATAATCGAGGAACTCGAAGCAGAGCTTTAAAGCATAAATTAAAGAATCATTAAAAATCATTAACATATATTGACAGAGACGGCAATCCATGCTAAAATAGCTGTACTAACACAAATAGTACAGCTATTACGATTGGAGGTGCGGAAATGAGTCTTATCATGGTCGATATGCGTTCGAGAAAATCACTCGGAGACCAGCTTACCGATAATATAAGAGAGCTTATACTTTCGGGAGAGCTGAAACCCGATGACAAGCTTCCGTCTGTGAGAAGTCTCGCGAAGGAGCTTGGTATTAACCCGAACACTATTCAAAAAGCATATTCCGAGCTTGAAAGATGCGGAGTTATAATGACGCTTCCGGGAAGAGGGAGTATAGTTCTGTCCGACAGAGAAAGCCTGAAGGATGAGAAAACGGCACAGCTTGTCCGTGAAATGAAAACTCTTGCACATGAAGCGAAAACAGCCGGAATAAGTCGTGAGGAATTCATGGATGCAGCGGGAAAGGCATGGTGCGGTAATGATTAAAATTGATTCTGTAAGCAAAAAGTTCGATGTGGTGCGGAGTCTGTGCGATGTCTCGATGAATGTGGGAGACGGCTCCGTATTCGGGCTGATAGGTTCAAACGGATCGGGAAAATCCACGCTTCTCAGAATAATCAGCGGAATATACAGATCTTCTTCGGGGGATGTTTACGTTGACGGAGAGCGTGTCTATGAAAACCCGACGGCAAAGCAGAAAATAGTATATCTCTCGGACGAGCAATATTTCATGCCGAACTCGACAATATTCGACATGATGAAATTCTATAAAAGCGTTTATCCGACCTTCTCGGATGAAAAATATAAGGAATATCTCTCCGTATTCGGTCTTGATGAAAACAGAAAGATTTCCACCTTTTCAAAGGGTATGCAGAAGCAGGCATCGTTTATAATCGGACTTTCCTGCATGACGGACTACCTCCTCTGCGACGAAACTCTTGACGGACTTGACCCCGTAATGCGTAAAACGGTTCGCAAAATAATAGCAGCAGAGGTTGCGGAGCGTGGTGTGACAGTCATATTTGCTTCACATAACCTCAGTGAAATAGAGGACATATGCGACCATATTGCACTTCTTCACAGAGGAGAGCTGCTCTTTGAAGCCGGACTTGACGATGTTAAGACAGGAATACATAAGATACAGATGTCGTTTGATAAGGAACATCTCCCCGAAGCCAAAAGACAGCTTGAGCTTCTCGAAACTGTTTCGCTTGAACAGAGGGGAAGTCTGTTTACGGTTGTGGCAAGAGGGGATGAGCGGTATCTCGGAGACTATATGCACTCGCTTGCACCCGTGTTTTTAGAGTTCATACCGCTTACGCTTGAAGAAATATTTATTGCGGAAATGGAGGAGAGAGGATATGACTTCCATGAAAACCTGCTCGGATAAAAAATACAGTGCAAAGCCGTATTTCGTGTATTCGATAAAACATAACCTATACCAGCTTGTCCTTTTTGCGGTGATTGTGCTTCTTGCCATGGTTCTTCCGTGCCTGATAGAGGTCAGCAGAGTACATCACTTAAATATAGCCTACAAAATGCCGAACTATGCGATGATAGGCGTTGGCCTTAGTGCGGTGTTCGGACTGTTCTGCGGAATGAGTGAGCTTTCGTATGTAAATAACAAGCAAAGCGTAAACTGCCTGCACAGCTTTCCCCTTACAAGAGACAAACTGTTCCTTTGTGAGGTTCCTGCAGGATTTGCATACTTCCTTGTTGCAATAACCCTCGGATTTGTGTCGGAGCTACTGATATATTCCGTCACGGGAGAAGATCTGTCACAGTATATTCCAACGGTTCTGTCAATGTATGCTTCATCCGTTATAATATTTATGCTCATTCATTCTGCAACACTTCTTGCGGCAGGTCTCAGCGGAACCGGAAGCATAAGACTGATTATGACAGCTATGGTTCTTGCTTTTCCTGTTGCATTTGCGGCACTTATCGTGGTTACATTTGAAGTCGGAGATGATTCACTTTATTACGGCTATTATCTCGGAGATTCTACAGTAAAACTCCTTTGCCCGTCATACAGAGTTTTAAATGCCGTCATAAATATGGAAGGCAAGGATATACTTACGGAAAGTCTGCCGGCACTCATATATGCTGTCGTACATTACATAGGTGCGTTCCTGCTTAACAAATACCGCCGGACAGAAGATACGGGAAAAACGATAATCTGGAAGGGTGTGTTCGCTGTCACAAAGTATCTTGTGATATTCTCGGGTGCAATGCTCGGAGTTGTGGTATTCGGCTATGCCATGAACGACGGATTTGTCGATAAGCTTTTCGGTATGGTGCTTGGACTTGTGATGGCGTTCATTCTCGCAAACTGTGTGCTGTATCGTTCCGTAAGAATGATGTTCAAGGGTGTGAAAAGCTTTGCGGTGTTTTCGGCACTCACACTTGTCTATGTCATTCTTGTTCCCGTGAATATCTTCGGTATTGTCGGAAATATGTATTCACTCGGAAACACAAAGGAATTTGTGATGAAGGCATACGGATGTGAATACGTCCTCGGTGCTGAGAAGTATGATGAGATTAAAGAAAGTCTGGACAGCGGTTGGCATTCGGAAGAAGTTATTTCCGTTCCGGGACTTTGGTCTGAGCGTGATAACGAGCTTATCGAGAAAGACTATTCCGATTACCTGAGGCGAACCGCGGACGAATACGAGGGAGATTACGATCCTCAAACACAAACTGTTAAGACGTACTACAACAGACGTGACACGGTGTACATAATTCAGAAGCCTAAGTTCGGTATTCCGGTGGCATATGACGTGTATCTGACGACCGACAGTGATCTTCTCAGAACAGTCCTTGAAACAGACGAATATACCGAATACATGAACAGATATAACAGTGTAAAGTACGAGGAGCTTGAAAGTATCACTCTTTCGTTCGGCGAAATAAACATTTCAACCTACAATCATGACGGGGTTGAGACGTACAACAACACAACGGGAGAAGGCTACTACAGAACCTTTGAGAAAAACGAGAGGGATGAGTTTTCCACGCTTTTCGATAAAATTCTCGACAAGTGCGTGTACGATTATGACAAAATATGTTCGTCCCCCATTGTCGGAACAGTTTCGTTCTCGGTTCAGGAGGGCGGAAGATATACTTACTACACACTCCCCGTTAATGCCTCGGATCTCGAGCTTATAAACGATGTGGTGAAGCTCTATTCGATTGTAAACGAAACGGAGTGCATAAGCTACTCGACTCCCGAGGAATATTGCAGTGACGTACTTCTGAATAATTACAGCTCTGCAATAATGGTCAATACCGAAACGGGTGAAGCCGTGGAGATACCGCTTGATGAGCTTTGCGATGTGGCAATGTCTTCCATTTGCCTGAACGAATACTTTGAGTGGGAGTACAATAAATACTATAAGCTCGAAGACCTCGGGTATTTGTTCATGATGAGAAGTGACACCGGCTCTGTTGATACAATGCTGATGAACTCCTCTGCCGTGACAAGAGAAGAGCTTGCTGAAATATTTAAAAAACTTAAATAAACAAAAAAACTGCGGTTTGGAGAAATACCATTCCGCAGTTATTTTGTTATGTCTCGCTGTATTCACCCTCACGAGGCTTAAAGAGAAGAGAGATACACCATATTCCCGCAAGAGCCACAACAGTGTAGATTATTCGTGCGATAACCGAAGCCTGACCTCCGCATATCCATGAGACCGCATCAAACTTGAATAGACCTATGGAACCCCAGTTTAAGGCACCGATTATGACAAGAATGAGAGAAATTCTGTCAAGCATTGCTTTATCCTCCTTTCTGAGCTACGGTAATAGTATAGCCTTTAAACATCGAAAGCAAACAAGTAAAATAACGGAAAATCGTGATAAATACGGGAAATAATGAATATGCTGTATCGCCGAGAAAATATAACAGGGGGAAGAATATGCTTGAATTTATACTTGCACTGCTCGGAGGAGCGTCTGCATTTGCATTGTCATCGTCGGGGAATAACAGCTTTCCGCCACCTCTGGATAAAAAGGAGGAGCAGGAGCTGTTTGTGCGAATGAAAGAAAATGGGGATACGGCAGCAAGAGATAAGCTGATAGAGCATAACCTCAGACTGGTTACACATATAGTCAGAAAATACTATGCCTCAAATCAATGCGAAGATGACCTGGTATCCGTCGGCAGCATAGGACTGATAAAATCCGTTGACTCCTATAACATAACAAACGGCACCAGATTCGCCACCTACGCAGCACGGTGCATACAAAATGCTATCCTA
>CAYWFS010000053.1:0-10052 GCA_964457685.1 uncultured Ruminococcus sp. | reverse complement strand
TAAGGCACAGTATAATAAAAACATATAGCTTTTGACGATAAAGTGTACTTTTTTGATAATTTTTATATTTCTTTATATTGGAGAATACTATATGTACATTATATCACTTGCGTGATTCTATTTCAATTCATTTTATCAAATAATACAAAAAAACATACTGATTTTCCGCAAACATAAATATGCAAAAAAGTACACTTTATTGAAAGAGGGAAAGTTCGTATGCCGTACTTGTCGATTATAATACCGATTTACAATTCCGAAAAATATCTTGATGCTTGCTTAAAGTCAATATTCAAGCAAAGCTTTAAGGATTATGAAGTTATTATGGTTGATGACGGTTCGGGCGATTCTTCGGGTGAGATATGTAAAAAATATTCCGCAAAGGATAAGAGATTTCGATATTTCAAAAAAGAAAACGGCGGTTCATATAAGGCAAGATTGTTCGGTGCGGAGCAAGCCTCGGGTGAATTCGTCACGTTTTGTGATTCCGACGATTACTATGCGGATAAAAATGCTTTTAAAATAATATATGAAGATAGCAAAAGAAAAAAATATGAGCTGTTGCAATTTTCCCACAAGAAAAAATATAACCATTTGTGTAAATATTATAAATCAACCGATAAAGCTGTAGATACAGATGCGGAAAACTTTTATAAAACAGATTATCCCAAATTATTATGCAGCTTTTGGGATTCGTCACGTCTCCATGTAAATGTATGGGATAAGGTATATGCACACAGCTTGGCTGAAAAATTACCGAAATCGGAAACTGCCGACAGAGTATTCATGGGCGATGACCTTATTATGAATTTGCATATGCTTTCCGACGGATGCACGGCACGATATATTCCGAATGTTCTATATACATATCGTGCTTACAGTGGAGAAACAAGCAGATTCAGTATTAACACGATGAAAGACCTTGATTGCATAAAAAAAGAACAACTCAGATATTTAAGCGAATATAAAGGTGAAAAAACAGAAATAATCAGAAGAATTTTGTATAGCGAAATTCCGCATTGGTTTGTAATATATCTGAGAGAGGCTCGGAAATATCTGAATAATGAAGAGCTTTTGACGCTGATTAAAGAAAGTCTTAGTCTGAAAAGCTTTGAGGCTGCAAAAGAATATTACGGGATGGATGAGAACAGGAATGAGGAAGCTGTAAACTTGCTTGTGTCGTCCGATGCGGATAAATACATGAGCTTTATCGGTATGCCGACAGAAAAGAGTATAAAAAAATCGGTGTACAATTTTCTTAAAAAAATATACGTTTCCATATAATAAAATTTCCCCATAAGCAGATTAGGTTTATCCACTTTATGGGGAAATTTTTTATAGATTTTCGTAGAATTTTACTACTGCTGTCAGGTCGTCTGCGTTGGGGTGACCCTTTGCTATGCCGCCGATGAGCTTGAAAGGTCCGAATGTGTTAAAGCCGAAGCAGCCGAACTCGCCGAGTATCGTTGCACTGCGTTTGCTTACCGATTCCTTGATTGCGTTTGTGTATCCGTTCTTTTCGGCTCCGTAGGTGTAGATGAAAAACGTCTCTTTTCCTTTCGGGAAACCTTCTGCGGCGAATTTTAAAAGCGATTTCTGAAACTTCGAGTAGTATATTCCCGATGCAAATCCGATACGGTCGTAGTCAGAAAGATTCGGATTATCGTTTTCGGTGATGTCGATAAGTGTAACGTCATGCTTCTTTTTTATTTCATCGAGAAGCTTTTTTGTGTTGCCATGGTGCTTTGAATAATAAACAATTGCGGTTTTCATATGTATCTCCTTGACAATTTTTAGTATATTAATTATACTATGTATAAAAACAAATAACAAGTACGCAAAAATACTGTACTTGGTACGAAAAATCATACCGGAGATAATTTATGAAAAAAGAACTTACAGCCGAGGAATATCTCGAAAGAGTTATGACAACTGAGGTTAGCGACAACTGCCCGATGAGACGGACACTCGAGCTTCTCAGCGGAAAATGGAGAACGCATATAATCTACGAGCTGTGCAAAAGACAGAGCTGTCGATTCGGTGAGCTGAAAAAAGCACTGCCGAGAATAACAAATACCATGCTCACAAGCACTCTGCGTGACCTTGAGGATGTCGGAATTGTCCACCGTGAGCAGTTCAACGAGATTCCTCCGCACGTTGAGTATTCGCTTACGGAACGTGGAAAGGCACTTCTTCCCGTCTTTACGGAGCTTGCAAAATGGGGAGAGAATCACCTGAGCGATGACACGGTTGAAAACTGATTTGTCGGCTTAACCCTCTGCGTTTTCGTATGTGCCGATGAAAAGAGGAGTCTTGTTTGTGTTTTCAAAAATCACGAATACAAACGGACGGTCAAGCACGACTTTTTTCGGCTCTTCAATATCCATAGCCGATTCGGCAACAACCTCGACTGCCGTTACAGCTCCGGCCTTTGTTCCGTCCTCAGCGACATCTATGTGAGTCTTATGAAGCACACGGCTTATATAAAGGTTCCCATATACGCTTTCGCCGATTCCGCTTAAATTCGCATCATCCGGGGTGAATGCGTCAACGATTCCCATTTTTTTAAGAGTTTCACTGATGTTAGCCGAATAATCAAAGGAAAACTTCGGTATCTTTACTTCGACAAACTCATAATCGTCGTTTGAGAGGTAATTGCACAGTGCTTCACCGTCAAAAGATGAGATAACATCGGAAATTGATGCGTCCTCGTTCGGTAAAAATGCCGCAAAGCCGTAATCACGATTTTTGTAATACTTTATAAATCCCGTGAAGCTGTCGCCTTGCAGATACCTGGATTCATCACTTGACATGAATTCAACTTTACTCGTGCTTTCGTCCGAATTGTGGAAATCCTTTGTCCAAACATCGGTTGAATTGTATTGAACCTGCCACTCACAGTCGAATGTAAGGGCGTTTATCAGGTACATGACAGCTTCCTCGGGGATTTCCTCGAGAATTCTATCTATCATTCCGTCTGTGTTTTCCTTGACCCATTTGTTGATGTCGGATACTGTGTTTTCGTCGAATGCGGAGGAATATATTTCGGCATTGTAACTACCGGAGCAGGCGGATATAAAGTCGTCGTTTACGGTGAAATCGGGGGAGTTTTTGAACCATATCGAATCCGCAAGGGAAACTTTGCCATACTCGGAGCTGTTTATTGCACTCTCAATGCCTTTAAGCGTGGATAAGAGCGTATACTTGTCCATACCGAAAACTTCTTCCATCTGCGTGAGAGTGTTTTCCTCGGCTCCGAGAGAGGTCATTCCGAGGGCATAAATAACAGACAGCGGAGAAATAAGATTGTTTTCGCCACTCTTATATGCTGTCGTGAATAGATTTACGGCAAAATCGTTCATGCTTGAATAGTCGGATTCTGCTGTGATTATTAACGAATCCTCGCCTTCGTCTGATTTAAGCTGTACAGAGCCGTTTGAATTATCGTAGTCGGACAAATCGTTGTCAGCTGATGTTGAATCGGAACTGCTCGGAGTCAGCTTGGTTGTGCTATTTGACATTGTTGTGTCGGAGCAAGAAGAAAGTGCAAGCAAAAGAGAAGCCATGCCGGCACAAAAAATACGTTTCTTCATAACGGTATACCTCGCAATGATTTTTGTTCTGTAAATAAGACGAACGTGCAAACGAAATAGTTCCGCAAAAAAATGCACTGCCGAACAAGTAAAATCAGTTCATAGCAGTGCATAAATATTCGATTATTTGCCGCAAAGCTTATATTTCCATGTTCCGAAATAAAAGCGTGGAAGCTTCATCATGCGACCGATACGACTGGGCTCGCAGATAAGGCGGTAAAACCATTCGAGACCGAGGCGAATAAATATCTTCGGAGCCCTCTTTACGTTTCCCGAGTACCCATCAAGAGAACCGCCGAGAGCAAGAAACAGCACGGCAGAATCAAGCTTGTCTCTGTTTGCGTATATCCATTTTTCCTGTGTTGGACAGCCGAGACAAACAAATACAACGTCGGCACCGCTCTCGTTTATCATTTTGATTACAGCGTCGTTTTCTTCGCCTTCTTTTTTAAAGTAACCGTCATGACAGCCTGCGAATTTGATTCCGCTGTATTTTTCACAGAGCTTATCTCGTGCGGCTTCGGCTACCCCCGGCTTTCCTCCGAGAAGAAAAACAGTGTGAGAGGTGCCGCTGAGTCGTTTGATAAGCTCCTCACCTACCTCGATTCCGGCAACCTTTCCGCCCTTAAACGGGGTAGAGAGGATTCTGCCTGCCTTGACAACACCGATACCGTCTGGAATAATAAGCTCCGCTGAATTTATTATCGGATAAAGTGACTCGTCATCTATGCAAGACTGTACTATTTCCGAGTTTGGTGTGAAAAGTGCGGTCTTACGCTTGTCTTCGAGAGCCGAGAGAAGTCGTGAAACAGCCTCTTCAAAATCGACATTATCGAAAAGCACACCTCGAATGTTTATCTTTTCGCAGGAATTGCTTGTATTTTTCATACTGTAACTCCGTAAGCTTTAAATTTTATAAAGAAAACGTGCCGCTAATTGACACGTTCCCATGTTATACGAAAATAATAGGCTCAGTTGCTTCCCGTAGCCTGTGCGAGATAGTCTGAAACATCACCGACGGTAATGAACTTGTGGATCTCATCGTCGCTGATCTCGACATCGAACTTTTCTTCGCAAAGAAGAATAAGGTCGGCAAGCTCTAGAGAGTTAATACCGAGGTCGGTAACAAGCTCGGCGGAGGGGGTTATATCTGCTTCGTTGACATTAAGCTCATCTACAAGCAGAGCCTTGATTTTCTCAAACATTTCGTTTCTCCTTGATATATGTAGAAAAATAATATTTTTGTCAGTGTAAACTCCAACATGAATATTATAAAGTCTAACCACCGTAATGTCAAGGTTTTTTCCTTTAAAAATTGAAAATCTTATTGAAAAAATCATTATTATATTGTATAATGTAAGGGGTGAACTATGCTTTCACTTAAAAATACTTATTATATGACTATTTGTTTTGGAGGATAACATGAAGACTTGTGTTACATCTTATAGCTTCGGTTACTATATGTCCGAAGAAAAGCTCGGATATCTCGGAATCATCGACAAGGCTGCTGAACTCGGCTTTGACGGTATCGAATTTACAGACGGCGACTACATGAACGACAAGGACGCTGCAAAGAAGATTAAGGCTCGTTGCGAAGAAAAGGGTATCGCTCCCGTTGCTCTCGCTGTAGGCTCCAACTTCCTTTCCGACGACATTAAGGGCGAAATCGAACGCCTCAAGAGATTCGTTGACTTCGCGGCTGAATGCGGTATGGGTCTTATGCGTCACGACGTATGCTACGGCTACCCGGCTTCCATGAAGCACTCCAGAGGTTACGCTAACGCTCTTCCCAAGCTCGTTGAAGGCTGCAGTGAAGTAACAAAGTACGCTGAACAGGTTGGAGTTAAGACAATGACAGAAAACCACGGCTACTTCTCTCAGGACGCTCAGAGAGTTGAAACTCTTATCAACGCTGTAGCTCACGACAACTTCGGTGCTCTCGTTGACTGCGGTAACTTCATGTGTGCTGACGAAGATCCTACTCTCTCCGTTTCCATCATGGCTCCTTACGCATTCCACGTTCACGCTAAGGACTTCTTCCTCAAGCCCGGTATCGAAATCAACCCCGGTGAAGGCTGGTTCAGAACAAGAGGCGGTAACTACCTCCGTGGTGCTATCATCGGTCAGGGTGACGCAAAGGTTTACCAGAGCATCCAGACACTCAAGGGTGCAGGCTATGACGGATACGTTACAGTTGAATTCGAAGGTATGGAAGACAACCTCCGCGGTATCAGAGTTGGTCAGGACAACCTCAGAAGATTCATCGGTAAATAATTAAACCATAACATAAAAAGGAAAACACGGATATGAACGATAACTCCACGAAAAAGGATAACGGCAAAAGAAAAAAGCTGATTATAGCTATAGTTGTAATCACCTTGCTTGCGGGTGTCGGATACGTCCTGACATCTTATCCTCAGCTCTTTGAAAAACAGGAGAAGCAGAGCGTCACATCCATGTATTCCGACAAGATCGTAAGCTACAATTTCTATCCCTCGGATTATGACCTTGATGTAACAACGGTTCCGGAATATATGGAGCTTGACAGAAGCGTTCACTACACTGACGGAAATTATACAATACTTGTCCTCGAGGATGAGTTAAAAGACTATAATTCCGCAGTCGGATTTTTTGTCGAGTATTTTAAAACCATAGAAGCCGGAGATGTTGAAACATACAATTCATACTTCACCGATGAATACTATGAGTCTTATGAGCCTTACGAAAGCTTTGCACCGCAGATGATATACAACATCAATGTGGAACAGCTTACCGAAAGCTATAACGACGACGGAACTACCACATGGACGTTCAATGTTGCGTATATGATATACAGAAATGACGGAACCTTCAGAAACGATGTGGAAAGCGATGCCTCGAAAAAGCTGTACTATAGGCTTATCGGTGACAAGGACGGAAATGTAAAGATCGACTATATTACATATTACAAGAAAGCGTAAGATATGCCGCCACTTTCAATACTTATAAAACCGGCTTCCGGTCTCTGCAATATGCGATGCAAATATTGCTTCTATGCCGATGTTGCTGAACATAGAGAAATTACCTCATACGGTATAATGAGCGGTGAAACAGCAGAAGCTCTTGTAAAACGAGCATTTGAGTTTGCCGACGGAGTTGTTACATTCGCTTTTCAGGGCGGTGAGCCGACTCTTGCAGGTGTGGAATACTACCGCAATTTTATGGAGCTTGTCCGTAAATACAATAAAAAGAATATATCGGTAAATTTTGCCATGCAGACCAATGCATATTGTATTCCCGACGAGCTTTGCGAAATACTCAGAGATAACCGCTTCCTTGTAGGTGTATCTCTCGACGGAACAGCCGCACTTCACGATATGAATCGTGTTGATGCTTCCGGTGAGGGAACCTTCAAGCGAGTTACGGAAAATATAAAGAAGCTGGATAAATACGGTATCGAATATAATATTCTGACAGTTATTACAGATAATAACGCTAAGAATATCGGGAAAATATATTCGTTCCTGCGTTCCAAAAATTTCAAATATCTTCAGTTTATCAAGCACGTTGACGGATTCGGAGATACAGACGGGGAGAGCGTGTACTCGCTTACCCCAAAAAGATACGCTTCGTTCCTCAAAACCGCATTCGGTTATTATTACGATGACTTCAAGAACGGTAAATATATCAGCGTTCGTGAATTCGATAACTTCGTAATGCTCGCTCAGGGAAGACCTGCCGAATGTTGCGGTATGAACGGTGCTTGTCCGTCAAACCTTGTAATAGAAGCAGACGGCGGAGCTTATCCGTGCGATTTCTATGTGCTTGACGAATGGAAATGCGGTAATATTATCGAAAATTCTATTTCCGAGATAATGAATTCGGAAAATGCAAGAAAATTCCGTGCAAGATCGTTTAAAACAGACGATGAATGTCGCAAATGTCGGTATTATGCACTATGTCGAGGCGGATGTGCAAGATACCGTGGAATTGATGCGAACGGAGAGCTTATGCGTCATAAATATTGTGACAGCTATATTGAATTTTTCGATTCATGTGCCGATAAGATAGTTGAGCTGGCACGCATAGCAAGCGGTAGAAATATTTGACGGAGTGGCAAGCATATGTTGGTCGTAAAATCTGAGCTTATGGACGATTCCGCAGTAAGACGGGCTCTTACAAGGATGACTCATGAAATAATCGAAAAAAACAAAGGTACAGAGAATATCTGTATAGTCGGAATAAAAAGAAGAGGAGTTCCGCTTTCAAAAATTCTTGTTGATAATATAAAGAAGTTTGAAAAAGTGGATGTTCCTCTCGGTTATATAGATATTACGCTGTATCGAGACGACCTAAATGAGACAGGAGCGATACCGAAAGCCAGTGATAGCTACATACCGACGGATATAACGAACAAAACCGTTATACTCGTTGACGATGTTATCTATACCGGACGAACGGCAAGAGCTGCAATTGAAGCGGTATTTTCCTATGGAAGACCTGCGGCAATACGTCTTGCGGCACTTATCGACAGGGGGCATAGAGAGCTTCCGATACGTCCCGATTTCGTCGGTAAAAATATTCCCACATCAAAGGAAGAAATAGTTTCCGTGATGGTTGAGGAATACGACGGTATCAACGCTGTCAGACTTCTTGAAAATAAATAAAGGCATTCCCAAGACTTGAGAATACCTTATGCTTCATCGTGTCAAATCGGCAAACGGAGCATCAATAAATTTTGCTAAAGCAAGAGGAGACAATATTATCTGTTCTCCGCGAGTTCCCGCACTTATATAGATTTTATCGCAAAGCTCTGCGGTTTCATCTATGTAGGTCGGGAACTTTTTTTTCATTCCGATAGGAGAACAACCGCCTCTTATGTACCCCGTGAGAGGAAGAAGCTCCTTTACTTTTATCATTTCAACTCGCTTTACTCCTGCCGCAGAAGCACATTTTTTTAAATCCAGCTCATATGCAACGGGAACAAGAAATACACAGTGTCCGCCCTTGTCATCTGCACATACCAGAGTTTTAAACATACAGTCGGGGTCGATTCCGAGCATTTCCGCACCGTGAACCCCCGAAAGGTCGTTTTCGTCTACCTCATATTCCGATACGTCATATTCGATTTTAGCACTGTCAAGCAGTCGCATAACATTGGTTTTTACCATAAAATACCTTTTTTAAACTATAGTTTTCATATTAGAATATTATATCATAAATGTCTCCGCAAAACAATAAGCATATAGTCCTTTGTTTAACAAAATTGCGTTCGTATATTCAGATAAGTCTGATAATTATGTCAATTGAAGAAAAGCTATAATTGTGTTATAATCAAATAAGCGTATACACAAAACAACGACGGAGGACTTCAGTTATGGAGACACTTAAAAAATATCTGAAAAGATATTTCATTGACGCTATGGGAGCTATGGCACTCGGACTTTTTGCTTCTCTTCTTATCGGAACCATATTCAACACCATAGGAAAATACAGCGGAGTTGAGCTTTTCACGGAAATAAACAGACTTGCATCTGCATCTGCCGGAATGGCAATAGGTGTGGCAATAGCATATTCCTTGAAAGCAGATCCCCTCGTGATATTCTCATGTGCGACAATAGGCTATGCAGGATATTCCCTCGGTACGACTATCGGAGAAATGACCGTAACAGCAGGGCCTGCCGGTTCATTCGTTGCGGTAATTGTTGCGGCTGAGGTCGGAATGCTCGTCTCGAAGAAAACGAAGGTGGATATTCTCGTAACACCGTCGGTTGCAATTGTAGCCGGAGTTCTTACCGCAAAGCTTGTATGTCCCGGAATTGCATATCTCATGTATTATCTCGGCGATTTTGTAAATACCGCAACACAGTATCAGCCTCTCCTTATGGGAATCGTGGTTTCGGTAGTGGTCGGTATTGTTCTCACACTTCCTATATCCTCTGCCGCTCTTTGTGCAATGATTGCCATATCAGGTATCGCAGGAGGTGCGGCTGTGGTCGGATGCTGCTGTCAGATGGTCGGATTTGCGGCTTGCAGCTTCCGTGAAAACAGATGGGGTGGAGTAGTGTCACAGGGACTCGGCACATCAATGCTTCAGATGGGTAACATATGCCGTCATCCGCAGATTTGGATTGCCCCCACTCTTGCTTCTGCCATATGCGGTCCTCTTTCTACAATGGTATTCAAGCTTGAATGCAGTGGAGTTTCAGCCGGAATGGGAACCTGCGGACTTGTAGGACCTATCGGTATTATCGCAGATTCAGGCTCATCTCCTATGGTTTGGGTCGGAATTATCCTCCTTTGTGTTGTTCTTCCTGCCGTGCTTTCTATCTTGTTCAACGAGATAATGCGTAAACTCGGTTGGGTCAAGGACGGCTACATGAAGCTTTAATAAAAATCCCTCTTATGTTTGCAATGAATCCATGATTTAACCTGCCCCCTGTCAAGTAGACAAAGCAAAAAACAAAAAGAATTTGTTAA
>CAYWFS010000052.1:0-10531 GCA_964457685.1 uncultured Ruminococcus sp. | reverse complement strand
CAGCTTTCCTATTACAACAGAGCCGTCCTCACCGGTTATTACAGACGGATTTACCGAGTCCGCAATTTTTGAATACACTATCTCCGCCTGAAAATCACCGTAATCGAGGAATGCCGTTCCCATGCCCTCCATACCGTTTGAAAGCTTTACGGAACGAGCATATGTATCACGCGGTCTTCCGAACAATGCAACACAAGTTTCGATAGCGTAAACACCTATATCCATAACGGCAGCATTTCCGAGCTTCGGATTAAACGCATTCATTATCTCGCCGCTCTTGAACTTGTCGTATCTCGATGAGTACTGACAAAACTCAAATGTCGCACGTCTGATTTTGCCTATTCTTCCGAGATTTTCACGAACGATTTCTATTGACGGGTCGTGAACAGGACGCATAGCTTCAAGAAGAACCACATTGTTTTTTTCGGCAATTCCACAAAGCTCATCGAATTCCGCCACATCAAGCGTTGCCGGTTTTTCGAGAAGAACGTGTTTACCCATTTCCATAGCGGATTTCGCATATTCAAAATGGAGCTTGTTCGGAGATGCAACATACACCGCATCAATATCGGAAGACAAAAATTCATTCATATCCGTATATACAATATCAATCCCGTGTTTCGATGCAAATTTCCCACCCTTTTCGGCTGTTCTGGAATATACGGCATGATTAACAATATCTTCCGATACAGCAACCGCCTCGCACAGCCAATCAGAAACAAAATTTGTACCTATTATTCCGAGCTTTATCTCTTTCATTATGTATACTTCCTTATGATTTTTTTGTAGTATACCACAGACCGCCGAATAAGTCAAGGAAAAACAGTACCGCAACCACCTGTAAAGCAACCGCAATACTGTTTTTTTCATTCAATAGCTGTAAAGCGTCGGCAAAGCATTACTATGTACGCAAACTCTTTGTAGATAGCTTACATTTTCCTCATCGCAGAACGTCTCGATTATAGTTTTACGGGTAACGATTCCTATGAAATACCCTCTGTCATCCACGACGGGAATAAAATTCTGATTTGCGGCACGTTCAACCAGTGTAGCCATCGAAACATCAATCCCGACAGCCGTATTTCTTTCCGTGTTCAGTATCTCGCTTATCCTGTAATTCTCACATTTCTTTATGCAGTCAATATCGCCGGCGTTGTCAATGATATGTCGCAGAAAATCGCCATCGCTTACGCATCCTCTGTATTCTCCGTTCTTTGATATAACGGGAATATCAGTGTAGCCGTGAACACGCATCTTTTCAATACCCTGTCTGAGCGTGTAAGTGTCGATAAGGTATTCAACCTCGCTTTTGGGCTTCAGCAGCATTAATACGTTCATATTCTCTCGCCTTTCATCTGGCTTTCATGATTACATTATAGCTGATATTTGTGATGTCATTGTGAACGCTGTATAAATTATCGAGAAATAAATATGTCGTTTTGTGTAGATTAATTCCGATGATTTTGTGATATTCATATTATGTTAATATTTACCGTCTGCTGTTTACTTGCCGCAAAGAAAAAAGCCCCGCAATTTCCCCGAAAAGTCCGAAAAAATCGCAGAGCCTTTATTCATATTCAGTTATTGACAGTAACGTTGAGGTGATTGTACGGGATTTCTATCTCGAATTTGTCAAAAGCTTTCTTTACGTCTTCCCACATATCGAAATTAACAGTCCAGTAATCCTCTGCCGCACACCATACTCTGAGCTTCAGCATGACCGAGCTTTCTCCGTGACCGCTGACATATACAACGGGAGCAGTTTCCTTTGAAACAAGATCGTTCATTGAAGCCGTAGCAAGAAGAACCTTTCTGGCAAGGTCGATATCCGTGTTATAAGCTACCCTAAAGTCAAAATCAATACGTCTTATTTTCTCTGTAGACAGATTGTTTATCGTGCTGTTTGACAGTATGGAGTTCGGAACGGAAATATCATGATTGTCGGGTGTAACTATCTTGGTGTAATAGATACCTATATCCTTTACCACACCTTCAACCTCCGCACCGGAAATGTAGTCGCCCACACGGAACGGATGAGAAAACATGATAACAAGACCGCCGGCAATATTGGAAAGTCCGCCCTGAAGACCGAGACCTATTGTAACACCGCACGAACCGATAATCGCGACAACAGTAGCCTGCGGAACACCGAGAACGACAACAGCGGTAATAACAATAAGTACCTTGAACGCACCACCCACAAAATTCACAAGGAACGAGGATGCATTCTCATCTCTTTTTTTAAGTTTCTCACTGGCGGAGATCTTTTTATCGAAAAAATTGACCAGTGCAAAACCCACAACAAGTATGATTGCCGCAAACAACAGCTTGATAACGAAATCCGTCAGGTAATTGTTCACGAAATTAGTCAGCCATTCAGTCATATTTCGCTCCGATTACTTTTCGTTCGGATGACGAGCTCTGAGCTTTGCAGCTTCTTCCGCACGTTCTGTGTTTTCAAGATGCTTGCAGTAGTAGTTGAGCCATCCGCGAGTATGGTAAGGACCGCCCTCTCTGAGAACAGTCTGCATGGGGTCAACGGGCTGCGGAGACTTCATCATGTTCTCATCGAACCATTCGAGAAGCATATGAGCACACTTGTCGCAGATTTCGGGATGTTCTGCCGCAACATTGTGTTCTTCATGCGGGTCTTCGGTGATGTTAAAGAGCATTTCACGAGGATAGTTGTGGTAACCGTCGTGGTATGTTCTCATGTAGAGCCAATCGCCGTATCTTACACTTCTCTGGCAAACGTGAGCCATCTGAGAAAGTACAAGGTAATCTCTCGGGCATTCTACGCCGTCTGTAATGGTCTTAGCATAGCTTTCACCATCCCAGCAGGAGAACTTCTTGAGACCGAGAAGATCTGCTACTGTAGGAGCAAGGTCAACATTGTATCTGAATGTATCGTCTGTGATACCCTTCTGACCGTCCTTCCACTTGATGATCATAGGAATGTGGCAGGTAACATCGTCTGCTGTGGAGTGTTCGGAGTAGCTGTTAAGCTCACCGATGTTTTCACCGTGGTCTGCACTGATGATGAAGCATACATCGTCGTAAACACCCTCTTCACGAAGTGCGTCGAGAATGTAACCGATGTGCATATCCATGTAAGCAATACCGCAGTCGTAACCGTCGATAAGAGTTCTGTACTCGTTCATATCATGAATTTCCTGAGGCTGTCTCGGATATTCGGGATACGGAGTGTTGTCGTACATTCCAAGCTCTCTTACACCGTGAGGAGAAGCTTCCTTTCTCTGTTCGTCGATAAGCTCCTGAGTCATCCAAGTATGCTCGAAGAAATCATCGCCCTCGAAGGGGTTACCGAACGAAGCGGGAGTTCTGTAAGTTGTGTGAGCGTCCCACATATTGATATGGAGGAACCAGTTGTCACGCTTAGCGTTCTTCTTGATCCATTCAATAGCAACGGGAGCAACCTGGTCAGCTCTTTCGCCGCCACCCATACCGATGTTGTGGATTTCGTTGAATCCGCCGTAGTACCAGTAGGAGGTGTGTCTTTCAGCGAAAGTGGAAATGCTTGCAGTGTAAAGTCCGGCACGTCTGAACTGCTGGAAGAGGTTGCTTGCTGCGAACTGAGTTCTGAAGCCTCTGCTTTCACCCTGAATGAACTGGTCGCCTGCTGTACCGCCGTGACCTACAGCACCGTTGTGGATGCCGAACATACCGCTGGAAAGGGCACTTCTTGAGGGAAGACAAGGAGCATCGGAGCAGTAGTATCTGTTAAATCTTACACCTTCACGAGCAATAGAGTCGATGTTCGGAGAAGTGTTTCTGAAGTAACCGTAGCAACCGAGGTGGTCGGGTCTGAGTGTGTCAAGGTCCAAAAAAATAATTCTCATGCGTCATTTTTTCCTTTCTGTTTTGTACAAAATACATTATACTAAAAACGTCGGAAAATTGCAATGGGCATGAGAAATATTCCATATTAATATTATTTATTATTGTTATTTGTTGTTTTGTCTCAATTCGACTCTGCGAATCTTACCGCTTATAGTCTTCGGAAGTTCGGGCAGGAACTCAACTATTCTCGGATACTTGTACGGAGCCGTGTGTTCCTTAACATAATTCTGAATCTCCTTGATAAGCTCGGGAGAGCCTTCCTTTCCGTTAACAAGAACGATAGAAGCCTTAACAACCTGTCCTCTTATCTCATCGGGAACAGCCGTAACCGCACATTCAAGAACATAAGGAAGCTCCATAATTACAGATTCAACCTCAAACGGACCTATGCGGTATCCCGACGACTTGATAACATCGTCTATTCTTCCGACATACCAGAAATATCCATCCTCGTCTCTCCATGCAGTGTCGCCTGTGTGGTAGTAGCCGTCGTGCCATGCTTCCTTTGTCGCTTCTTCATTCTTGTAGTAGCCTTTGAAGAGTCCGCAAGGCATTTCGTCTCCCGTTCTCACTACAATTTCACCCGTTTCACCTACATCGCAGGATTTTCCGTCGGGAGTTATAATGTCAACATCATACATCGGGGACGGTCTTCCCATCGAACCGGGCTTCGGAGTGTCACCCACAAAGTTTGCAATGGTAAGCGTAGTCTCGGTTTGACCGAATCCCTCCATGAGAGACAGTCCGGTATATTCCTTAAACTTGTAGAATACCTCGGGATTTAAAGCCTCACCTGCAATAGTGGTGTGCTTGAGAGAAGAAAGGTCGTAGTTTTCTATTCCTGCCTTTATGAAGAAGCGGAACATAGTCGGAGGAGCACAGAATGTGGTAATGTTGTATTTCTTAAACAAAGGAAGAATATCGGCAGCGTCGAACTTGTCAAAGTCATACGCAAATACACAGCTTTCGCAAAGCCACTGACCGTAGAGCTTACCCCACAGAGCCTTACCCCAGCCTGTATCGGATATGGTGAGATGAATACCGTTCGGGTCTACATTGTGCCAATATCTCGCAGTGATGTAGTGTCCGAGTGCATATTTGTAGCTGTGAGCCGCAATTTTTGGGTATCCCGTTGTACCGCTTGTAAACAGCATATACATGGTGGCATTACCGCAAGCACCCTCGGGACGCTCAAATGTGTCGGGGAATGCCTCAAATTCATCGTCAAAGGAATGCCATCCCTCACGCTTGCCGTTAGCTATTACCTTGATTATATCCTGCGGTACATTCTTTGCGGCATTTTCTGCGTGCATAGCGGATTCACCGTCGGAAGTGCAAACTATAGCCGCAACCTCCGCCGCCTTGTATCTGTAGTCGAAATCATGCTCAACAAGCATATGTGTGGCAGGAATTGCAACCGCACCTATCTTGTGAAGTGCAAGAGAAGCTATCCAGAACTGCCAGTGTCTCTTCAGAACAAGCATAACGGTCTGACCCTGCTTTATGCCGAGAGATACAAAGTAATTCGCCGCCTTGTTTGAAAGACGAGATATGTCCTTGTACGTGAATCTTCTTTCGTTCTTTTCTCTGTCAAGATGAAGCAAAGCTACCTTGTCGGGAGTCTTTTCGGCAATAGCGTCAACCGTGTCAAAGGCAAAATTGTACTTGTCCTCGTTGTGGAATTTTATTTCCTTGAGCTTTCCGTTTTCCTCAATGCATTCTATAAATCTCATTGCAACCGGGTCTTCGGGAAGCGGAGAAAGTGTATTTTCGCTTTCAACAACCTTTTTTTCCTCAAGAACCTCGGGATAATCATATGCCTTTCCGCCGGAGGATATTACAACTGCAAGAAATTCGCAATCCTCTCCGCAGGCTATCATTCCGTGAGGCTTCGATGAATCGTAGTATATCGAGTCACCGGCTTCAAGTATTTCGGTATGACCGTCTATTTCAACCTTGAGCTTACCCGAAAGAATGTAGTCGTATTCCTGACCATCGTGACGACTGAGCTTTATCGGAGCGTCTTCCTCCTCGGGAGAATATTTCGCACGAACTCTGAAAGGCTCCGCTATCTTACCCTTGAAAAGAGGGGCAAGGTTGTTGTACTTAAATCCCTTTCTTCTTGCAATCGGAAGACCGCTTCCCTTTCTTGTAACATTGTATTCCTTGAGAGTGGGACTCTGACCCTTGAGTAAATCGGTCGTGTCAATACCGAATCTCGCCGCACATTTGTAAATAAATGTAAACGTAAAATCCGCTTCCCCTGCTTCAAGCTCACGGTAGGTTTCGAGACTGACCCCCGTACAGTTTGCCATCTCTTCTTCGGAAATTTCACACACAAGCCGAGTCTCCTTTATACGGCTCGCAACTTCTTTTATTATATTATCCATAAACTCGCCATCCTCCAATATATAAGGCTTGTAATGCAGACAGTCAAACGGCTGACTGAAAAACAAAAAGCCCGTCTCAGAAAAAACTTGAGACGAACTGAATAAATCCGCGGTACCACTCAATTTGCATATTTCTATGCCACTCATGGACTCAAACAAGTCCTGTACTATCACGCTGTACATACGGGGAACTATTACTCAGCCGCCAAAAACGACCTTTCCTTTCCCGACTCGGAAGTGATTAGTCATTGCTCCGCCATATTCGCTCCCACCTAATGCGAACTCTCTGTAACGGCTTATGAACACGACTGTCTTCGTCATAGTCATTAAAAAAATAATTTACTAAAGTATATCACCATTCCCATGTTTTGTCAAGTAGTTGTTACAAATTTTTCTTTTATCTCGCAGTGCAAAAATTATTGTTCCGAATAGGATGAAATTCACACTTGCAAATAAGACTTCTCTATGCTATACTAAATTACAGAAGAAAAAGCTTCGTTATTATCTATAATATCCACGGAAGGAGAATATAATGAACAACAAAACATATATGGACAGAACTCACGGTAAGTTTGCAACCGTAATGAGAATTTGTGCCCAGAGAATGTTCAAGCCCGTTCTTGAAATCGAGAATGTATACGCACTCGAAACAAAAGAACATTTCAGAACACCGCCGTCCCTCTCCGAAATGCATCCTATAAGCAAGGGTGAAAAATGGGGTGAAGAATACGGAAACCTTTGGCTCTGCTGTGAAGTAACCATCCCCGAGGAATGCAGCGGTCTTCTTGTCGGAGCCGTACCCACGGGAAACGCAAAAGAAATCCTCTGCTTCAAAAACGGTGAAACTGCAGGTATAATAAACTCGAAAAATCGCTTCATCGGCGGCGAACACAGCTGTATGATAATCTCGGGTTCCGCTGTAGCAGGCGAAAAATATACCCTTGCCTTTGAATGCTATGCCGGTCATACCGAGTTCGGATGCTTCCCTTACGAATCCTATTTCAGAGACGAGAACGTACTCGACACATACGATCTCACATACGAGGGAATTAAGCTTGTCGCACTCGACCCCGTAATAAACGACTTTGTTTTCGATACGGCAACCGTGCTTCAAATGTCGGAGCTTCCGGGTGAAAACTATGCCGCAATGAAAGCTCATCAGGCACTTTTCGACGCATTCCCCTACCTCATCCGCGATGTAAGAAGTGCAACTGACGATGAAATCAGAGAATCCTGCAAAAAGGTAAGCGAAAAGCTTGCTCCCGCACTCGAAAAAGGAAGCGGTGACCGTTCCAGAGGCTATATCGGAGTTGTCGGACATTCGCATATGGATACCGCATGGCTTTGGCCTGTCTCCGAAACCGTAAGAAAGTGTGCAAGAACCTATGCGGAAGCACTTACCCTAATGGATATATATCCCGATTATACCTTTATTCAGTCCTCCGCACTTCACCTCGACTGGATGAGACAGTATTACCCCTCCATCTTTGAAAAAATCAAGGAAAAGGTTGCAGAGGGCAGATATGAACCGAACGGCGGCGTATGGGTAGAATGCGACTGTAATATTACCGGCGGTGAAGCAATGGTGCGTCAGTTCCTCTACGGTCAGAGATTCACCGAAAAATATCTCGGCTACCGTTCCGATTCCTTCTGGCTCCCAGACACCTTCGGATATAATGCCGCAATTCCTCAGATAATGCGTAAATCCGGTGTAAAATATTTCTACACTACAAAAATGGACTGGAACGACCTCAACCACTTCCCCGCAAATACCTTTGTATGGCACGGAATCGACGGCTCCGAGGTAATAACTCACCTTAACCGTACCCACTTCATCCCCGATGTTGAAAATCTCACAAAGATTATAGGCGAAAACGCAGATAAAAGCTCCTGCGATATGAGACTTGCGGCATATGGATTCGGTGACGGCGGCGGCGGTCCCACACACGCAATGCTCGAATTCTTAAAGCGTACAAAAGACCTCGACGGTATGCCGAAAATCGAGGAAACCACAATAAGCAACTTCATGCACAAGGTTGAAGAAAACCGTGACAGACTTCCCGTATACGACGGAGAGCTTTACCTTGAGCTTCACAGAGGTACACTCACAAAGATGCACGAAGTAAAGAAGCTCAACAGAAAAGCCGAAATCGCCATCCACGACCTCGAGCTTTTCAATGTTTTGTCAGGCGAAAAGACAAACGAAAATCACGATGAGCTTTATAAAATCCTCCTCAAGAATCAGTTCCACGATATTCTTCCCGGCACCTGCATCCCCAAGGTATACGAAACCGAAATTCCCGAAATGAATAAGCTCCTCGCCGATGTAAAAGCGGAAAGCGACAAGTATACCGCACAGATGACAAAGGAAAGCGAAAACATCTTCTCTCTTATAAATACCCTCTCATTCGACAGAAACGATATAGCGGTGCTTGACGGCGAATTCGGAGTTGAAGGTCATACATCTCAGACCTACACCGACATGGACGGCAATAAAAAGACCGCATTCAGAGTAAGCATTCCTCAAACCTCCTCGGCAGTGTTCACAAAGACAGCGGTAAAGCCGTCGGGCAGTGCATTCAAAGCGGAAAACAACACCCTCAAAACACCGTTCTATAACGTAGAATTCGACGAAAACGGCTATATTTCTTCCCTCTACGATATTGCCGAAGACCGTGAAATCAGAAATACGTCCGGTGCTTCTCTCGGAACACTTTGGTTCGGCGAAGATATGCCCAACTCATGGGATAACTGGGATATTGATGACGACATATTCATGAAGCTTTCTCCCGTAACCGAACTTGTTTCCCGTGAGGTAGTGGCAGACGGAGAAATCGAATACCGTATAAGAAGCTCCTATAACCTCGGAAGAAGCTCAAGTGCAGTCGTTGATACCGTATTCTACTCCGACGACCGCAGAATCGACTTTGAAACAAAGCTTGATTGGCACGAAAGACACGCCCTCCTTAAAGCAGGATTTGACGTAAGTATTCGTTCCGCATTCGTAAAGAACGAGATACAGTTCGGTCACATCGACAGACCCACTACAAGAAACAACTCCATCGAAGAAGCAAAATTCGAGGTATGCAACCATAAGTGGTCAGATATGTCCGAAACACACTACGGTGTCTCCATCCTCAATGACTGCAAATACGGTATGTCGGCTTGCGGCTCCGATATGAGACTCACTCTCCATAAGGGTGGCACACGTCCCGACCCGTTCACCGATAACGGAATCCAGACGATGAAGTACGCACTTCTTCCTCATACAGGCTCTTTCGATGCAAATACCGTTATAAAGCCGTCCTATGAATTCAACTACGCCCCCACTTTTGTTGACGGAATCTGCTCCATCCCCACCGTATTCTCTGTTTCCGACAGCGGAGTAATCTGTGAAGCCGTAAAAAATGCCGAAGACATAGAAAACGCATACGTTCTCCGTCTTTACGAATCAGAACGTAACCACACCGTATGCAAACTCAATGTAGGAAACGCAAAGAAAGTATTCCTTACAAATATGCTCGAAGAAAAGGAAGAGGAACTGCCTGTTGAAAACGGTGAAGTAAAACTCAGATTCACTCCGTTTGAAATCAAGACTGTCCTCGTTGAAAGATAATGAAATACAAAACAGAATTACATTGCCACAGTAAAGACGCAAGCGGATGTGCCCACGAAACCGCCGAGGGTATAGCCGAAAAGTATTATGCCGCAGGTTACACAACAATTTTTCTTACAAATCACTTCATTCCTCATGCAGATGACAGCGAAAACTGGGAAGCAAAAATCGAAAAAAGATACCATGCATTAAAGCTCCTCGAAGAAGCTTCTGCCGGACGAATGAATATCCTCATGGGTCTTGAATTCCGCTTCGTGCAGAACATTAACGACTATCTCGTGTACGGCTTTGATAAAGAATTTCTCCTTAGCCACCCCGATATGCTGCTAGGAGGAATCAAAAACTTTACTCAGCTCGCCCGTGAAAACGGAATAATCACGATACAGGCACACCCGTTCCGCTTCGGTATCACAAATACAAACCCCGATTACGTTGACGGTATAGAAGCATATAACGGACATCCGGGACACAATTCAAATAACGATATTGCGGAAGCATGGGCGGACAAATACGGAAAGATAAAAACCTCCGGAACCGACCACCATGATCCCATTCATAAGCCTCGCGGAGGAATCCTCACCGACTTCCCCATAACAAGTGAAAAACAGCTTGTTGAAGTCCTGAAAAGCGGAAACTATGAGCTTATAAAAGAATAAGCAATAAA
>CAYWFS010000051.1:1837-10537 GCA_964457685.1 uncultured Ruminococcus sp. | reverse complement strand
AATCCTCTCACTCCTTTATTACTTCTTCTTGTTTGCGATAGTCTTTGCGGGACCTTTTCTTGTTCTCGCATTTGTCTTGGTTCTCTGTCCGCGAACGGGGAGACCCTTTCTGTGTCTGATACCGCGGTAGCAGTTGATTTCAACAAGTCTCTTGATGTTAAGACCTACTTCACGGCGAAGTTCACCTTCAACTGTGTAGTTGTTTTCGATCTCATCACGGAGCTTTGCGATATCATCTTCGGTAAGATCCTTAGCTCTTGTGTCAGGATTGATTCCTGTTGCTGCGAGGATGTCCTTTGCACTCTTTTCACCGATACCGTAGATATAGGTAAGTGCAATTTCTACACGCTTGGAATTCGGAATGTCAACACCGGATATACGTGCCATTTACGTTTTCACCTCTCTTTTTAAAAGTTTAACCCTGTCTCTGCTTGTGCTTGGGATTCTCGCAGATGACCATTACATGACCATGACGCTTGATAATCTTGCACTTGTCGCAGATTTTCTTAACGGAAGGCTTTACTTTCACAGTATTATACCACCTTTCTTATTTTACCGAGCATCGAAAGCGGAATGTTACCTCCGTTCCGTTATTTATTGACGCACCACGCTCAGTTCTTAGCACGCCATGTGATTCTTCCCTTAGACGGGTCATATATCGAAACTTCCACTGTGACCTTGTCGCCGGGTAGTATCCTGATATAATTCATTCTAAGCTTGCCCGAAATATGTGCTGTAACGATCATATCATTCGGCAGCTTAACCTTGAAGGTAGCGTTCGGAAGTGCTTCAACCACAACCCCTTCAAATTCTATAACGTCATCCTTAGGCAAAACGTGTTTCCTCCCTGATCGTATTAATATTTCGGTGAAAAATACACCGTCTTAATATTATATGCTCAACACACCCATTTTGTCAAGAAGAAATACTCATTTTTTTTGCCAAATATCGTGCTTTTCGCAAATTTCGTACACTTGCACATCGGAAATCAGCTGGATTGAAGCGGTTTTGTCGAATATTTCATCGTGTCCGATAACGCTCAAATGACGTGGATTTTTATGCTTTTTTTCGCTTAAAACGTGCTTTTTTCCGTCTGCGATAACTACCGGAGAGACTTTGTTTTTTTCGTCCAGTTCAACGACGAGAAACACACGGAATCTGTCTCTCCCCTGCTTTGAGCGAACCACGTCACCGACCTCGGGCATTCTTATTTTTCTGTTCTGCGGCATCAGTCAACCTTTGTGAGTACTTCCACGCCGTCTGCGGTTATCGCTATGGTGTGTTCATAATGAGCGGAGAGCGTACCGTCCTTTGTAACGACTGTCCAGTTATCGGAAAGCTCCTTTACCTCGGGACGACCGATATTTACCATAGGCTCGACTGCGATGACCATACCTCTGCAAAGTCTGGCACCTCTGCCCGCTGTACCGAAGTTGGGAACATTGGGGTCTTCATGGAGATCCTGACCAATGCCGTGACCGACATACTTCTTAACGGTGGAAAATCCGTTTGCGACAACGTAACCGTCGATTGCGGCACCTATATCGCCGAGTCTGGCTCCCTCTTTACCCGCCGCCTCCGCACCAAGCTCCCAGCTGCGTTTTGTAACGTCAATGAGCTTCTGTGCTTCTTCGGAGATGCGTCCGCAAGCGAATGTATTGGCACTGTCGCCGTGGAAACCGTTTATGTAGGCTCCTACGTCTATCTTAACAATATCGCCCTCCTCGATGATTCTGTGAGCCGAGGGGATGCCGTGGATTATTTCCTGATTGATAGAAATGCAGGCAGAACCGGGGAAGCCGCCGTATCCGAGGAAGGACGGTTTAGCACCGCACTTTTCGATATAGTGTCTGATTTTGTCGTCAATCTGTTTGGTAGACACACCGGGCTTTACCATTTCTCCGCCGAGAAGGAGTGCCTCGCCCGTTATACGTCCCGCCAAACGCATTTGTTTGATTTGCTCGGGTGTTTTAACGATTATCATAATATCACCTCAGAAACGGCTTAAATTACGCTTCAAGAGCCTTGAATGTGAGAGCTGTTGTATCCTTGAGTTCTTCCTGACCTACAACTATCTTGAGGAGACCCTTAGCCTTGTAGAAGTCCTTGAGGGGTTCTGTCTGGTCGTGATAGATAACGAGTCTGGACTTAACAACTTCCGGATCATCGTCCGCACGTCTTGTGAGGGGTTCACCGCAGGAGCAGTTGTCGCCGTTCGGGGAGGGCTTATACTCTGTATGGTAGGTAGCACCGCACTTCTTGCAAACACGTCTGCCGCTCATACGCTTCATAATGTTTTCATCGGGAACTTCGATAGAGATAACGTCTGTGATTTCAACGCCCATCTTATCGAGAGCTTCAGCCTGAGGAACAGTTCTCGGGAAGCCGTCGAGGATGAAGCCGTTTGCACAGTCGTCCTTTGCAAGTCTTCCTTTAATTATATTGATAACAACTTCATCGGGAACAAGCTCGCCCTTGGAAGTATAAGACTTAACGGTTTCGCCAAGCTCGCTGCCGGAAGCTATTTCATCACGAATCATCTGACCTGTAGAGATAGCGGGGATAGCGAATTTTTTGGAAATAAGCTCTGCCTGAGTACCCTTACCTGCACCGGGAGCACCGAGAAGAATGAGATTAATTTTTCTTGCCATAATTTCTCCTTTAAAAGTTACATCTATAATGATTGACAATATTCTTACATGGTATATTATAGCACAAATACGCACGTATTAACAGTAGAAAATATAAAATTTCCGTAAAAAACAAAGAAATGAGCAGCTAAATGACTGCCCATTTCAGAGTAAAGAATAATTTAATTATTCAAGGAATCCCTTATAGTGACGCATAGTTGTCTGAGCTTCTATCTCACGGATTGTTTCGAGAACAACGCCGACTACGATTATGATGGAAGAACCACCGAATGCAAGACCGCTGAGGTTACCGCCGGATATCAGGTTAATGATAAGGGGAAGAACAGCAACAACGGAGAGGAGAAGAGCACCAACGAATGTTACACGGGAAAGTACCTTGGTAATATACTCAGCAGTGGGACGACCGGGACGGATACCGGGAATGGAGCCGCCGTTCGCCTTGAGGTTATTTGCAACTTCGATAGGATTGAAAGAAATCGATGTATAGAAGTAAGCAAATACGATGATGAGTATGAAGGTAAGAACCGCATAGAGAAGACCGTCTGTAGCGAAAATTCCGAAGAACTTGTCCCAGAAGGAGCCTTCAACAGGGTTAGCGAACATCTCAATAGTCGGGATGATAGAGCAGATAGAGGATGCGAAGATGATAGGCATAACGCCGACCATGTTCACCTTGAGAGGAAGATTAGACGACTGACCGCCGTAAATCTTTCTTCCTACAACCTTCTTAGCGTACTGAATCGGAATTCTGCGTTCGCTGTTGGTCATCCAAACGATGAAGCCGATCATTGCCACAGCGATTGCTACAGCGAAGATTGCGATGAGAATGCCGCCCCAAATCGGAACATTAAAGGAAGAACCGTCACCCTTTGTGAAGGAGGTCTTACCTGTGATAAGGTTCCAAATCTGAGATACGAAAGAAGGAATACGGGATATGATGTTTGCGAAAAGGATGATAGAAATGCCGTTTCCGACGCCGTTTTCATTTATCTTTTCGGAAAGCCACATAACGAGAGCAGAGCCTGCACAGTAGCAGGTTACGATTACAAGACCTGCAAAGAATCCTGTCTCAACGAGGAGATTATAGGACTTAAGAAGGTTGTAGTAACCGATAGCTGTGATGAGACCGAGAGCAACTGTTACATAGCGAGTGATCTTGTCGATCTTCTTTCTGCCTTCCTCGCCTTCCTTCGAGAGATTCTCGAGGTAGGGGATAGCTATGCAGAGGAGCTGAAGAACGATAGATGCTGTGATATAGGGGTTGATACCCAGTGCAAACAGTGTTGCGTTAGAGAACGCAGAACCGGTAAGCAGGTTGAGGTATGCAAATATCGAACCGCCTGTCGCAAGCATAGACGAGCTGAGTGCGGACGAGTTTACATAAGGGATCGGGATCGCTGTACCAACGCGATACAGTACGATGACGACCATTGTGTAAATGAGCTTTTTCTTGAGGTCAGCGACTTTCCAAGCGTTTTTCAGCGTCTCGAACACTTATACCACCTCGGTCTTTCCACCTGCTGCTTCGATCTTCTCTTTTGCAGATGCAGAGAAGACAGAAGCTTCAACGGTCAACTTCTTTGTGATATCGCCGTTGCCGAGCACTTTAAGACCGTCAAGGGGTTTGCGGATAATGCCCGCTTCCATAAGTTTGTCAAGGTTTACTGTTTCGCCGTCATTGAATCTATCGAGAGCGGATACGTTTACGATAGCATATTCTGTTGCGAAATGATTCTTAAAGCCTCTCTTAGGAAGCTTTCTGTACAGAGGGAGCTGGCCGCCTTCGAATCCGGGACGTACTCCGCCTCCGGAACGAGCGTTCTGACCCTTATGTCCCTTACCTGCTGTCTTACCGTTACCGGAGCCTGCACCTCTTCCTTTACGGAACTTTTCCTTTACAGAACCGGGAGCCGGTGAAAGTTCATGGAGCTTCATGGTTAATCCTCCTTTTAAGAAATATTCTATTAAATCTATTTTCGGAGAGCGTTAAGCCTTCTCCACGGATACGAGGTGAGAAATCACCTTAACTTTACCGTCAATTACAGGGCCGGCTTCGTGAACGATGGAATCACCGATCTTAACGAGTCCGAGGGATGCAGCGGTAGCCTTCTGATTCGGCTTTGCTGCGATGAGGCTCTTTGTAAGTGTAACTTTAACTTTCATTTACTTCAAACCTCCTTATTCTGTTACCTGCTCTACGGAAATGCCACGAGTCTTTGCAACTTCTTCAGCAGTTCTGAGAGCCTTTAAGCCTTCAAATGTAGCCTTAACTACGTTTGTAGGATTGTTGGAACGGAGACACTTGGAACGAATATTCTTGATACCTGCAAGTTCAACTACCGCACGGACAGTCTTACCTGCGATGATACCGGTACCCTTTGCAGCGGGCTTAAGGAGAACGCGGCCTGCACCGAACTCACCTATAACGTCGTGAGGGATTGTACCATCCTTAAGGGATACTTCGATCATATTCTTCTTTGCGTCTTCGATTGCTTTTCTTCTTGCCTCGGAAACTTCAGCAGCCTTACCGAGACCGTAGCCTACATGTCCGTTTTCATCGCCAACGACCATGAGAGCTGCGAAACGTGCTACACGACCACCTTTAACGGTTTTGGATACACGGTTCACTACGACGAGCTTTTCTTTGAGTTCGAGCTCTTCGGGATTGAATCTCTTTGCCATTATTAATCCTTTCTTTAGCCGCAAATCAATATGCGACTACTGCCGCCTTTTTCGACAGATATGATGTTTAATGTTTTAATTAAACAGTGTATAAACCGGTCTTCTCATTGCTTAATGGAAGATTAGTCGGAAACTTAGAACTTAAGTCCGCCTTCTCTTGCACCTGCAGCAAGCTCCGATACACGTCCGTGATAGATATAACCGCCGCGGTCGAATACAACTTCTGTAATGCCGCCTGCGAGAGCCTTTTCAGCTATTCTCTTACCAACCTGCTTTGCAGCTTCCTTATTGGAGCCGATACCTTCGAAATCCTTTTCTACGGTAGAAGCGGAGAAGAGTGTTACGCCCTTGATATCATCGATAATCTGAGCGTAGATGTGTGCGTTGGAACGGTAAACAGCCAGACGGGGACGTTCGGTTGTTCCGGAAATTTTGCTACGAACTCTCTTATGTCTCTTAAGACGCTGAGCATTTTTATCCTTTTTTGAAACCATTTTCTACGTCTCCTTTCTTTATTTACCGGTCTTTCCGGCTTTACGGCGGATATGCTCTCCGGTGTACTTAACACCCTTACCGTGGTACGGTTCAGGCGGTCTCTTGGAGCGGATTTCCGCTGCTACCTGACCGCAAACCTGCTTGTCGTAAGACTTTACGATAATTGTGTTTGCGTCCGGTACTTCAAACTTAACGAGATCTGTTTCTTCGAAGTAGATGGGGTGAGAGTGACCGAGGTTAAGGGTAAGCTTCTTGCCTTCCTTAGCTGCTCTGTAACCTACACCAACGATCTCGAGCTTCTTTTCGTAACCCTGGGATACACCGATTATCATGTTATTGATAAGTGTACGTGTAAGGCCATGGAGTGCACGATTTTCAGCTTCGTCATTGGGACGGGAAACGGTAACAACAGCACCGTCTACAACTACTGTCATATTCGGGTTAGCTGCGTATGTGAGGGTACCCTTTGCACCCTTTACTGTTATAAGATTATTTTCTCCTACTGTTACGGTAACGCCTGCGGGAACCGTGATCGGAGCTCTACCAATTCTTGACATTGTAACCTCCTATTCCCTTACCAGACGAATGCGAGAATCTCGCCGCCGACATTTTCACGTCTTGCCTTCTTATCGGTCATGATGCCCTTGGATGTAGATACAAGAGCGATACCGAGACCGTTCATTACCTTAGGCATATCTTCACAGCCGGAGTAAATACGGAGACCGGGCTTGGAAACTCTACGGAGACCGTGGATAACCTTAGCCTTCTGAGGACCGTACTTAAGAGTGATTCTGATAACACCCTGCTTGCCGTCTTCAATAACCTGCACGCTCTTGATATAACCCTCTGCGAGAAGAATATCGGCAATTGCCTTCTTCATGTTGGAAGCGGGGATATCAACAGTCTCGTGCTTTGCGTTATTCGCATTTCTGATTCGTGTGAGCATATCAGCGATAACGTCTGAAATCTGCATAATTAAATTCCTCCTGTCATGCAAGTAAAATTTTCTCTTGCTGCCGTACAGTTCTGTTTTATTCAAGCAGCTTTGTACGGCTGCTACCGATGGTAAACAACGGGTTTTTCCGAGTTCCTGTCGGTATTGACTATATTACCACTCACGAGCATTTTAACAAATAGTGTTTACTCATGAGTCCGGTACAATTTTGGGGTTTTCGGTAAAATATCCTTATCGGAAAAATTACCAGGATGCCTTCTTTACGCCGGGAATCTGGCCTTTGTAAGCGAGTTCACGGAAGCAGATACGGCAGATACCGTACTTACGGAGATAGGCATGGGGTCTACCACAGATCTTGCAGCGGTTATATTCTCTTGTGGAGAACTTCTGCGCCTTCTGCTGTTTTAAAATCATTGATTTCTTAGCCATTATTATTCTCCCTTATATCTTACTTTGCGAACGGAGCACCCATAAGTGTGAGGAGCTCCTTAGCTTCTGCGTCGGTATTAGCTGTGGTTACGAAGCAAATGTCCATACCACGGATCTTATCTACCTTATCGTACTCGATTTCGGGGAATATAAGCTGTTCCTTAAGACCGAGAGCATAGTTACCTCTGCCGTCGAATGCATCGGGATTGATACCCTTAAAGTCACGAACTCTGGGGAGTGCGAAGTTGAAGAGTCTATCCATGAATTCATACATCTTATCGCCGCGAAGTGTAACCTTTGCACCGATCTTCATGCCCTCACGGAGCTTGAAGTTAGCAACGGACTTCTTTGCGAATGTAGGAACTGCCTTCTGACCGGTGATAGCAGTGAGGTCGGTGATGATGGAGTCGATAACCTTGGAGTTTTCCTTAGCGTCGCCTGCACCAACATTGATAACGATCTTATCGAACTTAGGGATCTGCATCACGCTCTTATACTCGAATTTCTTCATGAGAGCGGGAGCGATTTCGTTTGTGTATACTTCTTTAAGTCTTGCAGCCATCGTCTACCTCCGGGATTAAAGCTCTGCGCCGCACTTTGTGCAAACGCGAGTTTTCTTGTCGCCGTCGATCTTGTGAGCGGCTCTTGTGGGCTTCTTGCATTTGTCGCAGTAAAGCTGAACCTTGCAGGAGTACATAGCAGCGGGAGCTTCTACGATTCCGCCCTGTTCCTGAGGAGTTCTTGCCTTAACGTGCTTCTTTACGATGTTCGCACCTTCAACGATTACTTTGCCTTCTTTGGGGGATACTTCTACGACCTTACCGATAGTTCCCTTGGAATTACCGGAGATTACGATAACCTGGTCACCAGTCTTTACATGAAGCTTTTTTCTCATTTTACGTCCCTCCATTAAAGAACTTCCGGTGCAAGGGAGAGGATCTTTGTAAATTCATGTTCTCTGAGCTCACGAGCTACAGGGCCAAAGATACGTGTTCCCTTGGGGTTCTTGTCTTCTGCAACGATAACCGCAGCGTTTTCGTCGAACTTAATGTAAGAGCCGTCGTTTCTGCGGAGACCCTTTCTGCTTCTTACGATTACAGCCTTAACAACGTCGCCCTTCTTAACAACGCCGCCGGGGCTTGCCTTTTTAACTGCACAAACTACAACGTCGCCGATGTTAGCGTAACGTCTGCCTGTGCCGCCGAGAACTCTGATGCACATAAGCTCTTTTGCACCTGTGTTGTCGGCAACCTTCATTAATGATTGCTGTTGAATCACTTTAGATTCCTCCTGAATTTATTTTGAACGTGTTCCGGAACACCCTATGATGTCCTTACGGCACGTCAATTCGAGGAGCCGCATCCGGCTGTGCGACCGATACCACTGTGAGGTATCCTAAGCGGTCACGGTGACGCATAATACTACGCCGAATCACCGTCACGCCGCACCCTCAAATGTTTTAACTTTATTTTTTTGCGAAAATTTAAT
>CAYWFS010000051.1:0-1737 GCA_964457685.1 uncultured Ruminococcus sp. | reverse complement strand
ATTATGCGAACAAGTCTCCATCTCTTTGTCTTGGAGAGAGGTCTTGTTTCCATAACTTCTACTGTATCGCCGATACCGCATTCGTTGTTTTCATCATGAGCGTGAAGCTTAGCTGTTCTCTTGATGATCTTGCCGTATACGGGGTGCTTTACGTGGTCTGCGATAGCAACTACGATGGTCTTGTCCATTTTGTCGCTAACTACCTTACCTACTCTTGTTTTTCTGAGAGCACGATCTGCCATTTTATTTTACCCCCTTATGCGTTTTTCTTCTCTGCGATGATAGTCATCACACGAGCGATTTCTTTCTTTGTGTCGGAAATCTTATGGGGATTGTCAAGCTGGTTGATAGCGTTCTGGAAGCGAAGTGTGAAAAGTTCTCCCTTGAGATCCTTCAGCATCTGTTCCAGCTCTGCGCTTGTTTTTGTTCTGAGTTCTGTTGCTTTCACAGCTTAACCCTCCACTTCTTCTTCGAGCTGTGCCTTTGTTGCGAAACGGCACTTTATCGGGAGCTTATGCATAGCGAGACGCATAGCTTCTCTTGCGATTTCTTCGGATACGCCGTTCATCTCGAACATAACTCTGCCCGGCTTTACGACTGCTACCCAGTATTCAGGTGAACCCTTACCGGAACCCATTCGAGTTTCAGCAGGCTTTTCTGTGATCGGCTTATCGGGGAATATCTTAATCCATACCTGACCGCCACGCTTTGTATAACGAGTCATAGCGATACGGGCTGCTTCGATCTGGTTGGAAGTGATCCAAGCCGGTTCGAGAGCTACGAGACCGTATTCACCGTTTGTGATCTTATTACCGCGAGAAGCTTTACCCTTCATACGGCCTCTCTGAACGCGTCTGTATTTGATTTTACCGTTCGGCTGTAACATTAGTTAGCTCCTCCTTCTTCTGTCTTTCTGGGTGCTCTGGGTGCTCTGTTCTGCTGACCGTCTCTTCTCTGATAAGGTCTGCCTTCACGACCACCGTCTCTGCGATCTCTTCTCTGACCGCGGTTGTCACGTCTGTTGTCTCTCTGCTTCTTTTCGTCTGCACCTGTTCTTGTGCGAGCTACTTCGGAGAGAACCTCACCCTTATAGATCCAAACCTTTACACCGATCTTACCGTATGTGGTATTAGCCTCCCAGAAACCGTAGTCGATATCGGCACGGATTGTCTGAAGCGGAATAGTACCTTCATGGTAGTGTTCGGAACGAGCGATTTCAGCACCGCCGAGACGACCGGATACTGTAACCTTGATACCCTTAGCACCGAGTCTCATTGTACGGCTGATAGACTGCTTCATTGCACGTCTGAAGGAAACACGTCTCTCGAGCTGAGAAGCGATGTTTTCCGCAACGAGCTGTGCACAAAGGTCTACGGGCTTTACTTCGATTACGTTGATGTTTACGGGCTGACCTGCTATCTTAGCAACAGCAGCCTTAAGATTTTCAATTTCAGCACCTGCTCTGCCGATTACCATACCGGGCTTTGCACAGTGAATGTATACTGTGATCTTACCGGTATTGTCACGTTCGATTTCGATCTTCGGAACGCCTGCGAGCAGGAGAGTCTTCTTGAGGTATTCTCTGATTTTATAATCCTGAACGAGGATGTCGCCGAACTTTTCATCAGGAGCATACCATCTGGAATCCCAGTTTTTGATTACGCCGACACGAAGACCGTGCGGATTAACTTTCTGTCCCATTTATCGACTGCCTCCTCATTCTTTTTCAGCCACTGC
>CAYWFS010000050.1:0-10651 GCA_964457685.1 uncultured Ruminococcus sp. | reverse complement strand
ACATAATAAAAAGGATACGTTTATGAGTGAAAAAATCGAGCAATTAATAGACTACTGTCGCAATACAAACATGACATATTCTTACAAACCGGTTCTGATTATGGCTTTAATAGAACACGGTGGTGTTGTCAGCATTCGTGCGGCGGCGAATTATTTCGTTCAGCACTACGGAAGCAGACTTTCTATGGGACTTGTGGCCGAAAGACAAAACTCAATATATAGCAATCTTAATTGCACAATTGAGCAAGTCATAGCAAATATTAAGGCTAATCCGCTGAAGGCTTTACTGCACAGCGAGTTCTTTGTCTATGATCCGCAGAATGAAGTGCTGAGCTTTATTCCCGCTGTTCTTGAGAATTTGAACCCCGTTTATATGGGAAAAATTATTCGGGCTTGTTTGGGTCGCTTAGATGATTATTATGTGCGGATTAGAAATGAGGTTCGTGAAGATGTCATCTGCTTCCATAATCCCGAGGAAGAAAACGGGTATCTCAGCAATTGTTATCAAAGCACTTTCTCTTTTTGCGGCTTAAACTTCACATCTGTTGAACAATATATGCTGTATAGAAAAGCTATCATGTTTGAAGATTATTACGTGAGAAATCAAGCGTTATCTATATCTGATGTGGATGAAATCAAACAAAGCCTGAGAAATGTTAATAACTGTAATGAAAAAATCTGGAAGAACCAGCGTCAGTTAATTGCTTATCAAGGACTGTTCGCAAAGTTTTCGCAAAACGATGACCTTAGAGTAAGACTGTTGAATACCGGTAGTGCCGTCCTTGCCGAATGTGATGTTTCCGATAAAATCTGGGGGATAGGTCTTTCTATGGAGGATGATTGTCGCTTTCTTGTTGATGAATGGAAAGGCGAAAATCTTTTAGGCTTCTCGCTTATGCAAGTACGCAATATGTTGCAAGAAACAAGAAGTCTGTAAAAATCCTCATATTCCGCTTTAAAATAAACTTCGCAAATTCATTATAAAAAGCCTAAGTCAAGTGAACCGACCTCCCAAAAGTTAAATTTTTGGTCTAACTTTTTTGGACGGTTCATAGAGAGACTTAGGCTCTTTTTGTTTTATCTTCTCAGCTCAGTGTACGCTTATTGAAAAATCTGAGTGTCTGTTACTAACTTTTTCTTTGACGGAAACGATTTGTCAAACTGTTCCGCTTCTTCTTCGTCTATAAAATAGCATTCGGGTGGTGTATATACCCCTGTAATGCCGTAAAGGTACCCACTTTCCAGCTCTTTGCATAGGAAGAATGAAAAATCAGCATCGTCAGGCACATCATGATAGCGAAGCCCGAACTTGCTTGCGTAGTCAAATCCGCTTTTGCCGTAGAAATCAATATTTCCCTCAATGCAAATTGCTTTTATGCCGTATTCCTTTGCTTTTTCAAGCGTGTAGTCAAGCAGTAATTTTCCGTAACCCTGTCGCTTGTACTCATTTGCGATACATATGGGACCCATGGCGGCAATCGGAATTTTTTCGTTGTTGTCCGCATTGATTACCGCACGGACAAATACGTTTTGACCGATAATCTTTCCGTCTTTTTCCATAACAAAGTTAAGCTCATGTATAAAATTCGGGCAGTTTCTCATTTGATTCAAAACATAATGCTCTGTGCAACCGGGGCGATAGACGTTCCAAAAGGCTTCTCTTACCAGATTTTCGACTTCTCGACGTTCTTCTTTTCTTTCCAAACGAATTGTAATGTCATTTTTATTCATTTTTTCCTCCTGAAAATTGTTGACTGCAATAAAGGGAGGTCTGCGTGGAAATTGTATTACGCAAGCCTCCGCTTACTCTACAAGATCCGTTTGCTTGATTGTCTTATTCAAAAAGCAATCTCCTTAAAAATTATTTATATAATCTTGCCGTACATAGTCGGACAGTTCTATTATAATCACATATTTTACTAAAGTCAATGGGAAGAAAGAAAAATCCGCACAGGAGAATCCATAACGGAAGCGGCATTTTCTTGAAAACGGTGTACTTATGTGGTATAATCTAATTCAGAGAAGAAATTACAGTGGGAGGAAAAAATGAAAGCACTTACATACATTGAGCATGGAAAATTTGCACTTACCGAAAAGCCGAGGCCGCAGATAATTGATGACGGAGACGCAATCGTTCGTGTGACACTCGGCTCGATTTGCACAAGCGATTTGCATATAAAGCACGGAGCTGTTCCGAGAGCGGTTCAGGGAATAACAGTCGGTCATGAGATGGTCGGTATTGTTGAAGAGGTCGGTGCAAAGGTTAACGCCGTAAAGCCGGGAGACAGGGTTACAGTGAACGTGGAGACCTTTTGCGGAGAGTGCTTCTTCTGTAAAAACGGCTATGTGAACAATTGCATGGACAAAAACGGCGGTTGGGCTATCGGATGTCGCATTGACGGCGGACAGGCTGAGTATGTACGGGTTCCGTATGCGAATCAGGGACTTAACAAAATACCTGACAGCGTAAGCGATGAGCAGGCTTTGTTTGTAGGTGATGTTCTGGCAACGGGATTTTGGGCGGCTCGTATTTCCGAAATAACGAACGATGATACGGTTCTCATAATCGGAGCGGGTCCAACGGGAATTTGTACTCTGCTGTGTGTGATGCTTAAATCTCCACGCAGAATAATAGTGTGCGAAAAGGATGAAGCAAGGGCGAATTTTGTCCGTGAGCATTACGGTGATGTTCTTGTTTGTACTCCCGAGGAATGTGAGGACTTTGTTCGCAAAAATTCCGACCATGGCGGTGCTGATGTCGTGCTTGAGGTGGCAGGTGCAAGTGATACCTTTGCTCTTGCGTGGAAATCGGCAAGACCTAATGCGATTGTTACCGTTGTTGCGTTGTATGACGAGAGTCAGGAGCTTCCGCTTCCGAATATGTACGGGAAAAATCTGACTTTTAAGACAGGAGGCGTTGACGGTTGCGACTGTGCGGAGATACTCAGCATTATAGAGCAGGGGAAAATAGACACAACTCCGCTTATAACACACAGATACCGACTCGATGATATTGAGGAAGCTTACCGAATTTTTGAAAACCGACTCGACGGTGTAATAAAAATAGCGATAGTGGGTTAAATTAGTGTGAACGAAAGACAAAAGGATTTTAATAAAATGCTGCTTGACAGCAAGGATATGCCTAAGATACAAATCGTTACGGATGAAAAGACGATAGAAAAATACGGCGGCAACAGGATGTATTTTGCACCTCCCATAGCTTATGACAGCATTATGAAAAAGATTCCGCACGGAAAGCTTACCACGGTGCCTTGTATCAGAGAATATTTTGCAAGCAGAAGCAATGCGGATTTTACCGAACCTATGACCGCAGGAATATTCGTTTCAATTGCGGCATGGGCGAGTGAACAGAGAATTGAAGATAAAACTCCGTATTGGCGAACCCTTAAAGCAAACGGAGAGCTTAACGAAAAATATCCGGGTGGTTGCGAGGCACAAAAGGAGAAGCTTGAAGCAGAGGGACATACGGTCATAGTTAAGGGCAGAAAAAATATGCGTTATTACGTCCTTGATTTTGAAGGATCGCTGTTTTCACTCGATGAGCTTGAGTAATGACGAGAATATTCTTGTGTGAATCTCGAAAATTGTGTTGATTTTAGCATAAATATGTGCTATAATAGCAAAAAATCACGGGATTCGGAGATGAAGTTTATGAAAAAAGTATTGTTTATCGGAAACAGCTTTATTTTCTTCAATGAGCTGCCGAAAATGCTTGAAGCACTTGCAAAAGAAGCGGGAGACGAGCTGAAATATGCGGAGGTTCTTCAGGGAGGTGCGTATTTGCATGATTTTCTTGTTAGCGGAAGTGAGCTTAACAAGCGTTTGTGCGAAACATATGCCTCCGACAATTGGGACTTTATTATCTTGCAGGAGCAGAGCAGAAACCCGGCTATAGACACCGAGGATTTTCTTAAAGCCGCATCGGAGCTTTGTAAAATGATGAACGGCGGAGCAAAATTCCTGTTCTACAGCACATGGGCATATAAGGACGGAAGTACGACTTTGGCAGAAACGGGAATGACCTACGACGAAATGCTTGAAAAGCTTACTTTCGGATATGCGGAGGGTGCAAAACAAAACGGCGGTATTCGTGTGCCTGTAGGTGACGCATTCGCAGAGGTTAAGAATACATATCCGATGATAGACCTTTACGACCCGAATGACTTCTACCACCCGAGAACATCAGGTTCATATCTTGCCGCGTGTCTGTTCTATCAGGAAATATTCAACAGACCTGCCGATGTACTCGGAGGAGTAGAGAAGCTGTCCGATGATGTATCCGAGAAGCTGAGAAAGACCGCTGTAAAATTTTTTGAAAAATAATAAAAAAGAGTATCGCATAAATTTTGATATACACCGAATTAAAACAGACGCTTGAAAAAATCAAGACCGTTTTACAGGAGTATATAGAGAGTAGCGATACTTTTTTTTTATTTTATTTCTCCGAAGTCGCAGACAAGTTGACCGCCAACGGTTTCCACAAGTGCGAACGAACGATGGAATCCCGAACCGCACGAACCGGGGTTTATTATTCTTGCAGAGCCTTTCAGTGAGCCGTCAAGCGTAAGATCCTCCGCACGGTGGGTGTGACCGAAGAAAAGACAATCGGCTTCTTTGTCTATAGCATGGTCAACAGCATCCTGATATGTATATTTTACATCGTATTTGTGTCCGTGCATAAGAATGAATTTCCATGCACCGAATGTGACAAGCTTTTCGTATGACGTGTCGCAAAGCTCTTTTTTTACGTCGCTCGGTGAATCACAGTTGCCGAGTACGCATTCAAATCGTAGTGACGGGAAGTCGTGGGTAAGCTCGATAACATCTCTTATTCCGTCTCCGAGGAAGAAAACGGCATCAAGACCTCCTGCATCAAGCTGTCTTTGTATTGTTTTTCTCATGACCTGCGAGTTGCCGTGAGAATCAGAGAACACAAGAAATTTCATTATATATCCTTTCTGTTAATTCAGTTGATTTTGTCAATTTTCTGTTTTGTGAATAGACTGTAAGTAGCATGGAAAATATTCGGAGGGGTAATATGATTAACAAATCTGCCATAGATAAAATGCTTGCTATGCCCGACGACAAGCTTATTATAATGCTTAACCTTGTTATCGGCAGTGCGGGGATAGATTTGGGAGATAAAAAGCTCGATTCTTGCACGATAAAAAGAATACGCACACTTCTCGGAGAGATAACGGACGATGATATAAACAGGCTGACCTATCTTGTCGGCGTATATAAGGGTGGAGCAAATGGATAACGATATTGGCGGAATCATCTCGAAAATAATAAAGAATCCCGAGTTTGCGGAGATGGTCAAGGAGATAAAGGGTAGCAATGAAAGCTCGGGCGATGTTCAAAAGGAAATGCTCGATAAGCTTCCCGAGGTAATGTCGATGGTGTCTCCGTTGCTGTCTTCATCAAGCGAAACTGCGGAGTCAAAAGGACAAAACGGTGAGCAGGTCGAACAACCGAAGGAGTCAAAAATCGGAAAGAAATACGACAAAGGAAATGCAGAAAAGCTCATGCGTGCATTAAAGCCGTATTTGAAGCCCGAAAGACAACAAATGATAGACAGATGTATGTCTGTTATGCAACTCAGTGACGTTGTAAACACGCTCGGTGGGATAGACGGTATCCTCGGCATGAACGAAAAGAGGTGAGCGTTATTTATACAAGAGATCAGAGAAAGGTGCATTATTCTCCGCCACCCGGATATGACGGAACTGCGTTTTCGAGGAATGATTTTTCTCAGATGAAAGAAAGTGCGGAGAAAAGCGGTGCTTCCGCAAGATTTACATCAAAAAACGATAATGCTCCGGCGGAAACCCATGAAGAAGAAAATCCCATAGAGCAATTTCCGACAGAGCAAGATGAGGTTGTGAAAATTTGCGATAATGCCACCGAAGATAATCTTAAAGATAATTTGCAAGAGAATCGTGAAAATTCGGAAGTCGGAGAAGCTGCCGATAGTCTTACCGGACTTGTCTCAGGGCTTCGCGGAAGAATAGGCAAGGAGGAGCTTATAATACTTCTTGTCATGCTTCTTATCGCAAGCGAAGGCATATGTGCGGAGGTACTTATCCTTGCACTGGTTTTATTTTACGGATAAAAAGTTTAAAGCTTCGCTAAATGCAGGCACAATCAAGGTATACGGGTCATCGTACTTGAATTTGACATTGCGATCAAGTGCGTGAGTTACACTTGTCTTTATTGATATTACTCCGTCTTCGTATTTTATTGTGGGAACAAAGCCGAGAGCATTGGCAATCTCACCTACGGCACAAGCTGTAAAACGCAGATCGGGATATTTTTCGGCAATCTCAAAGAACGAACCGCAGTCTGTGGTAAAGCGTTCGTCCGTGTGGCATGAGAACGTAGCCATAACCGCATTTGTAAAATAATCGAGGGTTACGGTAACATTTCTGTCGCATGACAAATACGAAAGTATATGCAAAAGATTTGTTCCGATGTGTACAAGTGAGACTGGATTTATCGGATATATTTTCGCTTCGTTGTAACGTACACCCTCTTTAACAGAAGCATTTACGGCACTGAACATAGAGTTTGAGGTTGCATTTTCGCATATCATCTCAAAGAAACGCATAATATTGCATTCCTTAACACTGTGAGCGGGTGAGAAAAGCTCGTCAAAAAGAAGCGGAGCCTTTGCATAACAAGAAAGAGCTTCGGGTGTAACTCTGCTGTCGGGCAGTGCTTTCTCGGAGACGTTGAGCGAGAGAAGTATCTCGTAAACAAGACGTGCGGTGCTTGTTCGGTAAAGCTCGTTGTCGGGTGACATAAACGGAATAAAATCCGTTATTTTCTCACCGAGGAAGCAAGCCGTACACGTTTTTCCTTTGAACTTGCATTTCTCGATGAACACAAAAGCTCTTGCACCGTATTTCAGAAGCCTGAATATCTCAAAAGGATACGGAACGCTTTCTTTTTCACAGAAACGGCAAAACATTCTTCTGTCTCCGAGTCTGAGAGAACGCATAATGAAATCAAGCGTCTGTTCACCCGTATTCTCAGCGGTTTTTACGGATATTATACGGCAGTCTGTGTCAAGAATAATTGAGTCTCCCGGAAGAAAGGATCTGTCTTCGAGTAATATCATATTGTGCCTCCGTAGTGTGATTTTTTTTACGGAGCTGCTTCCTCATCATCGACCGTTGAGGACGGAGAGTAGCCGGCATACGGATTTGATACTTTATCTGTCTCGCCGTTCAAATTCTTTTTGTCGGTGCTGTCCGATGTGGAAGAAGCTTCCGTTTTGGTCGGGGGATTGCCGATAAAGCTTATATTTTCGACTCCGGAATCGAGGCAGGCATTGTATACGGCCTCTGCGTTCTCGTTGTCCTCAATGATAACGGTAATGGTATAAAGCTCAAACATACCCATCATTGAGGTCAGGTCGTGAGAAACGCTTTCGTATACGGAGTCATAGCTCTTGCCCGTGGAGTCGAAGTACACTGCCGTAAATGCACCGTATTCCGAAAACAACTGAAGCTGTTTGATTCCCTCGGGTTCAAGCACATATTTTGAAGCAAATGCGATACCAAGCTCGTCGGATGAAAAATCGAGAGATGTGACGTAGCTTTGTATCCATTTTGTGTATCCGTCATCATCCGATAACGGAATTTTAATTAAAACCTTGCTGATTCCTATAGAACGAAGCTCGTCTATAAGAGTGTTGTCTATAAATGCCGCATTTGTCGGTGAGCTTACGGAGAAAGACGGGATGAAGTAAGCACATGAGTCCATTCTGCTGTATGAAGCGGCTTCTGAGGCGGCTGTAAGATTGTCAAAAGCCGTGTTGCTCTGCGTTTCGTAGGAATACCGTGTAAGCTTTTCGAGTGCGGAGGAGACGTATAAAAGCTTGCCGTCATTGTCGCAGATGGGAATAAGTACGCAGTCGTGATCTATCGACATGACGTTTACCGCAGAGATAACGTCCGCTGTACTTGAATACTTTGTTATATCTATTCCGCAGGCATCAAGAGCATATGTTGAGATGGGGAGAGAGGGGGAGTCCTCGAGATTTTCGCGACTGAGCTGGAGACCTGCCGCTTCACCCGAGGCTTTCATAGCTTCCTCGGCATCCACCACCTTTTTTTGCAGATAATTTCCGAGAAGTGCGGCGAAAATAACGATGACAAGAGCGGCAGTTATCGTAAAAAATACCCTGAACAGTATTTTCGACATTTTTCCGCTGCTTGAACGTCTGCTGTAATATCTCATTTTCGTTGTTCTCAGTCTGCGTTAAGGCTTAATACGGGATATTTTTCCATTTCACTTGTGTAGGTTACACTGAGTTCCTTTTCCTTTTCGGCAAGGATGAGGTTGTATCTTCCTCTTATATAGTCCTCTGCCAGTGTCTCGTAGTTTTCAGCCATGTAATCGGAGCTTTTTGCGTAACGCTTTATAATGCTGTAGCCCGCATCTGTTTCTACTATATCGCTGATTTCGTTGATTTCAAGAGAAAATGCCACTTCTTCAAAGGCTTCGTCATAAACGCCGTGCGGAATATAGTAACCGTTGTCGTTGTTGAAAAGGAACAGGTCTCCGCCGTATTTCTGTATCATCTCATCAAAATCGGCACCGTTCTCAAGCTTTTTGAGAATATCTTCGGCTTTTGCGAGATTTTCTTCGTCACTGTTTCCGTTGTCGTTGGGAATCAGTATCTGTTTAACGTGAACAAATTCGGGACTTGCGAGGACTGCTTCAAGCTCTTCCTCAGTTGACGGGATAACTCCGTTTTCCATCATTTTGTCAAGGAGTGCTTCGGCAAGAATGTCATTTCTCGTCAGAAAACGGTATACCGAGTCGTTGAGATTGTAGCTCGATATATTTTCAACATAAATTTCGTAATCGTCGTCATAGCCCTCGTATATAGCTTCCATTTCAAGCTCGAGAGTATCCGTGATATAGGAGTCGTCGGGCAAAATGCCGTATTCATCGCATACATAAAGAGTTGTGTAAAGATGAACGATAGTGTTGTTTATGCTTTCATTCAAATTTTTGATGTTCTCGGCACTGTCTTCGTTTATCCACATATCCGCACTGCCGCTTTTTTCGTAGTCGGCTTTTGTGTTCAGTGCGACATATCTGTAAAGCTCAAGCGGAACCTCGTATTCTCCGACAGTCATTACAATTGTCTTGTCTTCCTTTGTGCTTTCAAGGAGCTTTTCATCATCCTTACAGGAGGTCATAGACATGGGAAAGAGTATAAGAGCCGCAAGCAGGACAGAGGATAAAATTTTATTGTATGTTTTTTTCATTTACTACACCGATTTATATAAATATTCTATTATACTATAGCAAAATTTTATTAATAAAACATGAACAGTGATACGTTATAAGGTTAAATATGAAAAATATGCGTGTATTCGGCTTGCAAATGCTATAAAAAAATCATAAAATATTGCATTAAGCTTCGTTATATGGTATAATTCCGATAGAACATAAAAATTACAGATCGGAGTTGTAATTCAAAATGGAAGAATTCACAAACAGAGTTGACCTCCAAAAAATTATAAACGAGCATGAGCTGAAGGTGATATACACACCCGAGGAGCCGTCGAAAATCATGATAGCTTCATCCGACGTAAATCGTCCCGGACTTGTTCTTGCCGGATTCTTTGAACATTTTGACCCCAAGCGTATTCAGATTATCGGAAATGCGGAATCCATGTACATCAAACAAATGCCGGAGGAGCTTCGCCGTGAGAGAATAACGGAATATCTCAAGCATCATCCCGTTGCGATAGTTGTAACTCACGGAAATGAAGCCGACCCGATACTTGTTGAAATAGCGGAGTATTTTGAGATACCCGTATGTCAGACGGATGAAAATACAAGCGATTTCATGGCTACTCTTATTGCCTTTCTTCATGTTCAGCTTGCACCGCAGATTACACGTCACGGAGTACTTGTCGAGGTTTACGGCGAGGGTATTTTCATAACGGGTGACAGCGGAGTAGGTAAAAGTGAGACGGCAATTGAGCTTATCAAGAGAGGTCACCGTTTCATTGCGGACGATGCGGTAGAGCTTCGTAAGGTTTCCGCAAAAACAATAGTAGGAACAGCACCCGAAATACTGAAATATTATATCGAGCTTCGAGGAATCGGTATTGTTGACGTTCGCCGTCTTTTCGGTATGGGTTCCGTAAAGGCTACCGAAAAAATCGACATGATAATCAATCTTGAGCCTTGGGTGCAGGGAAAAATGTACGACAGACTCGGACTTGAAACGGAGTACACGGACATAATGGGAATAAAAATACCTACAACTGTAATTCCTGTAAAGCCCGGACGTAACCTTGCCGTGGTTCTCGAAATAGCCGCAATGAATAACCGTCAGAAGAAGATGGGTTATAACACGGCGGAAGAATTTAACCAGAAGCTTATGCAGAGCATGGGAATCGAAGAATAATTTATAAGTATCCTGCGTTATGAAGATATGTAGAAAATGCGGTGCCGTTCAGGATGATATGAAAAGCACCTGTATCGACTGCGGAGAGCTTCTTCCGTCTGTGCCAACGGATGAGGACAAAAAGGCAATGCAAAAACAGCTTGATATTTTGTCCGACAAAAGCGAGGGAGTGTATTTTCCGCTGTGGGT
>CAYWFS010000049.1:9479-10771 GCA_964457685.1 uncultured Ruminococcus sp. | reverse complement strand
AGTTGGTTAGAACGCTAGCCTGTCACGCTAGAGGTCAGGGGTTCGAGTCCCCTTCAGGTCGTCCGTTTTGTCAGGTTCTCCTGCAAAGCGTTTATATATATGCGGATTTAGCTCATTTGGTAGAGCGCAACCTTGCCAAGGTTGAGGTGGCGGGTCCGAGCCCCGTAATCCGCTTGAGGATGATAGTAAAAACTTCATCCTCTTTTTGTTTTTTTATTTAATCGGCAAACAAAAAGAAGAGTTTCGCTTCATCTCCGAATTTCGGGAAGTACGTCACTCTTCTTTTTTTATTATTCCTCGATAATTGTAATGGACTTGATTACAACATCTTCAAGCGGACGGTCGTTGTAGTCTGTCTTAACGGATGCAATCTCGTCAACAACATCCATACCCTCTACAACCTTACCGAATGCCGCATACTGACCGTCGAGGTAGGTTGAGTCTGCATGACAAATGAAGAACTGGGAGGAAGCGGAGTTCATTGCAGAGCTTCTTGCCATGGAGATAACTCCTCTTACGTGAGAAATGGGGTTATCCCAACCGTTCTTCTTGAACTCGCCCTTGATTTTTGTATCGGAGCCGCCCATACCTGTTCCTTCGGGGTCACCGCCCTGAATCATGAAGTCCTTGATGACTCTGTGGAAGATAAGTCCGTCGTAGAAACCGTCCTTTACAAGACCTACAAAGTTTTCGACTGTTATCGGAGCAGCCTCGGGATAAAGCTCAAGCTTGATAATGCCGCCGTTTTCCATTTCGATCTGTACCATAACGCTGTCACCCAAATCTCCGCTGTCCGCAGATGTTTCCTTGTTGCAGGCAATAAATGCGGCAAGCGAAAGAAGCACCACTGCGGCTGTTAACAATATTTTTTTCATACGGAGAACCTTTCTATCTGTTATATTTTCCCGCACACGCAGGTTCTTTTTATTGTAGCAGATATATCATACAAAGTCAAACACATACCGTAAATTTTTTAGCCTTGCGGGAATAATATATTATATATCCTTTTTTCGGCAGGTCTAAGCTTGAAGCTGTTTTTTATTATTTCGGCGGCTGTTCTGTTCTCCCATCTTCTTATTTTTGGGGAAATTTCCTTTATTTTGCCGTTTCTTGTATCATATGTCGCCGCAAAGCTTTTTCGTCCCGTTTCGCTGCGAATTTGCAAAAAAATTCATCTCGGAGAAAAGCTCGGTTGTGCCATATTCTCGTGCCTGATTTTGACACTGTTCATATATGCCGCCGTTGAGCTTTTCTCCCGTATTACAGCCTTCATCGACAGTGAAGATTTTTTG
>CAYWFS010000049.1:0-9379 GCA_964457685.1 uncultured Ruminococcus sp. | reverse complement strand
CGCCGTTGAGCTTTTCTCCCGTATTACAGCCTTCATCGACAGTGAAGATTTTTTGCTATGCCTGAATGAGCTTAGTACGTCTTGTCTCTACATCCTCAACTCCATTCCCATAATCTCGACAGCGGAAAACGTCCGAAATGCTGTAATTTCTTATTCCGGAGATATTTTGTCCGATATTCTCTCAAAAGTCGCTTCATATATAGCATCGTTTGCCGCTTCCCTCCCATCTCTCGCACTTTCCGCCGTGGTATGTGCCGTCTCGTTCTTCTATTTCATGACGGATATGGACGGAGCTGAGTCTGCCGCAGTTTCTCTGATACCCGAACGCCACCGCAAATCTCTCACCTCGGCTTACAAAAACGTCTCTGACGCAATTTTCGGATATATTCGAGGAGGAATACTGCTCTCTCTTGCGACGTTTTGCGTGCTTTTTGTGGGGTTTATAGTAATTCGTATCCCGTCTCCCCTGAAATATTCCGCACTCATAGCCATAGCCGACGCACTCCCTCTCATCGGTTGCGGAGCAATACTTGTGCCGTGGGGATTACTCCGTATCGTTACTCATAATACCGCAAGCGGAGTCTCACTTCTCGTGCTTTATGCCTTAATATGGGCATTAAGACAGTACCTTGAGCCGAAAATTCTCGGTAAAATGATGGGCATAGAGCCTGTAATCATGCTTGCCGTGGTATATATCGGATGGAAAACAGGCGGAATCTGCGGAATAATACTTCTCGCCGCCGCAGTATGTGCCGTAAAAAGCAAAAAAATTGCCCCCACGCCAAAAAACGCAGAGGACAATAATCCCTAATCATTCATTTTTCATTCTTCATTCTTCATTTTTAATTTTTAATTTAGGTATCCTTGTCTGTATATACAGAGACACTCACTAATAATTTAATCCAAATATCCCTGTCTGTATAACAGCTCCGCAATGAGTATCGCACCACCTGCCGCACCTCTCATAGTGTTGTGGGAGAGTCCGACAAATTTGTAGTCGAATATACTGTCCTTGCGAAGTCTTCCGACAGATACCCCCATACCGCCGCATATGTCACGATCAAGCTTTGCCTGCGGTCTGTCTTCCTCATCAAAGTAGGTTATGAATCTCTCGGGAGATGACGGAAGTCCAAGCATCTGCGGAAGTCCCGTGTAGCTGTTCCATTCGTCAATAATCGTATCTCTCGGCGGAGTGTTTTCAAACGATACAAATACCGCCGCAGTATGTCCGTCACTTACGGGTACTCTTATGCACTGTGTCGTTATAAGCGGCTCCTTTGCGGAAATAATCGCACCGCCGTTTACCTCACCCCATATTTTGAGAGGCTCAAGCTCCGTTTTTCTTTCTTCACCGGATATAAACGGTATAATGTTGTCGTTCATTTCATCCCATGTGTCAAAGGTCTTGCCCGCACCGGATATTGCCTGATAGGTCGTAACGAGTATCTTTTTTATGCCGTACTTGCGGAGGGGAGTCAGTGCCGGAACAAAGCTCTGCACGGAACAGTTCGGCTTCACTGCTATAAATCCTCTCTCCGTTCCGAGTCTTCTTCTCTGGCTTTCGATTACGGAAAGATGCTCGGGATTTATCTCGGGGATAACCATGGGAACGTCTATCGTCCAGCGGTTTGCACTGTTGTTTGATATTACGGGAAGCTCCGCCTTTGCATATGCCTCCTCGAGAGCCTTTGTTTCCTCAACCGACATATTCACCGCACAGAACACCATCTCGGCGACCTCTGCCACTTTTTTTACATCCGAGGCATCAATAACCGTCAGACTTTTTACCGAATCGGGAATGGGGGACGACATTTTCCATCTTCCCTCCACCGCTTCTTCATAGGTCTTTCCTGCACTGCTTGAGCTTGCGGCAACTGCGGTCACGTTGAAATAGGGGTGTCCTTCAAGCAGTGTCACAAATCTCTGACCCACCATACCCGTAGCTCCGACTACGGCACATCTCAGTTTTTCTCGCATATAAGCCTCTCTTTTCAATTTCGTATATATTTATATTCCCGATGTATCTTTTACCCACGCTGTATAGCAAACATTATATCATTACACGCTCTACAAGTCAAACACTATTTACACTAAAATATTCTCATTTCCCCCAATATAATTATATGCAACTTTACCGCTTTTGCTTATCTCATTAACCGTTTATCATATTTTTCACAATTATTTTCATGTTTATTCCGAACGTGCATTGCCGAGACACCGTCATCTGCCTCTTTCCCGTCATATGCGACAGGCATTCTATATAAATTTCTACACCCTACTAACGCAAATTGTGCATTTGTTTACAAATTGTATGTATTTTTTCCTGAAAAAGTCTGCTATAATGAAAATGCCGAAGGGAAAAAGCTTCCCAAAGAGGCAAATACACACAAAGGATGGTACTACCATGATTATCAACATTATCGGAAAACAGGTTACGATACGCGATGATATGAACGCACTTACAGAGAAGAAGCTCGCCAAGTTTGACAGATACTTCCCGAACGGTGCAGAAGCTACTGTTACAGCCAGACCCGACCGTGACAAGCTTCGTGTGGAGCTTACCATCTCAGTAGGAGGTACTCTCTTCCGTGCGGAGGAGAGCTCGTCGGAATTTAAAACCGCCCTTAATCGCTGTGTAGAACTCATTGAGGGTCAGATTCGCAAATACAAGACAAGACTTGAAAAGCAGATGAAGACCTCGTTCGCAGCAGCAGAAGCCGCACTTGCCGAGGAAATACCTCCCGTTACTGAGGAAGGTGAGTTCGAAATCAGAAAGAAGACATTCCTCTTAAAGCCCATGACCGCTGAGGAAGCTATTTTGCAGATGAATCTTCTCGGTCACAGCTTCTATGTATTCGAGGATGCCGACACAGGTGAGACCGCAGTCGTTTACAAGAGAAACGCCGGCTCCTACGGTCTTATCTCCCCCGACAAGAAAAACGCTTAAAAAACAAATTTATATAGATTTTTTCGGTACAAATTTGTAATTTCATCAGGAGGTGAGTCCAATGGGTTTTAAGTTTCCCACGAAAAAACACGGCTCATCCGAGAGATATTTTGCGAAGTCAGAGACAAGCGTAAAAGCATAACAGCAACCTTATAATAATAGAATTTTAACCACCCAAATAGGTACCACCTAATGGGTACACCCGAATAGTAGTAGGCGACATATTCTACTGTTCGGGTGTTTTTTTGCATAACAAAAACGGCGGTCGGTACTTTTTCTGCACCAACTGCCGTTCTTTTTATTTATTTACGCTGTTTTGCCTGAGCGAATTAATACATACCGCCCATGCCGCCACCCATACCACCTGCTGCGGGAGCTGCTTCGGGTTCGGGCTTGCTTACTACGAGAGCTTCTGTTGTAAGAACTGTGGAAGCTACGGAGGAAGCGTTCTGGAGTGCGGAACGTGTTACCTTTGTCGGGTCTACGATACCGTTTTCAATCATGTCAACGTATTCTTCTGTGTATGCGTTGAAGCCGAAGCCCTTCTTAGCGGAGGACTTAATCTTGTCAACTACAACGGAGCCTTCAAAGCCTGCGTTTTCTGCGATCTGACGAACGGGAGCTTCAAGAGCCTTGAGAACGATGGAAACACCGGTCTTTTCGTCGCCTTCTACAGTGCTGAGGAGAGCTGCAACGTCGTCGATTACGTTAACGTATGCTGTACCGCCACCTGCAACGATACCTTCTTCAACAGCTGCACGAGTAGCGTTGAGAGCGTCTTCGATGCGGAGCTTCTTTTCCTTCATTTCGGTTTCGGTAGCTGCACCAACCTTGATTACGGCAACACCGCCGGAGAGCTTTGCAAGTCTTTCCTGGAGCTTTTCACGGTCGAAGTCGGAGGTTGTTGTTTCGATAGCAGTCTTGATCTGGGAAATACGAGCCTTGATAGCTTCTGCGTCACCGTCACCGCCTACGATGATAGTGTTGTCCTTGTTTACCTTAACCTGACGAGCATGACCGAGCTGATCTACTGTGGTTTCCTTGAGGTCAAGACCGAGTTCGTCGCAGATTACTTCGCCGCCTGTGAGGATAGCGATGTCACGGAGCATTTCCTTACGTCTGTCACCGAATCCGGGAGCCTTAACCGCAACTACAGTGAATGTACCGCGGAGCTTGTTGAGTACGAGAGTTGTGAGAGCTTCGCCTTCAACGTCTTCTGCGATGATGAGGAGCTTCTTACCGGACTGAACGATCTGTTCGAGAAGGGGAAGAATGTCCTGTACGTTGGAAATCTTCTTATCTGTGATGAGGATGAGAGCGTCATCGAGAACAGCTTCCATCTTATCTGTATCTGTAGCCATGTAGGGGGAGAGGTAGCCACGGTCGAACTGCATACCTTCAACAACTTCGCTGTAGGTTTCTGCGGACTTGGATTCTTCAACAGTGATAACGCCGTCAGCTGTAACCTTTTCCATAGCGTCTGCGATGAGAGTACCGATAACTTCGTCGCCTGCGGAGATTGTACCAACTCTTGCGATGTCTTCCTTACCGCTTACGGGCTTGGAGGCAGCCTTAAGAGAAGTTACCGCTGTATCAACAGCCTTCTGGATACCCTTACGGATAACCATCGGGTTAGCACCTGCGGCTACGTTCTTCATACCTTCGTGAATGAAAGCCTGAGCGAGAAGTGTAGCTGTGGTTGTACCGTCACCGGCAGCATCGTTTGTCTTTGTAGCAACTTCACGAACGAGCTGAGCACCCATGTTTTCAGCACCGTCTTCGAGTTCGATTTCCTTAGCGATTGTAACACCGTCGTTTGTGATAAGGGGAGTGCCGTACTTCTTATCGAGAACTACGTTTCTACCCTTAGGACCCATTGTGATTTTAACTGTATTAGCAAGCTTATCAACACCTCTGATGAGAGCGTCTCTTGCTTCGATTCCGTAAAGAATATCCTTAGCCATTATATATACATCTCCTTCGATTATTTACGATTTATAAAAATTACTCAACGATTGCGAGGATGTCGTTCTGTCTTACGATGTTGTATTCAACGCCGTCGCACTTAACTTCTGTGCCTGCGTACTTGGAGGTAATAACCTTGTCGCCAACCTTAACTGTCATAACAACTTCCTTACCGTCAACAACTCCGCCGGGGCCTACTGCGATAACTTCGGCAACCTGGGGCTTTTCCTTAGCCGCACCGGGAAGAACGATACCTGTCTTTGTGGTTTCTTCAGCTTCTACGAGCTTAACTACAACTCTGTCTGCAAGAGGTTTGAGTGTCATAACAATAACTCCTTTTTTTCTATATCTATGATGTTTATACTGTTTCATATTGGGTTAGCACTCAAAACGGTTGACTGCTAACCTTATGCTCATATTTTAATCCCATTTAAGGAAAAAATCAAGTGTTTTTTAGAGAGTTTACATTTTATTAACAAATAATTTTGTAGCACCCCGGGCCTTCGTCTGCTAAAAAAGCATAAAAAAAGCCGACCATGTCGATTGATATGAACCGCAAGCACATATCGCTGACACATGAATCGGCTTTGTTCGGTTAAGCTTAGTCGGTGTAAGGTACTCCGTCAACAGTAACGGTACAGCCTTCGCCGTTTGTGATAGAGGAAGCGTCAAGGGCATTGTCCTGAACATCTATGGAAACGGAGCCGCCGTTGAATATTATAGAGCCTGCACACTTGATACCGTTGTTTGTGGACTCGAGGATAACCTCACCGCCGTTTACAACAACCTTGGTTTCAGCCTGGATAGCTTCGTCCTCGGAATAGATACTCAGGGTACCGCCGTTGATTTCAACATAGCCTACAGTTTCGTTATCGCTGTTTGTGGACTTGATACCGTCACCCAGAGCATGAACGCTGATGTTACCGCCGTTTACAGTGAGGAAGTCCTTACCCTTGATACCGTGGTCTGCGGAATTAATTTCGTATTCGCCCTCGGAGATGATAAGACCGTCCTTGGAGTAGATACCGCCGGCATAGTTACCGTTTACAACGAGCTTACCCGCACCGCTGAATGTGAGGTCTTCCTTAGTGAAAACAACTGCGTCGGGTTCATCGTCCTCGGGATCCTCGAAGACATAGTTCTCGCCGTCTGTGAGAGTGTTTAATGTACCCTCATAGAGAGTGATAGCGGCATCGGATGCGTTCTTTATAACGATGCAGGAGCCGTCGTTGTTGGTGATGCTTGCGTTATTGAGAATTATATTAACTGCACCCTCGTCCTCACAGTCAACGAAGAGCTGACCGTCATCAAGGGTACCGGAAACAGCGTATGTACCGGGCTTTGATATAGTAATCTTATTATTTTCGTCAACGGAAACGGAATCGGAGGAGCATTCAACACCCTCACCTGTAAGGTCGATTTTCGTTGCATTTTTGAGTATAGAATCCTCACCGGAGCAGGAAGACATAGCAAGACCGGAGAGAAGGATAGATGAAGCAAGAATTGCGGTAAGCTTTTTATTCATTTTAACAGCCATATCCCGCCCGGAAGCGAGATAACCTTTCAAACTATAAAAAATAGTACCATACAAGCATGGTTTATGTTTAAATTATATATCACTCAAATAGAAAAGTCAAGGCTTACGGGTACATTTTAACAAAATCAAACAAAAAAGCCGTGTGGTCGGTTCAAAATGAACTTTACACACAGCTTAATTTATTAGTTCAGCCTATGTTGTTGCTTATTCAGCCTTTGTGTCAGCGTCAATGAGTCTGATAATAGCCATTTCAGCTGCATCACCGCGGCGCGGTCCGAGCTTGAATATCTGAGTATAACCACCGTTTCTGTTAGCGTAAGCGGGAGCTACCTCATCAAAGAGCTTTTTAACAACGTCTTCCTTGGTGATGAATGCAAGAGCCTGACGGCGGCTTGCGAGAGTATTCTTTTTGCCAAGGGTTATCATCTTTTCGGCGAGAGAGCGTACTTCCTTTGCTCTGGTAACGGTTGTCTCAATTGAACCGTTTTCAATGAGATATGTCACCATACCGCGAAGCATAGCATTTCTGTGCGCTGTCGGTCTGCCGAGTTTTCTGGTACCGGGCATGATCCATGTCCTCCTTTTGCAAAACTGGTGTCACCCACATAAGCGAGCGACCTGTATCAATTAATAAGTTAGATTGTGTGGTTAAATGTTATTCTGCGATTATCCGTTTCAAGCGGAATTTTGACTTACTCTTCGTCCTTCTTTAATTCAAGGCCGAGGGAGTGAAGCTTCTGAATAACTTCTTCGAGCGATTTCTTACCGAGGTTACGAACCTTCATCATCTGATCCTCGGTCTTGTTGATCAAATCTTCAACGGTATCGATGTTCGCACGCTTCAGGCAGTTAAAGCTACGCACGGACATGTCAAGCTCCTCAATGGTCATCTCAAGGACTCTTTCCTTAACAGTCTCTTCACGTTCAACCATGATCTCCGTATTCTTTGCTTCGTCGGACAAATCGACAAACAAATTGAGATGTTCGTTGAGTATCTTGGCTGCAAGAGAAATCGCTTCTTTAGCGAGAATTACGCCGTTTGTCAGCACTTCAAGCGTAAGCTTATCGTAATCGGTGCTGCTTCCGACTCTTGTATTCTCTACTGTATAGTTTACATTATGAACAGGAGTGTATATCGAATCTGTAAATATAGTGCCTACAGGCGCAGATACACCCTGACTATTCTGCTGATAGAGCTGCTTATTCTTTTCCTGAGAAACATATCCTCTACCGTGGTCGAATGTAAGCTCCATGTAGAAGCGAACATTATTTTCTACGGTTGCGATGTGAAGGTCAGGGTTAAGTATCTCGATGTCAGAATCCTGCTTTATATCGCCTGCTGTGATGTCACACGCACCTGTTGTGTCGATTACGACAGTCTTAGGTCCGTTTGAATTCAGCTTGGCTGTGATACCTTTTACATTTATAACGATTTCGGGTACATCCTCCTTGACACCGGGAATGGTAGTCATTTCATGGAGAACACCGTCAATCTTTATGGATGTTACGGCAACACCGGGCAGTGAGCTGAGAAGCACTCTACGCAGTGAATTTCCGAGGGTAATACCGTAGCCTCTCTCAAGCGGCTCGATAATAAACTTTCCGTTTCTTCCGTCTTCGCTTAAATTTATAGTCGCAATATTCGGCTTTTCTATTTCTATCATTAAATAATAACCCTCCGTCTATGATTTTTGCCAAATCCACATTGTTGTATTCTTCATCGGAATATGCTGGCTTTCGCAAAATTGGTTGTGAGATTTTGCCTCTGCGGAACCGTAATAACTGCCCAGAAGGAATTCCGTTTTTATACGGCAATTCTCCCACTGTAGGTTATTACTTGGAGTAAAGTTCGATGATGAGCTGTTCTTCGAACGGGAAGTCGATGTCTTCTCTCTTGGGGAGAGCTGCAACCTTAACAGAGAGATCTGCTACGTTTGCTTCGAGCCACTTCGGAACAACTGCTGTTTCCATCTGTTCTGCGAGAGCCTTGAACTTTTCGCTGCTCTTGCTCTTTTCCTTCAACGCGATAACGTCACCGGGCTTGCAGATGATGGACGGAATGTCTACCTTCTTGCCATTAAGGGTGAAGTGTGCGTGACGAACGAACTGACGAGCTTCCTTACGGCTGGATGCGAGACCCATTCTGTATACGATATTGTCGAGTCTGCATTCAAGAAGTGTAAGGAGGTTTTCACCTGCGATGCCTTCCTTATTGTCGGCAATTTCGAAATAGTTGAGGAACTGCTTTTCCTGTACGCCATAGTAGCGACGTGCTGTCTGCTTTTCTCTGAGCTGGAGACCGTATTCCTTTACGTTCTTCATTCCTGCTCCGTGCTGACCGGGAACTGTTGTACGACGAGCTACTGCACACTTATCTGTGAGGCAGCGTTCGCCCTTAAGGAACAGCTTCTTGCCTTCTCTGCGGCAGAGCTTGCAAGAAGGACCTGTATATCTTGCCATGTTTCTTATCCTCCTTATTATACTCTTCTGCGCTTAGGCGGACGGCATCCGTTGTGCGGGATAGGAGTTACGTCCTTGATAAGTGTGATGTTGAGTCCTGCTGTCTGGAGAGCACGAATTGCTGCTTCACGACCGTTGCCGGGACCCTTTACATATACTTCTACAGTCTTCATGCCGTGTTCGATTGCACCCTTTGCTGCTGCTTCCGCTGCTGTCTGTGCTGCATAGGGAGTATTCTTACGGGAGCCCTTGAAGCCCTGTCCGCCGGAAGACGACCATGCTACTGTATTGCCCTGTACGTCAGTGATTGTAACGATTGTGTTATTGAAGGTCGAGCGGATGTGTGCGTGACCGGCTTCAATATTCTTGCGGTCGCGGCGTTTTTTTATGACCCTCTTTACTGCTTTAGCCATTAAATCCTCTCACTCCTTTATTACTTCTTCTTGTTTGCGATAGTCTTTGCGGGACCT
>CAYWFS010000048.1:0-10974 GCA_964457685.1 uncultured Ruminococcus sp. | reverse complement strand
GCTAAGACACCGCCCTTTCACGGCAGTAACGGGGGTTCGATTCCCCCTCGGGTCACCACCGACACCGATAAATCCTTTTTTGCGGCCCGATGGTCAAGCGGCTAAGACACCGCCCTTTCACGGCAGTAACGGGGGTTCGATTCCCCCTCGGGTCAGCCAAAACCACTGTAGATTCTATGTAATCTGCGGTGGTTTTTTCGTTTTCTTTCAACTTTTGCGTTTTGGGCTTAATAATAAATTTTTGCGGCACTGCGGTGATTTTTTGAAATAAAAACAATACGGAGGTTAGAATGAAAAAAACTTTGACCTTGATTTTTGCTACTATTTTTGCCCTGACATTATCCTCTTGCAGTGAAGAAGCGATTACATCCGAAAAAATCGAAGATACTTCCGAGACTTTTGAAATTGAAACGGTGGATAATTCAAAGTATGAGCATATGCTTGAGGAGCTTCGTAATCTCGGAGTTGATGTTGATTCCGATGTCGAAATAAAGGCTTGTTCGATACCCGATGGAATGCATATAACAAGCATACAAGAACTTCTTTCCCTTGAATAAATTTGCGTAAACGATGTTGTGCCGACGAATTTTGATAACCCAAACCATACCGAAGAAAAACAAAAACAGACATACCGCATTTCTTGATGTTGATATGTCTGTTTTTTGTTTAGATAGGATTTAGTTTACCGTAAATCAGTTTACGCTTGATACTATAACTTCCGCTTTGCCGTTAAGCTCTACTTTTCCACAGCCTGCGGGAACGAAGAAGCTGTCTCCGCGTTTTGCTTCTGTTCCGTCTATTGTGAGATGCTCTGCTTCAAGTACGAGAATCGAGAGGAAGCTGTCATCCTTTGCTTCAACGGTAACGCTTCCGTCAAAGGCATATTTCTTTACGGTGAAGTAGTCGCAGGAGGCAAGGGAAACTCCGCCGTCGTTTTCATCGGGACGTGAGAAGCGAATCTTGTTTATTTCTTCCTCGGAGCGAAGCTTGATTACGTTCAGAGCCTGTTCTGTGTGAAGCTGACGAGGCTTTCCGTCCGCACCCTTTCTGTTGTAGTCGTAAACACGATAGGTGATGTTGGAGTTCTGCTGAATTTCGGCTATAAGTATTCCCGCACCTATTGCATGAACCTGACCGGAGGGGATGAAGTATACCTCTCCCTTGTGTACGGGAACAAAATTCAGCATTTCTTCCGTGCGTCCTTCATGAACGGCGTTTGCAAATTCTTCTACAGTACAGCCTTCCTTGAGACCGTATACAAGACGTGCATCTTCCTCTGCATCCATTATATACCACATTTCGGTCTTTCCAAGCTCTCCCTCGTGTGCAAGGGAATATTCGTCATCGGGATGAACCTGTATCGAAAGGCGGTCGTTTGCATCTATGAATTTTATGAGGAGAGGGAAGCGGTCATACTTTTCACAGCTTGTACCGAGTATTCCGATTCTGTCCTCGGCGATATATTCTCCCATTGTCTTGCCGCTGAGTTCTCCGTTGGCGATGGTACACATTTCACCCTCACGAACGGTAAGCTCCCAGGATTCTGCAAGCTTTTCAAACGGTGCGGTCTTTCCGTATTCCTTTTTCAGCTTATCTCCGCCCCAGATTATTTCCTTTGAGACGGGATTCATGACCATAGCGTATTTTTTCATATCATAGCTCCTTTCACGTTTGTGTAATATTATACTTTCATATCGTTCTAAAATCAAGTACCGAGTTGCAAAAAACGGTACCTCACATGGGCTTTGAGCGTGCGGCGGTGAAATTCGTTACCCAGTATTTGGTGTATTCGTAGAAATCGTCGAGTGTTCTCTGTGAATGTCCGCGGCAGGTCTTTATATATTCACAGAAAAGTCCCTCGATAAAGGTTTCGAGTTCTATTTCCATGTAAGCATAGTTTTTTATCCTCGGATCCATTCTGCAAAGTTCGTTAAGCTTCGCACTTGCAAGAGATGTCATTTTTTTTGTTGCGAACAGAAAATCGTTCGATTTCAGAATCAGGCGGTAGTTTTCGTGGTTTTCTCTGATAAACTCGAATATCGAATCAATGAATGCGAAAATATCCTGCGATTCAAAAAGCTTTGTCGTGTCGAAAAATTTTTCGATAAGCTCGTTTTCGTATTCCTCTCCGACTCCGTAAATGTCATCGTAATGCGAATAGAACGAACCCCTGCTTATGTCGGCACGTTTGCAAAGCTCGCTTACCGATATTTTGCAAAGCTCTTTTTTCTCGGACAGCATTTCCGCAAATACCGTTTTGATAAGACTTCGTGTTTTCTTTGAAGAATTGTTAAGGTTTTTGGCTTTCATTATTGTCCTCCCTCGCTCTGTCTTATATACATATTATAAATCAAACAGAAAGAAATGTCAACACTGTCTAAATATGAGCAGAGTAAAATTTCGATAAAAAATCCCCCGCATAGTGCGAAGGATATTTTTGATTATGCGTTTTTAAGTATCTCTACAACAATGTTCCAAAGTCTTGTGAGAGAGGAAACCGAGAGTACTTCATCGGGAGAGTGGAGATTCTTTACATCGGGACCGATAGAAATCATATCCATGTCAGCCTTTTTCGCCTTGAGAAGTCCGCATTCCAAACCTGCGTGGATACCGATTATCTTTGCGTCTATTCCGAAGAGATTCTTTACGGACTCAAGGTAGAGCTGTTGCATTGCGGAGCCTTCGGTGTAGTCCCAACCGGGGTATCTTCCCGTATGCTCAACCTTTGACGAGGTGAGAAGTGCGGCACACTCGATTATATTCTGCATATCGTCAAGCTTTGATTCAACGGATGAACGGGAAGAAACGACTATTTCAAATCTGCTTTCGGTTTTTCTTACGACTGCGAGGTTGGAGGAGGTTTCAACAAGTCCCTCAACACTTCTGCTCATTGCACGAACTCCGGTGGGAAGCGTCTTGAGAAGTGAAACAAGCTCGAGGGATTTGCGGCTTGACATGAAGTCGGTTGCATTTGCTTCGATTGTTGTAACCTTGAATCCGCTGTCGTCACTGACAAGCTCACTGCGAATTTTTGCTTCCTCTGCCTGAACAGCCGAGATGAATTTTTCGGAATTGTCTACCGCTACCGTTGCATGGCATTCACGGGGAATAGCATTGTCACGGTTTCCTCCGACTATTTCGGATATACGAATATCGCAGGAGTGAGAAGCGGAGTAGAGAAGACGTGCCATAGCCGCAACAGCACCGGTTCTGCCGAGATTTACGTCAGCACCCGAGTGTCCGCCGAAAAGTCCGCTTATTTCTACGGTGAAGGTAGAATATGCAGCAGGAGCTTCTTCCTTGTCGGAGTCGAAATAAATGTGTGAACGAACTCCGCCGGCACAGGAAACGGTAGCTTCATATTCTCCCTCGGAGTCGAGATTTACAAGACGGGAGGATTTCAGCTGTGTAGCGTCAAAGCCTCTCATGCCCGATAGCCCTGTTTCTTCTTCCGTTGTGAAAAGGCATTCAAGCTCGGGGTGAGCAACGTCGGAGTCGAGAAGTGCAAGCATTATCGCAACAGCAACTCCGTTATCGGCACCGAGAGTGGTTCCGTTTGCGGTGAGAAGATCCCCGTTCAAAACAAATTCTATGGGATCCTTTGTGAAGTCGTGCTTAATTCCTCTGTTCGCTTCACAAACCATGTCGAGATGTCCCTGAAGCATGATGGGTGCGTGATTTTCGTAACCGCAAGAAGCTTTTGCTCTTACAAGTACGTTTCCCGCATTGTCTATAGATGCTTCGTGTCCGAGAGAGTGAGCGGTTTTAAGAACGTATTCTGCCGCCGCCGCTTCATTTCCTGAGCCACGGGGAATATCGGATATTTTTCTGAAATAATCAAAGACTTTTTTGGGTTCAAGTTCTTCGTATGTCATTGTTTTTACCTCTGCAATATATTACTGATTGAGATTATATCACTGAAAAGCAAACAAATCAAGTAGGGGGAGACGCAAACATAAATTTTTGCCTTGACTGTATTTATTTTCGACAGAGTTTGTGCTATAATTATAATCAGCGAATATTTCAGCCGAATTTACGGATAACGGAGAATACAGAAATGGGAAAGATAACGGAGCTTGCAAAGCTTTTGTCTACGGGAAACAAAAAGAGATTCAATTCCGCAGTGGTTCTTGCCTCGGGAAGCGGAAGAAGATTCGGTGACAATACTGCCAAACAGTTTGTTGAGCTTGACGGAATTCCCGTATTCATAAGAAGTCTGATTGCATTCGAGAACAGCACTGAAACTGATGAAATAGTTCTTGTGACAAGGGAAAACGACATAAAAGGATGCAGAGCCATAGTCGATGAATACGGACTTAAAAAAGTGGTTCGTGTTGTCGGCGGAGGAGAAACGAGACAGGAGTCCGCTCTTTTGGGATTTGAAGCGGTAAACCCCGAGTGTAATTTTGTAGCTATCCACGATGCCGCACGTTGTCTTGTTACATCCGATATGATAGACAGCACTTTCAGAGAGGCGTTTATCACCGGATGTGCCGCCTGTGCCGCAAAAGCAACCGATACGATAAAAAAATGCGACAGAAACGGAAATATTGTCGAGACGATTGACCGTGAAAGCATATGGAACGTACAAACTCCGCAGATATTCATGGCTGAAATGTATCGTGCGGCGGCATACAGTGCAAAAAAAGACAATATTACCGCAACTGATGACTGTATGCTTTGCGAAAGACTCGGATTTAAGGTAAGGCTTGTTGACTGCGGAAAAACCAACATGAAGATAACCTATCCCGAGGACATAGCAATAGCAAAGGCAATACTCGATTACAGAAAAGAAAAGGAGACGGTGAAATGAGAATAGGACACGGATATGACGCTCACAGATTCTGCGAAAACAAGGAGCTTGTGATAGGCGGTGTGAAAATAGAATCCACGCTCGGACTTCTCGCCCATTCCGACGGTGACGTTCTTGTTCACGCTCTTATAGATTCACTTCTCGGTGCGGCAGGTGAGCGTGATATAGGTGCGAATTTCCCCGACACTGACGGAGAATACAAGGATATTGACAGTTGTATTCTTTTGAAGAAAACCGCGGATATACTTGCAAATAAAGGACTTTCGGTAGAGTACGCCGATATGACAATAATAGCACAAAAGCCGAAAATCAATCCGTATATATCCGCTATGCGTGAAAAAATGGCAGCTGTTCTCGGAATATCCTCCGACAGAATCAATGTAAAGGCAACAACCGAGGAAAAAATGGGATTCACGGGCAGAGGAGAGGGGATTTCCGCTCATGCCGTCTGCATCCTTTCCGAAAAATAAAATGCGTCGGCAGTCTAAGTAAAGTATCCTCGACCGACCGACGCTATATTATCCCACCAACCGTAAGTCCACGCTTTACGTCATTGTTTTTTAACCTCCTGCGACTTTTGGAGGGTGGGGAATACTGATTTGTGCGGTGTACACCGTCATTACAGTTTATACATCATACGGCGGAAATGTTAAAATAAAATCCGCTACCATAAAATATATAAAAAACATTTTCAGGAGAATCATTATGAAACTCAAAACCTCACCTTCACTTCTCGCCTGCGACTTTCTTCACCTTGCCGATGAGGTAAAGCGTGCCGAAGAATCCGGTTGCGATATGCTTCACTGTGACGTAATGGACGGTATGTATGTACCGAATATCAGCTTCGGCTTTGATATAATCAGCAAGATTCACTCCATTACTTCGCTTCCTCTCGATGTTCATATGATGACTGCCGCACCGCAGAAGTATATAGATGTTCTTCATAAGGCAGGAGCTTCTTCCATAACCATTCACCACGATGTTATGCCCAAGGAAGAACTTATCGAAACTCTCAAATATATTCACTCTCTCGGCATGAAAGCGGCAATCTCACTTAAGCCGGCATACCCCGCTTCAGATGCGTTCGATTTTGTTCCGTATTGCGATATGATTCTCGTTATGACCGTTGAACCCGGATTCGGCGGACAGAGATTCATGGATTCTCAGTGTCCCAAGATAAGAGAAATAAGAGAATATCTTGACGCTCATAAGCCCGAATGTGAAATTCAGGTTGACGGCGGCATAGGTGAATTCAGCATTGCCGACAGTGCAAAGGCAGGTGCAAATGTATTCGTCATCGGTACGGCTTCATTCAGAGCTGACAACATGAAAGAGGCTCTCGAAACACTTTGCTCCATCGCAGAAAAAGCAGCGGAAAATAAATAAAACCGTAATATTTATACATTTATGTAAAATTCGGGCGATTTTTTGTCGATTGTACCGTTGCATGAATTGTGCATTGTCAAAATTGGCAGAAACGTGCTGTGAGTTAAGTCTAATTCTATGTGAAATCACAACTCAAAAATTGACGGCAGATGTACAAAAAAGTCGCAGAATATGGTATAATACTAAAGAAGAATGCAGTTTTTGTCTGCAAAAAAATAAAGTAATTGATTAAGAGGGGTATTTTATGAGTGACAGCTTATTCGGGGATCTTTCCGTTATAGGAATGAAGGGTTGCGACAAGTTTATCAACCAGGTTGACTACTATCTCCGCGAGTGGCGCGGCCATGATGAGGACATTTCGTTTATCAATACAGCAGATTGCCCGAGATTCGGTTCGGGTGAAGCCAAAGGTACGCTTCATAATTCGATGAGAGGTCACGATGTTTATATCATTTGTGACTGCTTTAACTACGGCGTAAAGTATCGTATGTACGGTCAGGAAGTTCCCATGAGCCCCGATGATCATTTCCAGGATCTCAAGCGTGTAATAGCGGCTATCGGCGGTAAGGCAAGACGTATTACGGTAATTATGCCCATGCTTTATGAGGGAAGACAGGACAAGCGTTCCTCTCGTGAATCCCTTGACTGTGCAATCGCTCTTCAGGAGCTTGCAAATATGGGTGTATCCAATATCATTACCTTCGACGCACACGACACAAGAGTTTCCAATGCCGTTCCGCTCGTTGGTTTTGATAATATCAGACCTACATATCAGATGCTCAAGGCTATCATCAGAGACGTGCCGGACATCTCCTTTGACCATGACGATATAATGATCATCTCTCCCGATGAAGGTGCTATAAAGCGTACAATGTACTATGCTTCCGTTATGGGTATCGAGCTTGGTATGTTCTACAAGAGACGTAACTATTCCGTTATCGTTGACGGTAAGAACCCCATTGAAGCTCATGAATACCTCGGTGCAGACCTTAAGGGTAAGGATGCAATCATCGTTGACGATATGATAGCTTCCGGTGACTCCATCCTTGACGTTGCAAGACAGCTCAAGGCTAAGGGTGCAAAGAGAATATTCTTCTTCGTTACATTCGGTCTCTTTACAAGCGGTTTTGATGTATTCGATAAGGCTTATGAAGAAGGTCTCTTTGATAAGTGCTTCACAACAAACCTTATCTACCATCCGGAAGGACTTCTCACAAAGGAATGGTATTCCGAGGTTAATATGTGCAAGTACGTTGCTCTCATGATAGACACTCTCAACCGTGACCGTTCTATCAGCACACTTCTCAATCCCGCAAAGAAGATCCACACCATTCTTGAAGAGCAGAAGGCTAAGAATCAGCTTCAGCAGACAATAGAATTATAATATTTAAAGAATTACAACAGATTTCGGAGAAAATATGCAGTATTTTAAGATAAATGCCGCCGCTAAAATTGCAGAGGCAGCACACGAATTGTCAGCAGACGTATGTCTTTCTGCGGAAGATATACTTTCCATGCTCGAATATCCGCCCGACCCGACTATGGGAGACATCGCTTTCCCTTGTTTCAGACTCTCAAAAACAATGAGAAATGCTCCTCCCAAAATAGCGGCAGCTCTTGCGGAAAAAATCGGAGATTTCGGTATAGGTCAGTCTGTTGCGGTCGGCGGATATCTCAACTTCAAAATATCGCCTGATTATCTTGAAAATCATGTTCTTGCCGAAATCGAAGAAAAGGGCGAAAAGTACGGTTCCTCCGATGAGGGAAAGGGAAAAACTGTCGTTCTTGACTATTCTTCTCCCAATATTTGTAAACCTTTCCACATCGGGCACCTCGGAACCACCGTTATCGGTCACTCTCTCAAGCTTCTGCATGAGTTTGCAGGCTACAAGTGCGTCGGAATCAACCACCTCGGTGACTGGGGTACTCAGTTCGGTAAGCAGATAGTTGCTTTCCGTAAATGGGGTAACAGAGAGACCATCGAAAAGGGCGGTATCGATGAACTTGTTAAGATTTACGTTAAGTTCCACGAGAAAGCGGAAAAGGATCCCTCGCTCAACGATGAAGCAAGAGCCGAATTCCGTAAGCTCGAGGACGGTGACGAAGAAAATCTTGCTCTCTGGAAGTGGTTTGTTGAAGTATCCATTGCCGAGTACGAAAACACATATAAGCAGCTCGGTATAAGCTTTGACTCCTACAAGGGTGAAGCCTTCTATATGGATAAGGTTCCGGCTCAGGTAGAGGTTCTCCGTGAAAAGGGACTTCTCAAAATAGATGACGGTGCGTCCATAGTTGACCTTTCCGAATACAATATGCCTCCGTGCCTTATCCTCAAGAAGGACGGCTCTACAATTTATCCCGCAAGAGATATTGCCGCAGCTGTTTATCGCCACGAGACATACAATTTCGACAAGTGTATCTATGTAACCTCCTCCGCTCAGAGTCTCCACTTTGCACAGTGGTTCAAGGTAGTAGAGCTTATGGGTCACGAATGGAGTAAGAATCTTGTTCACGTTCCCTACGGTACTGTTTCCATAGACGGTGCAAAGCTTGCTACAAGAACCGGTAATGTTGTTCTCTTGAAGGATCTCTTCCGTCAGTCTGTTCAGAAGGTCGGCGAGATTATGAGTGAGAAGAACCCCGATCTCGAGCATAAGGAAGACGTTGCAGAGGCTGTAGGTGTAGGTGCTATAGTATTCAACTATCTTTTCAACAGCAGAATTAAGGATATCAACTTCACTCTCGACCAGGCTCTCAGCTTTGAGGGTAACACAGGACCTTACGCACAGTACACATACGCCAGAACCTGTAGTATACTTGCTAAGGCAGAAGGTGCAGATGCATCCGAAAACGGCGGACATATCACTCATGTAAGCGAAGAAGAGCTTCTTAAAACTCTTTCTCTGTTCCCCGAAAAGGTTCAGAATGCCATCAGTGATTACGAACCCTCCGACATTACACGTTATATTATTGATGTTTGTACATCATTCAATCACTTCTATCGTGACTGTCCCATCGTTTCCGCGGAGGACAAGGACGTTCGTGCATTCAGAATCAGACTTACAAAGGCTGCAAAGAATGTACTCGGCACGGCACTTCACCTTATCTGCTTGAAAACGCCCGAAAAAATTTGATTCAGAATTATTAAAGAGGTTTAAAATATGTCAGGACACAGCAAATGGAATAATATTAAGAATAAAAAGGAAAAGACCGACGCTCAAAAGGGTAAAGTCTTCACCAAAATCGGTAAGGAAATTCAGATCTGCGTTCGTGCAGGCGGCGGTGACCCCAACACCAACGGTAAGCTTCGTGATCTTATCGCAAAGGCTAAGGCAAACAACGTCCCGAACGACAACATTGACCGTGCTATAAAGAAGGCCATGGGTGCAGACAGTGTTCAGTACGAAGAAATCGTATATGAAGGCTACGGCCCGTCCGGTGTTGCGGTAATCGTTGAAACAGCTACTGACTCCAGAAACCGTACAGCATCCGATGTTCGTCACTTCTTCGACAAGTACGGCGGAAATCTCGGTGCTACCGGCTGCGTATCCTATATGTTTGACGACAAGGGTGTTATTATTCTTCTCAAGGAAGATAACGAAGGTGTTGATGAAGATGCTCTCATGGAAGCTGCTCTCGAAGCAGGTGCAGAGGACTTCTCCTCCGACGATGAAAGCTTTGAAATCACCACAGAACCCGATGACCTCTATGCAGTTCGTGAAGCTCTCGAAAAGCTCGGTTACAAGATTGAATCCGCTGAAGAAGACAAGATTCCTCAGAACTATGTAACACTCGAGAACGAAGACGACATCAAGAACATGAATCTTCTTATCGAGCATCTTGAAGACAGCGACGACGTTCAGGAAATCTACCACAACTGGGAAAACTGTGACTGAGTGGGATATATTGTTCAGTCTAGTAGTAGAATCGGCTAATCCCACTCCCGAGAATTTATCCTGACGGAAAATTCTCCAAGGTTTGGTTTTAGGACTTAGTGGGATATATCGTTCAGTCGAGTAGTAGGGTAAGCTAATCCCACTCCCGAGAATTTATCCTGACGGAAAATTCTCCAAGGTATGGTTTTAGGATTGAGTGGGGGATATATTATTCAGTCTAGTAGTAGGATAAGCTAATCCCACTCCCGAGAATTTATCTAATCATAGATATATCTAAAACAAAAATAGCGTAGCTTTTAATCGGCTACGCTTTTTTTAATTATATGCAAAAAAAGATACCGGTTTTACCCGATACCTTTTTTGATTAATTTAAGCTATATTATTCAAAGAGCTTGCCGTACTTTGTAAGTCTCTCGTACTTAGCCTTAGCGAAGTCTTCAGCCTGAGCGAAGAGCTTTTCAGCACGTTCGGGGTTAGACTGAGCGAGTCTTGTGTAACGGTTTTCGTTCTTGAGGAAGTCCTGATAGCTTGCTGTGGGTTCCTTGCTGTCGAGAGTGAAGGGGTTCTTGCCTTCAGACTTGAGAGTAGGATTGTATCTGAACATTGACCAGTAGCCTGCTTCAACAGCCTTCTTCATTTCGAGCTGGCAGTTAGCCATTGTTCCCTTAATGCCGTGCATTTCACAAGGAGCGTAGCCGATGATGATGGAAGGACCGTTGTATGCTTCAGCTTCTGTAAGAGCCTTGAGGAGCTGGTTCATGTCAGCACCCATTGCAACCTGTGCAACGTAAACGTAGCCATAGGACATAGCGATTTCAGCGAGGTTCTTCTTGCCGATAGCCTTACCTGCTGCTGCGAACTGAGCAACCTGACCGATGT
>CAYWFS010000047.1:4310-10986 GCA_964457685.1 uncultured Ruminococcus sp. | reverse complement strand
CTGAAATTTATAGATTTATTTGCGGGACTCGGAGGTTTCAGACTTGCACTTGAATCCCTTGGGGCTGAATGTGTGTATTCAAACGAATGGGACCCCGCCGCACAAGAGGTTTACCTTGAAAACTTCGGAGACACCCCCGACGGAGACATAACCAAAGTTGACGAAACAACTATCCCCGACCACGATATACTGTGTGCCGGATTTCCGTGTCAGGCATTTTCGATAAGCGGAAAACAGCGCGGATTTGAAGACAGCAGAGGAACCTTGTTTTTTGATGTTGCACGCATAATCAAAGCCAAAAAGCCGAAAATCGTCTTCATGGAAAATGTCAAGAACTTTGCCACACACGACAACGGAAAAACCCTTGCTGTTGTAAAAGCCACCATGGAAGAACTCGGATATTCGTTCAACCAGCGTGTGCTGAACTCCGTTGACTACGGTATACCTCAAAAAAGAGAAAGAATTTACATGGTATGCTTCAGAAAAGATATTTCCGCCGAAAATTTTATGTTTCCGAAGCCGATACAGCTCACAAAACACGTTGAAGATTTTCTTTTGGAAGACACCGCACTTACGGAGCATTTATATGTAAAACGTACCGACACCTATTATAACGGCGTTAAAGATGACACTTACAGCAACAAATCCATTCGTTTGGGGATAGTCAACAAAGGCGGTCAGGGAGAGCGTATATACAGTACAAAGGGTATCGCTATTACTTTTTCGGCTTACGGAGGAGGAGTATTCGCAAAAACCGGAGGTTATCTCGTAAACGGCAGACCGAGAAGACTTCACCCCAGAGAATGTGCAAGGCTTATGGGTTATCCCGACTCATATAAAATAAGCAAAAAAGCAACCCAGGCATACAAGCAGTTCGGTAATTCCGTGGTCATAGATGTTCTGCAATACATCGGCATTGAGATAGGAAAAGCACTTGAGGTATGCAAATGAATGAAGTCGAGTTCAGAAACTGGCTACTTCAAAACAATGTAAAACGAAAAGTTCAAAGCGATATTGTTTCAAGGCTCAAAAAAATCGAAAGAGAGATAGAAGACTGTGACCTTGACGCACAATACAAAACAGACCGTTGCGAACGTCTTATGTATTTATTCTCAAATATGGGATTGAACGACGAAATGAAAAAGTATCCCAATGCCCACTTCCCTTTCGGCAAATATTACATGAATACGTTCAGATATGCTATAAAATGCTATGTCAGCTTCTGTAATGAAATCTTATCTTAAAGCTCCGATTTGAATTCCGTCAAATCCTTTTTATCCTGTGATTTTATAAGTTTGACGGAAAAGATGACATTCATATTATATGTATTTGACAGTCTCCGTACCTCGTAACTGCCGGAATCCCTCTCGGAAAGAAAATATGTGTATCTTCCCAAAACAAATCTATCCTTGTTAATATCCTCGGATATCCATGCAAAAAGCTTCTTATCTTTTTGAGAAAATCGTGCCGCAGAATAATATTTTTTGATAAGTGCCTCTATATCGGGAATATCTTTTTTTGCAGGCTTTCCCGAACCGCTTTTCTTTATACGATATTTTGCACTTATCTCAAAATACTCCTTAAATCTGCGTATCGGGAGAATAACGTAATCTTCATTGCGGCTTATAACATATTTGACACCTTTTTTCTTATAGTAGTTTACTATCCAATCCGAAAAAACACCGGAATCTATTTCCAATGCTTGACCTGCCGTTCCTGCGTTATCAAAGTGCTTGAAATGACGGTTCATATAGTCGATAATTATATTTGTCATTTCGTTCGGTTCGCTATGGTTGAGTGACGAAAAGACAAATTCTTCTCTTTTTTCGTCAGGTAACAACACAAACTGTCCCGATTGTGCCAAAGCTTCCTTAGCTTCTATATAAAATACAGGTTTACCGTTTTTAACAGCGGCAATATCGGATTTTGTGGAATTCATACCTCCGTAATGCAGAAAATCCGTCTCTTCGCTTTTATAATTCTTCTTTAAGTATTCGTAACATTGAATTTCAAATAATTCTCCGGGATTCATTTTTTCTCCTTTCAACATAACCACAAAAATCGGGAAGACCGTTTCGTGAACCGACCCCAAAGTCAGACCAAAAATCTAACCTTCGGGGTCACATCACACACGATACTTCCCGACTTTTTATTGATTTTTCAGTTGTTCTCTTGCGGAGGCGAGCATCAGCTTCAGTCTGTTTTCCTGGTTTACGGCGGAGGCTCCCGCGTCATAGTCGATTGCAACGATATTTGCCTCGGGGATTGCTTCCTTTATCGGTTTCATCATTCCCTTTCCGCAGATATGGTTCGGCAGGCATCCGAAGGGCTGGGTACAAACGATATTCGGCACGCCCGAGTCCGCAAGCTCAAGCATTTCCGCAACGAGGAGCCATCCCTCGCCCATCTTTGTACCGTAGCCGATAAATCCGTCCGCAAGCTCGATTGTATGTTTGAACGGTGTCATCGGGCGGAAGGTTCCCTCTTTCTTTATCGCCTTTATCTGGTCACGCTGTTTCGACACAAGGAATTCAAAGCCGATTTTATTTATGAGATACGCTTTCTTTCCTCTGCCGTAGAGCTTATAGTCCATGATTCCGTTATAGAGGCAGTAGTTGAAGAAGTCAACCAATCCCGGCATTACGACCTCCGCTCCCTCCTTTACGAGGAATTCTTCGAGTTTATTGTTGCCGAGGGGGGAGAACTTAACGTAAATCTCTCCGACTATACCGACCTTTACCGCCTTACGTTCCTCACGCTTGATTGCGGCGAAGTCCTTTATTATTGCGTCGTAGTTTTTCTTTACTTTTTTGTATGAGATTCTGCCGCTTGAAAGCTCACCTACAAGCTTATCCGTCCATCTTTGGCAAAGTGCGTCTGCGTCTCCCTTATTCACCTCATACGGTCTTGTCTGGTTTGCAAGGGTCATCATGAGGTCCCCGTAGAACACGCCGTATGCAAGCTTATGGTAGAGTGAGATCGAGTTTTCAAATCCGGGGTGGCTCTCGATATTTACAAGGCTGAGGGGAACTACGGGAACGTACTCCATACCTGCGGCTTTGAGTGCCTTACGCATGAGGGAGACGTAGTTCGAGGCACGACAACCGCCGCCCGTCTGGAAAAGCATTACCGCACATTTTTTGGGGTCGTACTTACCCGACTGAAGTGCGTCTATGAGCTGACCTATAACGAGGATAGCGGGGTAGCAGGTGTCGTTGTGGACGTATTTCAGTCCTGTTTCCGCTATATGTGCTCCCGAGGTACGGAGAAGCTCCATTTTATATCCCTGCGTTTCAAATATCTGCTTCACAAGGGTAAAATGTACGGGGAGCATATTGGGGATGAGGATGGTATGGGTCTTCTTCATCTCCTCGGTGAATTTTACATATGAATGGTTCATTTTATACCTTATTACTTTTATTGAATTTTGTTTTGTTCGGACGGTCAGATTACCGCTTTAAGGCTTCTCAGTCTTATCTTTACCGCTCCGAGGTTCGCTATTTCGTCTATTTTTATCTGTGTGTAGTATTTTCCGCTGAGTTCGAGTATACGTCTTACTTCGTCCGTGGTTATGGCATCGACTCCGCAACCGAACGAAACAAGCTGTACGAGCTGCACATCGGGGTTTTCGGATGCAAATGCCGCCGCTCTGTACAGTCTGGAATGGTATGTCCACTGATTAAGGACGTGTACTTCGGGTGTCTTTGCGAGGTGTGCGACGCTGTCCTCCGACACTACGACAAAGCCGAGAGAAAGTGCAAGCTTATCTATTCCGTGGCTGATTTCGGAGTCGCAGTGGTACGGTCTGCCCGCAAGAATCATTATGGGCATTTCGTTGTCTCTTGCATACTTTATTGCACGCTCACCCTCCGCACGGACAAGTGCCGTATATTTTGCCACAGCTTCAAAGCCTGCCGCAGCCGCCGCCTTTACTTCCGATTTCTTCATATCGGGGTAGAGGGGTTTAAGCTCCTTCCAAAGTCCGTCTGCGAGGGATTTTTCATCGTTTATGGAAAGATAGGGATAGAGGAAGCGTCTGTTTCTCAGCACGTCCATATTTCCTCGGAGAAGCTCACTGTAATACGCAACAACGGGGCAGTTATAGTGGTTATCTCCGCTCGGCTGTCCGTTGAATTTCTCATCGAGGTTCCAGGTAAGTCTGGGGTAGAATATTGTATCGCAGCCCTTTTCGCAAAGAACCTCAATATGACCGTGCATTATCTTTGCGGGGTAGCAGGCTGTATCGGACGGGATGGTGAACTGACCTCTCTCGTATATTTCCTTTGTGGACATACCCGAGGACACCACCTCAAAGCCGAGGCTCTCGAACACTGCCGTCCACATGGGAAGAAGCTCATACATACCGAGGGTCAGTGGAAGACCGATAACACCACGGCGACTTCCTCCCTTGATTGTCTCCGAGCAGGTTGAAAGGAGGTATTCTCTCTTGTATTCGTAGAGATTCGGCACTCCCTCTGCGTGAACGGTCTTTCCGGCTCCCTTATCGCATTTGTTACCGGAGATATATTTTCTTGTTTCTCCGTCCTTACCCGGGAAGAAGTTCACTGTAAGCAAGCAGTTATTTGTACATCCCTTACAGTTTGCGGTTTTCGAGGTATGAGTGAAGCCTTCAAGCTCTTCACGGCTTATGATACCCGATATGTAGTCTCTGTGTCTTGCTTTATCCTTTGAGAAAAGTGCCGCACCGTATGCACCCATAAGACCGGCGATATTGGGTCGGGTTACGTTTTCGCCAAGCTCCCTCTCGAAGGCTCTAAGCACTGCGTCATTGAGGAAGGTCCCCCCCTGAACAACGATATTCTTTCCAAGCTCCTCGGGGGAATGGGCTCTTATGACCTTATAAATGGCGTTTTTTACCACGCTGACGGAAAGACCTGCGGAAATATCGGCAACAGTAGCTCCGTCCTTCTGCGACTGCTTAACCTGAGAGTTCATGAAAACTGTACAACGGCTTCCGAGGTTTACGGGTTCTTCGGCAAAGAGAGCCTTTTTCGAGAACTCCTCCGCCTCCATGTGCATACCTCTTGCAAAGGTTTCGATGAACGATCCGCAACCCGATGAGCAGGCTTCGTTCAGCATGATTTTGTCGATGGCACCGTTCTTTATCTTAAAGCATTTTATATCCTGACCGCCTATATCGAGGATGAAGTCAACGTCGGGTTTGAAGAATTTTGCGGCGGTATAGTGTGCGATCGTTTCAACTATTCCGTCATCCACACCGAAAGCTGCGGAAATAAGCTCTTCACCGTAGCCCGTTACCGCAGAGCCGCATATTTTAACTCTGTCCGCACATTTTTCGTATATTTTTTTAAGCTCACCACGGACTATTTCAACGGGGTTACCGCGGTTAGAGTCGTAGTAGGTATAAAGAAGCTGTGAATCCTCGCCGATAAGAGCAAGCTTTGTTGTGGTGCTTCCGCAGTCGATACCGAGATATGCTTTTCCGGTATATTCTTCAAGTGACGCTTTTTCAACGGATGCTTTTGCGTGACGTGCGGCAAACTCATCGTATTCGGCCTGATTTTTAAAGAGAGCGGGAAGTCTTGTAGAGGTGGATGCGATTTTAGCGTGTCTGATAAGGTCGGTAAGCTCTTTTATGGTGTACTTTTTCTCACCGCCGAGGGTAGAAGCGTAGAGAGCGGCACCGATTGACACGGCATTTCTCGCATATTCGGGGAAGATTGCGTTTTCTTCCGTGAGACCGAGGGTTTCGACAAAGCGTTCTCTGAGTCCTCTGTTGAACGAAAGGGGGCCGCCGAGGAACATGACCTTGCCCTCGATTTTTCTTCCCTGTGCAAGTCCTGCGATAGTCTGGTTTACTACTGCCTGATAGATGGAAGCCGCAACGTCCTCTTTAGCCGCACCCTGATTGAGGAGGGGCTGAATATCGGATTTCGCAAAAACTCCGCAGCGTGAAGCTATGGGATATATTTTATTATGTTTGAGTGCAAGCTCGTCAAGCTCATCGGGGGTAACGTCAAGGAGAGTTGCCATCTGGTCGATGAAAGCACCGGTTCCGCCTGCACAGGTTCCGTTCATTCTTTCGTCTATGGCACCGTCGAAGAATATTATTTTTGCGTCCTCTCCGCCAAGCTCAATAACGAGGTTTGTATCGGGGGCGGCATTTTTTACGACCTCACCCGTTGCCCACACCTCCTGCACGAAGGGAATTTCCGCACCCTCGGCAAGACCCATTCCGGCAGAACCCGAGACTGCGGCGGTGAGCTTTTCGTCTCCCACAACATCTGCGGCGGCTTCGAGCATACGGACTACCGTTTCACGGATGCAGGAAAAGTGACGTTCATAGGTTTCGTGGATGACCTCGCCCGCCTTGATTATCGCAATCTTCGCCGTTGTTGAGCCGACATCGATTCCGAGTGTGAGGGTCGAGGCAATGTTTTTAAGATCAATATGCATTTATTTTACCATTCTGAAATTTAATATATATAAATCGGCATAAAGGTTCATTTGCGAACAAACGAAAATACGCCTATAATAATATGATAATACAAAATCCGTCAAAAGACAAGGGTATTATTTGAACAAATCTGTAATGTTTTGTTTCAGCGTGGGAGACGGGAGGGACTTTGTCCCCTCCACCCCTACAAACTTTTAAAAAAGTTTGACCAAAACTTCAATGGACTTGGTTTCATTT
>CAYWFS010000047.1:0-4210 GCA_964457685.1 uncultured Ruminococcus sp. | reverse complement strand
CAAACAAAAAAGGAGCCGCAGCCCCTTTTCTTATTTAGTGGGCGAATCTTATGCCGAATGTATCGAACACGGGAATCGCTTTTTCTTCGTTTGTCTTTGTTGATTTTACGGTAGCGTTGGGGGTTTCTCCTGCCTCTACTTCACCGTCGGACTCGTATATAACCTCTACTCCCTCTCCCTCATCGCAGTAGAGAGCAAGCTCTGTCAGGTTATACGAATCCCCCGTAAGAAGCACGAACTCGAACTTATAGTATGTGAACTTACGGGCGAATTCCTTTACGGAGAAAATCTTGAAGCCGTCCTTATCCTCTGCCGGATTATTTACGGTAAGGCGATACCAGTCCTCGAGGTTGTTGTCGTTTGTTGCGTACACGTTGATTCCAACAACAGTTCCCGCATCCCCGCTCATTTTTACGGCGAAAGTATCTGCCACAACGGGTCCTGCGGCAACAACATAGACGTTCATTGTCTTTGTTTCCGCTTCCTCGTCGTATGCAATGCTCATCTGTGTTTCCTCTATCGAGTCGAAGATACAGGAAAGAGACACGCTCGGGAGAAGGTCGCACACGGCACTGGTAACATTTACCTTTTCCTTGCCGTCAACATTCACTGCTGCCACCGTATATGTGGGTTCTTCCTCTACATCCTCCGTCTTTTCGGTTACCGCACTCGGATTTGCGGATATTCTCGGGTTTGATGAGATTATCCACTGGTCTGCGGAAACCGAACCGGTGAGGATGGCACAGGCTGCTATGAACGAAAGCACACCGGTAATTTTCTTTTTCATATTACATGGATTCCTTTCTGTTTTTGTTGAATTTTCTCTCTTTACGGTTAAAGACGTAATTCCTCTCGGATTTGTTCCGTTTTTCGGCCTTACAGCTTTATTCTCTTTTTAACTCCGCTTACGGATATATGAGAGAAAACAACGCTTCTTTTTCTGTCTCGTGTCGATATAACTATAAAGCTTCTCGGGAGATCCTGCCCCGCCGACTCGGTTATTCCGTCCTTTTCCGCACATTTCAGAAAGCCTCTGTTCACCTCGGAGTCAACGTGACCGTCCATATCGAACACACCGATGACCTCCTCGCCTCGTATGAGCTTTCCCGCTCCTGCGTGGATATACATCAGCCGTTAAGTCTCACGGGCATTACGAAGTACATGAAGTCCTCCTCATTTTCCCGGCTTTCGTTTGTATCGAGCTTGCGTTCACCGAAAACTCCGCTGTCGGGGGAGGCATTAAGGAAGCCCGAGCCTTCGGAGGGTTCTATTACGATACCCATGAGGGGAGAATTGAGTCTCACTCTGAGTCTGTCGCAATCTGCGGGGGAGGAGCGGAGTGAATCGAGAAGGAATCGGCAATTGAAGCCTATTGTAATGTCGTTACCCTCGATGGCACAGGGGATTCTCTCGTTGACGGAGCCGCCCGAGGAAACAGACGACATTTTTATTACTCCGTCCGCTATATCGAGCTTGAGGTGGGAACGACCCGAGCCGCCGAGCTTATCCTCTGTAACGATGGACGCTCTTTCGCAGGCACCGAGGAACTCACGTCTGGACACATAGAGCTGAGTTGTATAGGTTTTGGGGATTATCTTTTCGTAGTCGAGGTATTCGGTATCTATAACTCTTGTGAAGAAGTATATATCGCCTATCTTGAAGAATACATGACGGCGGCCTACTATGAGAGTTACCTCGTCCTCGGAGTCACGGAGAAGCTTTGTAAGCTCTGTAAGGAACTTGCCGGGGATGATAACCTTGCATTCCTGATCGTTTGCGGAGTCGAGGGAGCTTTTTGCGGCGGCAAGCTTATTACCGTCACAGGCTACCATTGTTACCGAGCCGTTTTCTATCTTGAACAAAGCTCCGTTGAATACGGGACGGGCATCGTTCTGACCTACTGCGAATACTGTTTTGTCTATAAGGCTTTTGATTCTGTGCTGGGGGATGGAGTACACCTTATCTCCGATGAACATAGGCATGGAGGGGAATTCCTCACCGGGGTTTGCGGATATTTCAAAATCGGAGAAGCCGCCGCTTATTTTTGTATGACCCTTTTCGTCGATTTCTATTGTAACGTCTCCGTCGGGTAATGCACGGACTATCTGAAGCACCTTAACGGTATTTATGATGAACATACCCTTTTCGTGTACCGTGCATTCAACGCTTGTGCGAAGTCCCTTTTCGAGGTCGAATGCGGAAATACGGCAAAGGTCGTCACGGTCTGTATCGTAATCGCCGTACTTGGGATTCGGGGGGCATTCAAAGAGAAGTCCGTCAACGGCTGTAAGGGTATTTTTAGTCTGGGAAATGCCTGCCGGGGGAATAAGAGCTGCAAGGAGCTTTTGTTTATCAAAGGTTACCTTCATTAAGTTAGTTTTTTCTCCTTTCGTTTCTTGAGAAATTTATTGTAAATCGGTTTTTGTCGTGAAAATCAAAGAGCGGACTCGATGAGAGCGTTTACCTTTTCTCTGAGTGTATCGACGTAGTCTTCATCGTGGGGGTAGGACGAGAATGTAACCTCTCCTCTTTCCTCAACGAGTGCAAGAACGGCATCTCTTCCGCAAAGCTCTTCTGCGAGATCCATAGCACGTCTGTCCTGGAGAGCCATTGTGAACGCTTTCAGGTGGAGTGTTTCTATGGGTTCACCGTTTTCTCCGGGATATACGGCGAAGCAGTCACCTGCGGGAACAAAGTAGTCGCCGTCGGTTACGAGGAACGGGTTAATAGCTCTTGTGGAGCCCTGGTCGTTATAGAAGTTATAGCCCCACTGGAGGAAGCCGGCAATATTATACTTCCAGAACTGGACACCGATAACTCTGTTTCTCTGTGAGGGCATAGCAAGGAGTCTGTTAGACACTCCGACAACCTGACCGCAGCAGTAGTATGTCCAAAGGTTAGGCACACCTGCTTCTATGAATGCGTCGATATGGTCGTTTGAGGGGATGGGGCAAGTGAGGGCACCTGTCTTATAGAACTCGAAGTTGGAGAGAGCGTCCATGATGGTATATTCGCCGATAATATCGAAGATCTGAGCCTTAGCTCTCTTATAGTTTTCGAGGTGGTCAAGACCGGGTTCGTCGGAGATATGGTAGAGGCACTGCTTATCCACACCGAGACGCTTCATTTCGGCAACGAATGCTGTCAGGAACGCACGGAGGAATGTCTTATACTCATCGCAGAAAGCGTCTGTTTCCCAACCGAAGATACGCTTATATTCGCCTGCGTCGTAAGCCATAATTTTGGGAGCGTGAGCACAACCCCACTGAGTATAGAGGTGGGAAATTTCAAAGTATTCTACCCCTGCTCTCTTTGCGGTTTCAACCCATCTGTCGAGCTTTTCAAAGCCGAAAGCGTATTCGCCCTCTTCACGGTAAACGTCAACGAGCTGAGTGGTACGTCTTTCGTGACCTACGAGTGTATCGAGCGGAGGAGTGAACACGGGGGTAAGGATAGCGTTTATGCCGTTCTTTGTTGCTGTACGCATGAACTTTTCGATATACTCCCAGTGCTTTTCGTCAAAGGATTCGAGGCCGTAGTAGTTTGCGATACAGTCGCAGTGGAACCACTCTGTAACCTTCATAGTCTGCTTGGGGAGAACCTTTGCTATAACGTGAACGGTATATGTAGCCTCAGCAACGGTATCCTCACCGCTCTTTACGGTAAGGTTAACGGGGTAGTCGCCGCCGGCTATGTCTGTGGGGAGATCCACGGTAACAAAGAGTGCTTTCAGCTCACCGTATGTAGCGAAAAGTGTGTTATCGAGGGTGGGTTCACGGAGGAGGTCGGGATAAAGTCCGGGAGTTTTACGGAGGAAGTAGTCGTCGGCATGGGGGTAAGCGGCATATCTTACGGGAACCTGCTCAACCTGACGGACGGTGATATACTCCGCAAGGGGGGAGTCAACAACGAGCTTGAGCCATGTTTTGGGGGTACAGCCGGGGTTATCGGTGGTATAGGCAACCTGGAAGCAAACCTGTTCACCGAGGAGAGCTGAGGAGTGATTCATTTCCTTTTTGGAATCGATGCTTTCGTCCATGAAGCATTTCTCCATAGCGGAGATGCATTTGAAGAGAACTGACATAGTGGTGTTCCTTTCGTTTTTTATTTCAAAATTTTTATTATTTATGAATTTTATTTTTAAACTTCTACGGGAGGTTTTCCTAAGACGTTAGGGATTTTGAAGAAGAAAGACTCCGTCTTTCAGATT
>CAYWFS010000046.1:2157-11274 GCA_964457685.1 uncultured Ruminococcus sp. | reverse complement strand
TGACCCCGGAAGTAAGACAAAAAATCCGGCTTCTTGGGTCGGTTTAAAGCTCCGTTAAAAATAAAAAAAGCTGCTTTTGAAAAAGACAAAAGAGCTTAGTGATATAAAACAAAAAAAGCTAATGGAGGGATTTGAACCCTCGACCTGCTGATTACGAATCAGCTGCTCTACCCCTGAGCCACATTAGCAATATTAAATTTGTCAGCCTAAATATTATACTATATTTTTGTGTGGATGTCAAGCAGTTGTGTGAATATTTTCACCGTGCAGTGTTTATTTTGTCTGCCTGTATTTGTTCGGAGTACAGCCCACAGCCTTTTTGAAAGCTCCCGAAAAATGCTGAGTGTTTGAATAATTCAGCAGAGCGGCTATTTCTTTTATCGGCATAAGCGTACCCATCAGCAAGCTTTTTGATATAGCAATTTTCTTATCGAGGATGTACTGTATCGGTGTAATGTTGTACTTCTGCTTGAAAAGACGAATGACGTGCATTTTTGTGATTCCGAATTCATCCGCTATATCATCGAGAGTTATGTTGTTGTAGATGTTTTTGTCGATATACGCACGAATTTTTTCGTTTGTCGATGAGCTTTGAGTTGATGTGGGGAAAAAGCGTTCCTTTGTTGCTTCCGTGAGAATATTGAAAACAAGGCTCATTATTTCCGCATATGTTCCCGATTCGTTCGCTTCGGTCATATGCTCAAGCTTGTCGTGGATTTCGATGAACTGACTCATAACATTTACTTCGGAAATATAAATGCTGCCGAGATTAAAAAAGTCAAACATCTTTTTCATAAGCTCGCCATCGAGATTTATCCACATTTTTTCGTAAGGCTCATCGGGGGAGGCATAATGAAACTCCTCACAGCCCTTTGCGATACAATAAAACATACCGCCGTGAACATCGTAGCGTTTTCCGCTTATCTCGATAGAACCCTTGCCCGAGATAACGTATTCAAAAACGTAAACGTCACACTCGTTTCTGCGTATTCTGTAGTTCGGATTTTTATATGTAGTACCAGCCATAACGCAGGAAAGACGTGAGAAACTGTCGTTTTTTCCTACATATATTATTTTTTCGTTGTAGGCATTAAAATACATTATCTCAAAGCTCCCAGAATTTCATATTTATAACATTATACTACAAAATTCCCCTTTTGTCAAACAAATCTTAGAAGTATTTGCGTGAAAACAACGAAAAACTCGTGGATTTGATTATTTTCGGTGTAAAAATATTAAAATCAGATTAAAAAACGCATCCGCTCTTGACAGTCAAATGACCGCATGATATAATTCAGATAAGAGATGAGATGTCAAAGAGTGAGAGGAGGAAAGAGACTTGGGAACAAGTGACTTTGAAAAAAGTGCGATAAAAACTATTCCGGGAACTCGTCTGAATCGAGACAAAATGAACGGTGCTACCGGACTTGATTTTCTCGGCAAGGTATTTTTCATCACGGATAAGATAATGCTTGCACAAATAAAGGAAATAACCGGCATTGACGGCACTACGTTGCAGAACTGGCTGAAAAGAGGTTGGGTAGGCTCGCCCGACAAAAGGTCGTATACAATGGAGCATCTTGCACGGATACTTCTTATAAATATGATGCGTGATACTATGCAGCTGTCGAGAATAATTTTCGTACTCGAATATGTAAACGGCAAAAATGCGGAGGACGCAATAATAAGCGAAAGCAGACTTTACGATTACGTTTGCAGAGCGATAGATGTTTTTGCTGTTCGAGGAAGAAGTGCTTCATCAGAAGAGGAGATTATATCGCAGATACTCGATGATTACGAGGAGCCTTGCGGAGGAGCCAAACGCAGACTTGCCTTAGGAATAAAGATAATTGCCATAACGTATTATTCAACGGTAATAAAAGCCGAAGCCGAGGATATAATAGATTCTCTCGGTGCGGAAAAGCTCAGAAAAAGATAAAACAAGCTGAAAGGAGTGATTTTTATGATAGAATGGTGGAACGGACTTGACCTTGCGGGACAGATATTTGCACTGATTGCAATACCGTCAACGTTGGTTCTTGTGGTGCAGACGGTTCTGCTTTTGTTCGGACTCGGAGACGATGATATTGATACCGACGGAATCGACATAACGGGTGACGGAATCGGAGATACTCCGGGAGACGGCGGCGGAGACGGTTTCGGACTGTTTTCGCTGAGAGGTATAATGGCAATGGCAGCCGTCGGAGGATGGAGCGGACTTGCACTTTACAACTCGGGTATGCCGCTGACGGTTTGCGTTATACTTGCCTCCGCATTCGGATTTTTGACTCTTGTCGGAATCGCATTTGTCATGAATCTTGCATCGAAGCTGCAATCCAGCGGGAATATCGTCATCGGTTACTCTATCGGTAAGGTGGGGACGGTATATATTCCCGTACCTCCGAATATGAGCGGCAGTGGAAAGGTGAACGTAACGATTCAGGAGAGATTTATTGAAATAGACGCAGTAACTCCTTGCGAAAGAAAGCTTGTTACAGGAGAAAGCGTCAGAATAACCGCCACCGATGAAAACGGAATGGTGGTAGTTGAACCCGTAAACAAATAAATACATAAAATACAAAGGAGAAAAAACATGAGAACATTTTTGACAGCAGTATCTATTGACCCCTCGGTACCGATCCTTGCGTGCGTTATCGTGCTTGTGGTGCTTACAACCATGATAGTGATACTTTCACGCTACAGAAAATGCCCGTCTGATAAGGTACTCGTTATCTACGGTAAGGTCGGACAGACTCAGGACGGACAACAGCGTTCCGCTAAGTGTATTCACGGTGGTGCGTCCTTCATTTGGCCGGTAATTCAGTCGTATGAATACCTCGACCTCACGCCCATGTCGATTCAGGTAGATCTTCGCAACGCACTTTCAAAGCAGAATATCCGTGTTGACGTTCCTTCGAGATTTACTGTAGGTATTTCAACAGAAAACGGTGTTATGCAGAATGCGGCTGAACGTCTTCTCGGAATGAAAATAGACGAAATAAAGCAGATTGCAGAGGATATTATATTCGGTCAGATGAGACTTATCATTGCGACAATGGATATTGAAGAAATCAACTCCGACCGTGACAAGTTCCTTGAAGCCGTATCTTCAAACGTAGAAACAGAGCTTAAAAAGATAGGTCTGCGACTCATCAACGTAAACGTAACCGACATCACAGACGAATCCGGATACATAGTTGCTCTCGGTCAGGAAGCGGCGGCAAAGGCTATAAACGATGCTAAAATCTCCGTTGCGGAAGCTGAAAGAGCCGGTGCTATAGGTGCGGCAGAAGCTGATCGTGACAAGCGTATTTCGGTATCCAAATCAGACTCCGAGGCTATAGGCGGTGAAAACGAAGCTAAAGCCAAGGTTGCGGAATCCGATGCTACCAGACGTGAAAAAGAAGCGGAAGCTCTCAAGCGTGCGACTGCTGCCGAAAATATCGCAAGAGCAAAGGCAGAGCAGGAATCGTTTGAAGCACAGAGAGCAGCCGAAGAAGCAAGAGCCCACTTTGAACAGGCAAAGCTCGAAGCGGACGTTATCGTTAAGACCGAAATCGAAAGAAAGAAGCTTGAATTACAGGCAGAAGCGGAAGCCGAACAAATCAGAAGACGTGCAAAGGGTGAAGCTGATGCTATTCTTATGAAAATGCAGGCTGAAGCAGACGGTGTTAAGCAAATGCTCATAAAGCAGTCCGAAGGTTTTGCCGAAATAGTTCGTTCGGCAGGCGGAGACGCAAATGACGCAATTCGTCTTATGATTGCCGACAAGATGGAAGAACTTACCAGAATCCAGGTTGACGCTATTAAGAATCTCAAGATAGACAAGATAACCGTATGGGATGGCGGAAACGGCAAGGACGGCAAAAACTCTACAGCGGACTTTATATCTGGACTCTACAAAAGCATACCTCCCATGAATGAAATGTTCGATATGGCTGGAATGCAGCTTCCGAAGTATCTCGGTGAAAGTAAGGAAAAGGACACAAACGAGGATAACACGTCAGAAGCAAAGGAAACGGAAACAAAATAACGGAAGTGTTTGCTTATAAACGGAGGTGTTCGTTATGAATGAGATAATCAGTTTTTCGGATAAATCGGGAATAGATACCGTAAAAGCACTTGCAAAGGCGGTAAACAGACTCAGAGACGGGGACGGAAAAACTCTTGTTATCGAGCCGGGTGAATATATCATAACGGGAAGTCGTGCAAGAGAAGCACAGGATGCCGTAATGAACGGAAGATACGGAGGTAATCCGCAAAGAGTAATGTTCAATCCGAAATATGAATACGACATAGGACTTGACCTCGATGGTCTTTCGGATTGCGTTATATCTGCATACGGAGCTAAGTTTATCATAGACGGCTTTATGGAGCCTATATGCATACAAAACTGCGAAAATGTAGAGCTTTGCGGACTTACGATAGACCACAAGAGAAAACCGTTCAGCAGAGGATATGTTACGGAATGCGTGTCTGCGGAAGAAGCGGAGGTGTATAACGTAAAGGTCGAGCTTGATGCGGATTGTCCGATAAACGAAAAAACTCCCATGACTCTCAGATATACATGGTGCGACCCGACAAACGGCGAAAACAAAAACGGAAGTATCATGAGCTATGAATATATCGACCGTCATCATTTTTCGGCTAAGGTTAGATGTGTCGGACTTTGCGTTGGGGATGAGTTTACTACGGTGCATACCTTCCATTCTCGACCCGGAATACATATCGAAGGCTCAAAGGGAATAACCTTGACCGATGTGACGATACACAGCCAGCCGGGAATGGGAGTTGTCGGAAATCGAAGTGAAAACGTGACTCTGAAAAGACTTTGGGTGGTTCCGTCCTGCGGCTATCATTTGTCAACCAACACAGACGCAACCCATTTTACCGCAATGACGGGAAAGCTACGACTTGAGGACTGCGTGTTTGAGTATCAGGGAGACGATTTCACAAACGTCCACGGATATTATCAGGAGGTCACGGAGAGACTTTCCGATACAGAATTCTTCATGCAGGAGAAAACACCGGACGGAACGCACACCCAGACCCTCGATTATCCGGACATCGGAGACATACTCGAGCTTACGAGAAAAAGCGATCTCAAGGTTCTCGATACCTACAGGGTTACAGCCGTTACACCTTATCCGAATGAATGGAGATGTAAGGTAATTGTAGATCATCCTCTCCCCGAAAGTACGGACGGACTTGTTCTTGCGAACGAGACTAAGCTTCCGTTCGTTGAAATAATCGGATGCACCGCTTCTTCACATTTTGCGAGAGGGGCTTTAGTCAAAACTCACGGTGCGGTAATCGAACGAAACACACTTCGTGATATTCACGGTCCCGCAATCGTTGCCGCATCCGAAGCATGGTGGTACGAAGGGGTTTCTCCGAGAAATATCACGATAAGAGGAAACAGAATAACAAACTGTGCAAGGTTTTGGGGAGAAGCCGCGGGAATTGTGGTAAAATCAGACTGCGACGATCCGAGCTGCAATAATATTACAAACGTAGTTATCGAGGACAACATAATCGATGCTCCACACGCAGAACACGGTATTTTCGTTCGAGGAGTTGACGGACTCAGAATAGACGGAAATATTACAAAAACTCACGGAGAGGGCATAGTTCTCGAAAATTGCACGGAATAAAAAATTAATTGAATAAGTTACCCCCTGTATGTCAAAAAGATATAGGGGGTGATTTATGTGATAAAAAGGCTTGAATATGCGTGCGTTTTTCTGTGCGGAGGGATAATCTACAGTGTTCTCGAAATAATATGGCGTGGATATACACACTGGAGTATGACGTGTGCCGGCGGAATCTGCTTTCTGCTGATATATTTTACGGATATGCTGCTCATGGAAAAAGGGATTTTTCTGCGTTCACTGGTCGGTTGCGGAATAATAACGGCGGTGGAGTTTTTTACGGGTGTTGTCGTAAATCTTTGGCTTCGGCTTGATGTTTGGGATTACTCCTCAAGACTCGGAAACCTTGCAGGACAAATATGCCCGTTGTTTACACTGCTGTGGTTTTTTCTGTCAATACCTGCCTGTCTTCTTGCCGAGCATATTCGCAGATTTTTCGACATTGTAAGTGAAAGAGATAAAAATGAAAAAGACAAAACAAAGCAAACGATACAACAAAAAGAAGGTCTATAAAAAAACAAAAAAGCTTCTGCGGGGCAAAAATCCGCTGACTGTTGCAATTATACTTGCGGCGGCAATAGTTTATTCGATATTTGCCTACAGCAAAACAGGTACGATATTTCCGACTGCCGAGCTGATAGACGGACTTCCGACTATAAGATTCGTTGATGTTGGGCAGGGTGACTGCGTACTTGTTACATACAAAGGAGAATCCGTGCTTGTCGATGCAGGGCCGGCTTCAAGCGGAGAAACAGCGGCGGAATATGTGAAAATGTACGCTCCTCACGTTGACTATTTCTTCATAACTCACCCTCACGAAGACCATATGGGAGGTGCGGCGGATATTCTCAGCTCCGTTAAGGTTGATTGCCTCGTAATGTCCGATATAGTTGCGGATGAGGAATTTTATACGGAGGCTGTATATGCTGCAATGAAGCAGGGGACGGAGATAATCTATCTGACAGAGGGAGCGGAGTACGATACGGGAAACATAGACATTCGTGTGTATGACCTGTTCGATTTCTATTCGAGTGATTACAACAATTCCAGCCTTTTTGTAAAGATAGAGGTAGAGGACACTACCTTGCTTGTGACAGGGGATTCCGAAACAGAGGAGGAAGCATACGCATTGAGTCTTTACGGCGATGAGCTTGACGCAGATATTTTAAAGGTCGGTCATCACGGTTCAAGAACCTCGTCAAGTGCGGCATTTCTCGATGCGGTTGATCCCGATGAAGCGGTAATTTCATGCGGAAGAAACAATTCATACGGACATCCGACCTCAGAGGTGCTTGAACGACTTAACGAACGTGAAATAATCGTTTACCGAACGGATCTCGAAGGAAATGTAGTCCTCCGAGTAAAATAAAACAAAAGCTCTCCACCATGGCGGTATAATTCATTTAGTAGGAATTATATCACGCACGGAAGGAGAGCTTTTGTTAAGGATATAAATATGGATTTGGGCAGAAGCTTACTTTATTTTATATTTCAGACGCATATTGTCTGCTATCATTGCGATAAATTCGGAGTTTGTCGGCTTTCCTCTGCTGTTTTGAATCGTGTAGCCGAAATACGAGTTGAGAGTGTCAACGTCTCCTCTGTCCCACGCAACCTCGATGGCATGACGGATAGCACGCTCTACTCTTGAAGTAGTGGTCTGATATTTCTTTGCAACAGACGGATACAGAACCTTTGTTACGGAATTTATCACATCGTTGTCGGAGATAGTCATAAGTATCGCCGTTCTGAGATACTGGTAGCCCTTTATGTGAGCCGGCACTCCGATTTGATGGATTATGCGAGTTACCTGCGTCTCAATATCTATCTGTTCATCAAGCTTTTTGCTTTCGTTTTCGTTGTTCAAGGAATGGATTCGATTTTTCAGTATCATTTCTATTTTGTCGCTTATCGTGTCGTAATCAATCGGCTTCGGCATACATAGTGATGCACCTGCACGGTTTGCCTCCATGAGTACGGACGGGGTGGAAACTTGCGTGAGTATTACGAATGACGGAGCAGTCTTGTTAAGCTCGGTCGTTCTTTTCATGATTGATGCCGCATCGAGTGACGGGAGCCAAAGGTCGCTTATTACTATATCGTATGCCTGACGGGAAATCATTCTCATTGCTTCGTCACCGTTCTTTACTTCGTCCACAGTTCCGGCACCGCTTGACATAAGCTTTTCGTGTATATGAGTTCTGACTTCGTTGTTTTCGTCCGCTATGAGTATCTTTGTGTCTTTATCCATTGTTCTTACCATGCCTTTCCTCTTATCGTAATTAGTAATTATTACCATTTCCTTGTTGTGACTGTATTTTACCATATTTTTCCGAATAATGCAAGAGAGTTCGCTAAATAAAGATTACCAAAAATTAGCAGTTCTAATTGGCACAAATTAACAATTCGTGACTCGTTTTCGGATACCGCTTGACACGGTGCGGAGGATGTGTTATAATAACCGTTTCACAAAACCATAAATTACCAGCAATGGACACGATACACCAATATAATTCAAAAACAGAGCGAAAAAATAGTCAAAATCGGCAAAATGATTCTGTAATATCGCTTGTGCGAATAAAGAAAAAAGTGCCGACAGTGTGGAGAGAACGAAAAAGCCCGATACCGTATTTTTTGCCGAAGCAGTATCGCCGATTTTATTTTTTCACAAGAATCTGCCGCCAAACAGATTGAATAATTCGCCTGAATTATTGACAATGCTTAGCAAAGATGGTATAATTTAACTGAATCTATACTTTTATTGCCGTAAGCCGAGCGGAGGAGTTTTTATTCTTCCTGCTCAAGCATGAAAATGTGCTTTGGCAACAAAAGTCTACCTTAATTTCCAAATGAAATAATCGCAAAATCTTGCCCAAAACGCTGTTTTATTCAGCGTTTTTTTGTTTTTTCAAGGTGGCAATCAAAGTAGACATAGATTTCCACTTTCAGGCAAAATATTACAAGAAGGAGAGTTACTTGATTTCTGAAAGAGCTATTACTATGAAGCCTATTTCAATTCAGGTAGGTGAAAGGCTATGATGAAAAATTCTCTTGCGGTTTTGCTTGCATTGCTGCTGTCGCTGAATACTGCGTCGGCGGTTCTTGCAACAGACACACCACAACAAATCGACATCGCAAGCGGTGATTCGGGAGATACCGAACCGGGCGATGACGAAGAAGACGAGTCCAACGAAGAGGACGAATCCGACGAAGAGGACGAATCCGACGAAGAGGACGAATCCGACGAAGAGGAGGAATCCAACGACGAGGACGAATCCGACGACGAGGAGGAAGAAGAGGAAGAAGAACACGAAAAAATCGGCTGCACGGCTGATAAACCGGAAAATGGTGAGCTTCTGACAGGCACGATATTCGGTACCGACCCATGGGTAGGTGATGAAGAAGATAATCACGAATTATCTACCTATGACAAGGCATTTGACGGAGATATTTCCACGTTCTACGA
>CAYWFS010000046.1:0-2057 GCA_964457685.1 uncultured Ruminococcus sp. | reverse complement strand
ACGAATTATCTACCTATGACAAGGCATTTGACGGAGATATTTCCACGTTCTACGATGCAGAATCCACATCACCTGACATGTACGTCGGACTTGAAGTCGAAGAACCCACAATGCTGACAGAGGTACATATAGTTCCTCGTTCTGCCGATGGTATGTACGAACCCGAAATAACCGTTATCGACGGTTCCGGCAGTTCATACGATGAACCCCAGGAAAATCTGTTTGACGGCAATCTTGACAGCAAATGGTGCGGTGTATTCAACTCCGTAAACAAACCTTACGTTATCTGGAAAACCGACCGTCCGATTCCTGTCAGCGGATATATGATTTGGTCAGATGGAGATAACGAAAAAAATCCCGTAGCGTGGACTTTGTATGCTTCCGATGAACCCGATGAAGATGGAAACTACGATTGGGTCGAAATCGAAAATACGTCGATGGTGGACTATGCATTATACTGGGGTCGCTGTGATTTTGTTGTTTATGAAGAGGCATGGGGTACTGAATATCAATACTTCAAGCTCACGATAGATGACGTGGCGGCAAACTATTCTGAGGAACGTGTGCGTCCCGAATTCCAGCTTAGTGAGTTACGTTTGGTACCTGCCGGAGCCGAGATGGGTATCGAGCGTATGGACGGCATGACAATTCAGGGATCATCCGACGGTGAAACATGGGCAGACCTGTACACCTTTGAGGACGACTTCTATACAGCTACTCCCTACGTTGTAACCGCAGATGAAATGGACTATGTAAACGACTATTCATTCACACAGTTCAGAATTATCAACAAAGAACAGCATCTCAATGTTGCCGAGGTTGAATTCTTCGGTTACACAGCAGATGATGACACAACCGAATTCCCGAGTTATTCCGAGAATGAAGAATCCGTAAATCTCATTGACCTTCCGATAGCAACAATCTTCGGTGACAGATCGTGGGATGACAGGTACGACCGTACATATAACTATGCGTTTGACGACAATACGGATACTTTCTACGATGCATATGAGACGGGAAGTCATGTAAGCATCGGTGTTGACGTGGGTACATACACACAGCTTGACAAGATTAGAGTTTATCCCGCACAGGAAGACGATAAAGACGGACTTGGCTTGGAACGTATGCGTGGTCTTACAATTCAGGGTTCCGTAAACGGCGAAGACTGGATTTCACTCTATCGTTTCCCGGATAACTGCGATTACGAAGTTGAATGGTATGAAGTTACTTCCGATGAATTTCTCTCGGCGGCTGAATACAGCTTCACACAGTTCCGTGTAATCAATATGTCTGAGCATCTGTATGTTGCCGAAGTCGAGCTTTACGGCACACTTTGCGGTACAAACAGTGAAGTTCAGAAGTTCCCGACCGAATTTGATGAACCTATCTACTCCTACATGACAGTAGAGCAGTACATCGATACATGGGCGGCAAACGGCGAAACCTTCGATGACGGTTACTTTAAAGATACCGTTGATGATGACGGAGAAGTAACCCGTATAGAATACGAACTCGGAGAAGACGGAATCGAAAATCAGATTATCGTTTTTGACGGTTTAGGATTTGACGATACCGAAATAAACCTTTCCGAAGAAATTGACGGACATCCCGTATTTGCACTGTTCTACAATGCATTTAACGGAAAGAGCGGAATCACGTCCGTTACGATGGATGAAGATTCTACCTGCAAGTACATTCTCGCCAGTGCGTTTAACAGTTGCGAAGACCTTGAAAGCGTTACAATATCGAAAGCTCTTTACAGAGTTGATTGCTGGGCGTTCTCATGGTGCGAAAACCTCGGCGAATTCGAGGGTCCCGCTCGTGACGAGTATACGGAGAATGAGCTTGATGAGCGTGGTTGGAGATACGTCTTTGTAGAGGATGGTGTTCTGTTCTCAAACGAAGATTTGATTTGCTACCCGCCTGAAAAGCACGATGTTGATACCTACGAAGTTCCCGATTACGTTTCGTGTATCTCCGACGGTTCATTCGTGCATGCCGATGTTGACGTAATCACTATGGGTTCAAACGTACTGAATGTTCGTTACGGTGCGTTT